>NZ_JBEXJN010000001.1:0-330583 GCF_040609115.1 Lentzea sp. NPDC004782
GCACCCCACTTCTTCTCCAGCACGACGTTGCGGCCCTTCGGGCCGAGCGTCACCTTGACGGCGTCAGCGAGGGTGTTCATACCCCGCTCGAGACCGCGGCGGGCGTCCTCGTCGAACGCAATCATCTTGGCCATTGCGGTGTGTTCCTCCGCCTTTGTGGATTCTGGGCCACTGCGGGCCGGCAAAGCCCACAGCGGAACACGGTGCAGTGGCCAGGTTCGGTGCCCGCGACGGACGACTCCCCGTCGATCGACGGGGTGCCTCACCTTCCCAGCCTCACTGCTTTGGCACTCAGGTGAGCCGAGTGCTAAGTCGTGTTTAGCACTCGGGCACGTCGAGTGCAAGCGAGTGTCAGCGCGAGGTGCGCACCGGCACAGAGGTGGGCAGCGGCTTCTTCGAGGTCGACTGGTCGTCGAGCTGCAGCGTCGGCGAGGAGTTCGTCTTGGGCTGACGCGCGGGTTCGTCGCGCGGCGACAGGATGATGACCACGATGACGATCACCACGATCGCGACCGCGGCCGCGATGACCGGCGCGAACCAGGCCGGGCGTTCCTTCTTCGACGACGTGAACGCGCTCACGCCCACCTGGTTCGGCGGACGCAGCCGGACCGGGTCGGACAGCGGCTGCTGCTGGTAGCCGCCCTGGTACGGCCCCTGCTGCACGGGCATCGGTCCGGACACCGGCGACTGCACCGGGATCGAGCCGGAGGCAGGTCCGACGTGAGCGGGAGCCGAGCCCTGCGCGACCCCGGCGAGAGCGACGCGCGCGGCGGCGATCAGGTCGGCGCAGCTCGCGAACCGCTGCGACGGGTCCTTCGAGGTGCCCTTGCGGATGACCTCGTCGATCGCCGGCGGCAGGCCGACGAGCTGCGACAGCGAGGGCACGGGCTGGCCGAGGTGACCGGCGATGACCTCCTGCACGCCGCCCTGGAACGGCGGGCGGCCGGAGAGGCACGCGAAGAGCATGCAGGCCAGCGCGTACTGGTCGGTGCGGCCGTCGACGGGCTCGCCGCGCAGGTGCTCGGGCGCCGCGTAGGTCGGCGAGCCGAGGAAATCACCCGTTCGGGTGCGGTGACCGGTGGCGCCGCGCCGGGTGAGGCCGAAGTCGGCGACGTAGACGTGCTCGCGCACGCCTTCCTTGGTGGTCACGAGGACGTTGGCCGGCTTCACGTCGAGGTGCACGAGGCCCTTGCCGTGCAGCATGTCGAGCGCTTCGGCGACCTGGGCGAGCAGCGTCAGCGTGCGCGCCGGGGTGAGCGGGCCCTCCTTGATGTGCCCGGCGAGGTCCTGGCCGTCGACCAGCCGCATCGCGATGTAGAGCAGGCCGTCGACCTCGTCGAAGTCGTACAGCGGCACGATGTTCGCGTGGTCGATGGCGGAGGTGTTGCGCGCCTCGTCGACGAACCGCTCGCGGAACTCGGCATCGGGCGCCAGGTGCTCGCCGATGACCTTGAGCGCGACTTTCCGGCCGAGTCTCACGTCGGTGGCCTTGTAGGTCACGCTCATGCCGCCGCGGCCGAGCACACCGTCGATCCGGTAGTGCGCGATCCGCCGTCCGCTCAGGTCCTCAGACACGCGAGGCAGCCTAACGTCCGGCCAGATCAGCGTGCCGGGGGTTGGTCAAAGCTGTGACTAAGCCTTCCTCACATCCGACGCCTGGCTCCGTCCGTCCCGTCCGGCCTGCACCTCGAACTCCACCCGGTCACCCTCGGAGAGGGTCCGGAAGCCTTCCATCTGGATCGCCGAGTAGTGCACGAACACGTCGGGCCCGCCGTCGGTTGCGATGAAGCCGTATCCCTTTTCGGAGTTGAACCACTTGACGGTACCGAGAGCCAAGGCGTCCTCCTTCAGATCACGCAAGCAGAACGCAACGCTAAAAGAAGAAAAGTCACTCGGATACCTCCTTACGGAGTCATGAACTCCAGCTGACTCCGTTGGCGCGCAACCAGGTGGTGAGTCGCCGGGGTCCGCGCGTCTGGGTCAGCACGGCACCGGGGCCGGCGAAGTCGAACACCAGGCCCTCGCCGCTCTGAATGGATTGCACGGCATCGGGCACGGACGGCCGGAGACGGCATTGCACGGTGTCCGCAAACGCGATCACGTGGTCGCTGGCGATGGTCACGGCCTCGCCCGCCTCCAGCGTCACGAGGTCGAGCGCGCCGAAGCAGGCGAGCACGACGCTGCCCCGGCCGTGCGCGTAGTTCAGGAAGCCTTCGAGGCCGCCGAAGAGCGCTTTCAGCACCGGCGCCTCGGGGTTCATCGCCACGGTGCTGCTCGACGCGATCCAGCCGAGCCGCGTGAAGCACCAGCCGTGCACCTCGTCGAGCTCGACGAGGTGCAGGTCGCCGGGCAGCACGGGGGCCGCGTCGACCCAGCCGCCCTCGGCGCCCGCCGTGCACAGCGCGACGGCCTTGGCGCCGGAGCCCTTGACCTCCACCGAGAGGCCGAAGCTCGTGGCCACCAGGGTCAGCGGATCGACCAGCACCATCTCGCCCGGCGCGAGCACGAGCCTCGCCACGCCGAACGCCGGTGTGTGCCGGGTCCTGACCTGCACGAACAACACCTCCGAAGATGAACGGGCCCAAGCGGTCGTCACGATCGCACTTCTTGGCACCGCCTCTTGGCAGTATGCAGTCGTGTCCCCCACCACAGTCGCCGAACACCGCCAGCGCGTCGCGGAGCTCGTCGGGTTGATGCCCGTCGTGCAGCTCCCCCTCGACGAGTGCCTCGGGCTCGTGCTCGCCGCCGACGTCATCGCTCCCGTTTCCCTGCCGCCGTTCGACAACTCCGCGATGGACGGGTACGCCGTGCGTGCCGCGGACCTCGCGAGCACTCCCGTCAGCCTTCCCGTGGCCGACGACATCCCGGCGGGCCGCACCGAACTTTCACCGCTGGCACCGGGCACGGTGCAGCGGATCATGACCGGCGCCCCGGTCCCGCCGGGTGCCGACGCGGTGATCCAGGTCGAGCTGACCGACGCCGGCACCGAGACCGTGACCATCAACGCGTCCGTCGAGGCGGGCACGAACATCCGCGTCGCGGGCGACGACGTGCGGAAGGGCGACCCCGTGCTGCTCGCGGGCACCGTGCTGCGCCCGGCCCAGCTCGGCCTGGCGTCCGCGCTCGGCCTGCCGGAGCTGCCGGTGCGCAGGCGGCCGCGGGTGCTGATCCTCTCCACGGGTTCCGAGCTGGTCGAACCGGGCAAGCCGCTGCGGCAGGGCCAGATCTACGAGTCGAACGGCATGATGCTCGCGGCCTCCGTGCGGGACGCGGGCGGCGTCGCCGTGCAACTGCGGTTCGTGCCGGACGACGTGGAGGCCTTCCACCGCGCGCTGGCGCCGTACCTGGGCTCGGTGGACGTGATCGTGACGTCCGGCGGGGTCAGCGCGGGTGCGTACGAGGTGGTCAAGGACGCCCTGGCGAGCCACGACGTGCGGTTCACCAAGGTCGCGATGCAGCCTGGAGGACCGCAGGGCGCCGGTGTCTACGAGGGTCTGCCGGTGCTGACGCTGCCGGGCAACCCGGTGAGCGCGCAGGTGTCGTTCGAGGTCTTCGTCCGGCCCGCGCTGCTGGCGTCGATGGGCCACCCGGACGTCGAACGCCCCACCGCGCGGGCAACCGTGTCGAGCGCGTTGTCGTCTCCTGCGGGTAAGACGCAGTTCCGGCGCGGCCTGTACGACCCGTCGTCCGGCCAGGTCGTGACGCCGGTCGGGGGCCCGGGGTCGCACCTGCTGTCGGCGCTGGCGCTGTCGAACTGCCTGATCGAGGTGCCGGCCGAGGTGACGGAGCTGGCGGCAGGGGCCGAGGTCACGGTCAGATACCTGCAGTAGAAGGGCGGCTGGGGGGATGAGGGCGGTACTCGCGCTGGTGATGCTCGCGGGCTTCTTCGTGCTCGCGGTGGCGCTGGCGGGCGGCCTGACGGCGATCGCGGTCTGGCGGTTCTCGATCGGCGACGTCGAGGGCGGCACCTGGATGCTCGTCCTCGCGGTGGTGTTCGGCGGACCGGCGCTGTGGGCGACGCTGCGCGCGGTCTTCGCGCGGCCGGAGCCCGGCGGGGTCCGGATGACCCGCGACGCGCATCCCGAGCTGTGGCGGCACGTCGACGAGCTGGCGCGGGTGGCGGGCACGCGCGGGCCGGACGACATCCGGCTCGTCGACGGCGCGAACGCGAGCGTGTGGGAACGCCGCGGCGTGCGGTACCTCGAACTCGGGCTGCCGCTCGTGGCCGGGCTGAGCGTCGGTGAGCTGAGGTCGGTGCTGGCGCACGAGCTCGGCCACTACGGCGGCGGCCACACCCAGCTCGCGGCGGTGACCTACCGGGCGAAGCTGGCGCTCGAACTGGCCATCCGGACAGATCGCGCGTTCGGGATGCTCAGCGCGTGGGCCGCGCTCTACGCGTTGGTCGCCGCGTCCGAAAGCCGTGACCACGAGCGGTTCGCCGACGAGGTGGCGGTGGCCGCGGCCGGGCGGGACGCGGCGCGCAGGGCGTTGCTGCGCAGCGGACCGGTGGGCGAGGCGTGGCACGACTACGTCACGTCCTACGTGTCGCTGGCGGTCGCGGCCGGGCGCACGCCGCCGTTGCTCGAAGGCTTCCGCTCCTACCTCTCCCATCCGCGACGCGTGCACGAGCTGCGCGACCTGGAGCGCGAGATGGCCGAGCGGGAGCCGACGTCGGTGTTCGACAGCCATCCGCCGATCCGCGAGCGGGTGGCCGCGATGGCCTCGCTGAGCAGCGGTGACGTCCCGATCGACGAGCGGCCGGGCTGGACGTTGCTCTCCGGTGTCTCCCCCGAGGCGGCGTCGGTGCTGCTCGGCGTGAAGGGACCGTTCGCGACGTGGGAGGAGCTGGTTTCGTTGAGCGGCCCGGCCCAGGTGCGGCGCTACGCCGACGCGCTGCGGCACGCGGGCCGGGTGAGCAAGATCGGCGAGCGGCTGCCGGACGTGCTGGCGGCGTTGGAACGCGGTCAGCTGCACCAGCTGACCGGGGCGCCGGTGGACGCGTCGCTGACCCCGCAGCAGGTCCACGAGGCGGCGGTCGAGACCGTGACGGAACTGCTGGCGTGCGCGGTGGCCGACCACCTCGTCACCGCTAACCGCGCGACGCTGGAAATCAACTGGGGCGGACTGTTCGTGCTGCGACTGCCCGACGGAGCTGCGCTCTACCCCGATGATCTCGTCGCGCCCGCCGTCCGTGACGCTAATCGCGTCCCTGAAGTGCGGCTTCGTCTGCAGGCGGTCGGCGTCGACGGACTGTGACGGAACGCTCACCGACCGGCGTTGTTGACGCCCTGTGACGGGGATTACACTGAATGCAGGTGCCGGTCGGCGCGTGCATTCGTCGGGGGATGCACGAACCGGCCGGCCACTTGCGTTCGCGGCAGTCCCGCCGGGCGGTTTGGTGTGTTGGCGTAGCGTGATGCCGCCCGACAACTCACGGAAGCTACGGAACCCCCAGACACGATGAGCAGCGAGAAGCCCGTCTCCCACTTCCTCGAACTCGCGCGCGGCATGGTGCCGCCGATGCACCCGGCCGGACGCCCGTTCGTCGCCGGCGCGGCGATCGCGACCCTCCTCGTCCGGCTGCGCTTCAAGCGGCTGGGCGTCGTCCTCGGCCTGGTCACGGCGTGGGTGGCGTGGTTCTTCCGCGAGCCGAAGCGCGTGACGCCGACCCGTCCGAACATCGCGGTCGCCCCGGCCGACGGCACCGTCTCGCACGTGGTCGACGCCGTCCCGCCCGCCGAGCTCGGCCTCGGCTCCCAGCCGATGACGCGCGTCAGCGTGTTCCTCTCGGTCTTCGACGTGCACGTGCAGCGCGTGCCCGCGGACGGCGAGGTCGTCCAGGTCTCGTACCACCCCGGCAAGTTCCTCTCGGCCGACCTCGACAAGGCCTCCGAGGAGAACGAGCGCAACACCGTGTGGCTGCGCACGGTGAACGGCCACGACCTCGTCGTGGTGCAGATCGCCGGCCTGGTCGCGCGCCGCATCGTGTGCGAGGTCGCCGAGGGCGAGAAGGTGGCCGCCGGCCAGACCTACGGCCTGATCCGCTTCGGCTCGCGCGTGGACCTCTACGTGCCGCGCGGCAGCCGCGTCCTGGTCGAGGCCGGCCAGCGCACCATCGGCGGGGAGACCGTCCTCGCTGAGCTTCCGGAGGCCTGATGGCTCCCAGCGGGCCCGGCGTTCGCCTCCTGCCGAACGCCATCACGGTCCTCGCGATGTCCGCGGGCCTGTCCGCCGTGCACTTCGCGAACACCGGGATGTGGGGCGCGGCGATCGCCTCGATCGCCGCCGCCGCCGTCCTCGACGGCCTGGACGGCCGCATCGCGCGCCTGCTGGACGCGACGTCGAAGATGGGCGCGGAGCTCGACTCCCTGGCCGACGCCATCTCGTTCGGCGTGGCCCCCGCCCTCGCGATCTACCTCTGGAAGTTCGAGGGCAGCCGCGCGGGCTGGGTCATCGCGCTGATCTTCGCCGTCTGCATGGTGGTCCGCCTGGCCCGCTTCAACACGTTGCTGGAGAAGGAACAGCCGCCGTTCGCGAAGGAGTTCTTCGTCGGCGTCCCGGCTCCGGCAGGCGGTCTTCTGCTGCTGCTCCCGCTGATCATCGAGGAGCAGGTGCGCACCGACGGCTGGTGGAACAACCCGATCGTCGTGGGCATCTGGACGGTCGTGGTCGCGATGCTGCTGGTGTCGCGCATCCCTACGCTGTCCGTGAAGACCGTGAAGGTGCCACCGCGCGCGGTGGCCCCCCTGCTCGTCCTGATCGGCCTGCTGGCCGCCGCGATCATCACGTTCCCGCTGGTGGCGCTGATCATCGCGATGGTCGTGTACCTGGCGCACCTGCCCTACTCGGTGCGGCGGTACATGTGGCTGTCCAAGCACCCCGAGGCGTGGACGGTGACCGGCGTCGAACGCCGCGCGATCAAGCGCGCGCACGGCGTGGCCGCCCGCCGCCTCGGCCTGCGCCAGCCACTGCACGGCCGCGTCGCCGGTGCAGCCATGCGCGCCGTGCGCCGCCCACGCCGTGACGCCGCCGCAGCAGCCGCCGCGGAAAACGCGATGCCCGCAGCCGGACGCCGCCGCTCGTGGCGCCAGATCGGGCTTCGCCGCCACCACAAGCCGTAACCGCGATCTTGCCGGGAGCTGGGATGAAGGGCTCCTTCCTCCACCTGACGTGGATGAAGGAGCCCTTCATCCCAGCTCCGGCCCGGTGCGCGGCACGCCGGGCTAGAGTCGTCGGGGTGATCACGCTGACGGCTCGCCTGTCCCCGTCCGCACTGGACACCCGGCGCGGCGTTGTCCGCCTCCACCCGGAGGTGCTCGACGCCTTGGGACTGCGCGCCTGGGACGCCGTGAAGCTGACCGGCGCCCGCGTGAGCGCCGCCCTGGCCGCGGCCGGAGAGCAGCCGCCGGGTGTCGTCCTGGTCGACGACGTGACGCTGACGAACCTCGGCGTGGTCGAGGGAGCCGAGATCGTCGTGGCCCCGGTCCAGGTGGCGGGTGCCCGCTCGATCACCGTGGCGGGTTCGCGTCTGGCCAGCACGGCCCTGACGCCTGATCACGTCCGGATGGCGTTGACCGGCAAGGTGTTGACCGTGGGCGACAACGTCTCGTTGCTTCCCCAGGACCTCGCACCACCGCCCGGCGCCGACGTCTCCGAGACGCGCCGCAAGCTCTCCAACGCCATCGGCATGACGTGGACCAACGAGCTGATCACCATCACGTCGACCGACCCGGCGGGCCCGGTGGCCGTGCAGCCGTCCAGCGTCGTCGGCTGGCGCTCGGCCTCGGCCCCGGCCGCCGAGGTCACGCCGGTCGTGGTGCAGGAGAAGCACGAGGCCCTGCCGGTCACCGATCTCGTGGGCCAGAAGGACCAGGCCCGCCGCCTCACCGAGTGGCTGGAACTCATGTTCCGCCAACCGGAGCTCCTCACCCGCCTGGGCGCGTCCGCCCGCCTGGCGGCCCTGGTGAGCGGCCCGGAAGGCGTCGGCAAGGCCACCCTGGTGCGTGCCGTGGCCCGTTCCGTCGACGCCGCGGTCGTCGAGCTGGCCGCGCCGAGCATCTCGGTGCTCGAACCGGGCGCCATGGCCAAACAGCTGGGCGACGCGATCGCGGGTGTCCCCGAGCAGCCGACCGTCCTGCTGATCACCGACGTCGACGCCCTGCTGCCGAGCTCGCCGCCCCCGGTGGCCACCGTCGTCCTGGACATCCTGCGCACCGCCGTGTCCCGCCCCAACCTGGCCCTGGTGGTCACCTCGGCCCGCGCCGAGTCGATCGACCCGCGCCTGCGCACGCCGGACCTGGTCGACCGTGAACTGACCCTCCCGCTTCCCGACGGCGCCACCCGCACCGAACTGCTGCGCGTCCTGCTGCGCGACGTCCCGCTGGAGTCCGATGTGGACTTGGGAGCCGTGGCCGACCGCACCCCGGGCTTCGTCGCGGCCGACCTCTGCGCACTGCGCCGCGAGGCAGCCGTGCGCGCCGCCCTCCGCCAACGCGACGTAGCAGAACCCCGTGTGGGACAAGAAGACCTGCTGGCCGCCCTGGGTACCGTCCGCCCGATCTCGATGTCGGCCTCCGACACCATCCAAACCTCAGGCCTGACCCTCGCCGACGTCGGCGACATGACCGAGGTCAAACAGGCCCTCACCGAAGCGGCCCTGTGGCCACTGCGCTACCCGGACTCCTTCGCCCGCCTGGGCGTGGACCCCCCGCGCGGCGTCCTGCTCTACGGCCCACCGGGATGCGGCAAGACGTTCCTGGTGCGCGCTCTGGCGGGTTCCGGCCAGCTCAACGTCCTCACGGTCAAGGGCGCGGAACTGATGGACAAGTTCGTGGGCGAGTCCGAACGAGCAGTCCGAGAACTCTTCCGCCGCGCCGCGGACGCCGCCCCCGCCCTGATCTTCCTCGACGAGGTCGACGCCCTGGCTCCGCGCCGAGGCCAGTCCTCCGACGCCGGTGTGGCCGACCGCGTGGTAGCCGCCCTCCTGACCGAACTGGACGGCGTCGAACCCCTCCGCGACGTCGTGGTCATCGGCGCGACGAACCGCCCCGAACTCCTCGACCCGGCCCTGCTGCGGCCGGGACGCCTGGAGCGCCTCGTCTACGTGCCACCACCGGACGCCGACGCCCGCACGGAGATCCTGAAGGCCGCGTCGCGCAACACGCCCCTGGCCGGCGACGTCGAACTGTCCGCGCTGGCGTCCGAACTGGACGGTTACTCGGCAGCGGACTGCGCCGCCCTGGTGCGCGAAGCGGCCCTCACGGCGATGCGGGAGTCGTTGGAGGCAGCGGAAGTCACGCAGGCCCACCTGGCAAAGGCCCGCGCGGTGGTACGGCCGTCCTTGGACCCGGCGCAACTGGCATCGCTGGCGGCGTACGCGTCGTCACGCCGATGAGCTCACTTGTTCTTGGAAACACCCTGGTAGTCGTTGGTGACGATCAGAATGATCCCCGGCGCGGCGTGCTGTATGCCGTCGAACCGGGGCTCCACCCGAGCCCGCAGCACCGCACCCAGCTCCTTGGCCGAGGCCTCTTCATCGGTCCCGGGCCGGAAGTACACGGTCGTGGTGGGAATCGTCCCCTGCGAGTAGTTCCCGGTCTCGGCGACCGTCCACCCGTTGGCGCGAACTTCGTCTGAAGCCTTGCCGGCCAACCCCGTGATGGTGGAGTTGTTGTAGACGCGCACCGGCACCTTCGCGACTCCGGCCTGCCCAACGGGAGGTGGCGGAACCGGAGTGGTGGTCGCCGCGGGCGGAGTCGTGGTGGTCGCGGCCGGTGCCGACGAAGCCGATGTGGGCGCGGCAGCGGAAGAAGGCTCCGAAGAAGGAGTCTGCACCGGAGGCGCCGTGGAACTCCCCTGAGCGGACGGCGGCGAGTCGGACCCTCCGCCGAACAGACTCACAACACCGATCACCAACGCCACAGCAGCCACACCCAACAGGGCGAAGCCGGCAGCCTTGGCCGGACGGGACGGACTAGCGGACTCGGGGGAGGTCATCAGTCCTCGGTGCTCCTGGCGCGTGCGCGAACCCTCTGACGGCCTGTCCGCACGCCCCGCAACCGCTTGACCAGCATCGGTTCGGCCGCGAACGCGGCTTCCTTCTCAACCAAAGCGTTGAGCAGCTGGTAGTAACGAGTCGCCGACATGTCGAACAGTTCCCTGATGGCCTGTTCCTTGGACCCCGAGTACTTCCACCACTGCTTCTCGAACGCGAGCATCGTGCGTTCGCGGCTGGTCAGCTCTTCAGCGGTAGTCAGCGCCTCGGCGTGATCCATCTGGCTCCCCACGGTCGCCACACCATCTCAGGTGCGGGCAATTCAATCACGTGATCGTTCCAACCTACCGCGCGACACCGACAGTTTTGGACGGCTTAAGGTCTGACCATGGCCGTGCACCGCATCTGCATCGTTGGCGACCCCGTGCTCCACCACCCGACGCGCGAGGTCACCGAGTTCGACACCGAGCTGAAGACGCTCGTCGACGACATGTTCGAGACGATGGCAGCGGCGCGCGGAGTTGGGCTCGCGGCCAACCAGATCGGTGTCGACCTGCGGCTTTTCGTGTACGACTGCCCGGACGACGACGGCGTGCAGCACCGCGGCGTGATCTGCAACCCCGTGCTGGAGACGTCCGAGATCCCGGAGACCATGCCGGATCCGGACGACGACTTCGAGGGCTGCCTGAGCGTGCCCGGTGAGGCGTACCCGACCGGACGCGCCCGTTGGGCGAAGGTGACCGGGGTGGACGCCGACGGGCAGCCCGTCGAGGTCGAGGGCACGGGCTTCTTCGCCCGGTGTCTCCAGCACGAGACAGATCACCTGAACGGGTACCTCTACCTGGACCGCCTCGTCGGCCGGTACAAGAAGGAGTCGAAGCGGATGCTCCGCGACAACGAGTGGGGTGTGCCGGACCTCTCGTGGGACCCGGCCGACCCCGCGAACTTCGACGACGAGGGCTGAGGCCGCCGTCGATGAAGGGCTCCTTCCTCCACCTGAGGTGGAGGAAGGAGCCCTTCATCGAGCACCGGGCGCGACTAGCCGCGCAGCACCGACTCGACCTGCGCCAGCTCGTCGGCCGAAAGCGGCCCGAACGCCAGCGCGCCCGCGTTCTCCTCGACCTGCTCCACGGTCCGGACGCCCGGAATCGGGATCAGCCGGGGAGAGCGCGCCCAGAACCACGCCAGCGCGCCCTGCACGAGCGTCCGGCCGCCTGAGGTCAGCACGTCGCGCACGGCCTCCCGCGCCCGGAAGTACTCCGGCGACGGCTTCCCGTCGACGAAGAACCGCAGCCAGGACGGGTTCGTGACGCGCACGTCGTCCGCGGGCAGCGCGGAGAACGTCTCCCTCGCCAGCAACCCCATCGCGAGCGGGCGACGACACAGCACCGCGTAGTCCCCCGCGTACATCTCGGGGTGGTCGAACAGCAGGTTGATGTCGGCCTGCGCCGCGATCCCGTGCTCGCCCTCGCAGAAGAACCGGGCCCGCTCGACGTCGTCCGTGCTCCAGCCGTACGAGCGGATCTTCCCGGCCGCGACCAGCGCCTCGCACTCGTCGCGCAGCAACGCCGCTTCCTCGAACCCGAGGTCGCCGATGTGCAGCTGGTACAGGTCGATCCGGTCGGTGCCCAGTCGCCGCAACGACCCCTCGACGGCGCGGCGCAGGTACTCGACCGATCCCTCGTTCCCGGTCATCCGGCGGGTGACCGGGTCGAACCCGCAGCCCCACTTGGTCGCGACGACCACCTCGTCACGCACGGACGCAAACGCTTGCCCGACCAGTGTCTCCGCGTGCCCGCAGCCGTAGACGTCAGCGGTGTCGAACAGCGTCACGCCCAGCTCGAACGCCCGCTGCAGCGCCTTCACCGACTGGCCGTCGTCCGCCGGACCCCACCCGACGGGCGCGCCGTCCGGGTCGGAGAACGGGCCGCCCATGGCCCACGTGCCGAAACCCATCTTCCCCAGATCCGTCATGGGCACCAGCCAACAACCTGGAGCGCACTCCAGGTCAACCAGCCGCTTCCAGGAAAAAGAAATTGCTCGCGTCGGCGACCATCAGGGCATGCCACTCGAAAACATCGTCGCCTTCGTCGCGGCCTCGTTCCTCATCGCGCTGTCGCCAGGACCCGGCACGGCCATGGTCCTGCGACAGTCGGTGCACGGGCGAAAAGCCGCGCTGGCCACGGTGTTCGGCATGGAGGTCGGCGTCGCGTGCTGGGCCGTCGCGGCCGCGCTGGGCCTGAGCGTGCTGCTCACGGCGTCCGAGATCGCCTACCACGGACTGCGGATCGCCGGCGCGGTGTTCCTGATCTACCTGGGCGTGAAGGCGCTGATCAGCAAGACCAAGGCGGAGAAGGCACCGCCGCCCGCGAGCCACGCGTTCCGCAGCGGGCTGGTCGTGAACCTGGCCAACCCGAAGCTCGGCGTGTTCGCGATCTCGTTCCTACCGCAGTTCGTGCCTGCCGGGGAGGCCGGCCAGGGGGTTCTGCTCTTCCTCGCCGTCGGGTGGGTCCTGATCGACACCGTCTGGTACCTGATCATCGTGTCGATCCTGCACACCATCCGCGGCTGGCTGAGCCGCCCGCGGGTGCGCCCGGCGCTCGAGAAGCTGTCGGGCGGCGTGCTGCTGGCGCTCGGAGTCCGGCTGGTACTCGACCCGCGTTGAGATCGGGTTGCCCCGGCGCCAGAACAGCTCGGGCAGTCCGGCCAGCTCACCGAGGGTGTGGCAGGCGGCCATGGACGCGTAGCCACCGGCCAGCACGTGCGCGCGGATCCGGTCGAGACGGCCGAACTCGATCACCTCACCGGCGATGAGGAACGGCAGCACCAGCTGCCAGGCCTGCACCACCGCGGGCCGGCGCCGGTGGGGTGCGCGCAGGGCCGCGCGGGCGACTCGTAAAAGGTGCTCGTTCGCGCTCATCGTGTACGGGTGCGCCGAGTGGTCCCAGTTCCACCGGCGCTCCTCCGTGACGGCGCACCGCACGCACTCGACCGGGCCGGTGCCCAGCTCGGCGCCGCAGCGGGAGCACGCCAGCAACGTCATCGCCCAGTCCACGCACGTCCACGGGTACTCGCCGACGTCGGAGGAGACCACCAGCTCGGCCAGTTCCCGGTCGGCGAGCTGCGACGACGTCCGCAGGGCCTCCCAGTCCGCGAGCCAGAACTGGTCGAGCAACTCGGCGCAGAAGCCGCAGTCGGGGTAGCCGCGACCTGCGAGTTCTCCGCAGGAAGGGCATGCCGAGACCACGGCGGGACGCTGACCGCGACGCGCGCCGGGCGGGAACGGCTGGTGATCAGCCACGGGGAAGAGATTAGGGGTAAAGGGCGGCCTTGGCAGCTGTGGCGCGCGCTGACTATGGTCGGGTCTCGACAACTCAACACAACGCGGGAGCTCGCGCCTGAGCGGGCTGAGAGGGTGACTGGCCGTGGTGCCGGTGTCACCGACCGCCTGAACCTGACCGGGTAATGCCGGCGTAGGGAGGAATGTCGTGACGGCACTTGACGACCGTTCGGTGAAGCCCAGTGTGACCACCGGCCCGATCTCGGGCTCGCGCAAGGTGTACCGCAAGGTGTACCGCGAGGTGTCCCAGGACATCCGCGTGCCCTGCCGCAGGGTGGAGCTGACCAACGGCGAGCATGTCGATCTCTACGACACTTCCGGTCCGTATACCGACGACAACGCGACCATCGACGTCCACAGTGGACTTCCTGACCTCAGGTCGGGGTGGCTCGCCGCACGGGAACCGATCAACGGAGCTGTCAGCCAGCTCGCGTACGCGAAGGCCGGGATCACCACCCCGGAGATGCGCTTCATCGCGGCGCGGGAGAACCTCGACGCGGAGCTCGTGCGCGAGGAGGTGGCCATCGGGCGTGCGGTGATTCCGTTGAACCGCAAGCACCCCGAGGCCGAGCCGATGATCATCGGCAAGAAGTTCCTCGTGAAGATCAACGCCAACATCGGCAACTCCGCCGTGTCGTCGTCGATCGAGGACGAGGTCGAGAAGATGGTGTGGGCGACCCGCTGGGGTGCCGACACGATCATGGACCTGTCCACCGGCAAGCGGATTCACGAGACGCGCGAGTGGATCCTGCGCAACTCGCCGGTGCCCGTCGGCACCGTGCCGATCTACCAGGCGCTGGAGAAGGTCAACGGCGACCCGGCGAAGCTGTCGTGGGAGGTCTACCGCGACACCGTGATCGAGCAGTGCGAGCAGGGCGTCGACTACATGACCGTGCACGCGGGCGTGCTGCTGCGGTACGTGCCGCTGACGGCCAAGCGCGTCACCGGCATCGTCTCGCGCGGCGGGTCGATCATGGCCGCGTGGTGCCTCGCGCACCACAAGGAGAGCTTCCTCTACACCCACTTCGAGGAGCTCTGCGACATCCTGCGCACCTACGACGTGACGTTCTCGCTGGGTGACGGGCTGCGGCCGGGTTCCATCGCGGACGCCAACGACGAGGCGCAGTTCGCGGAGCTCAGGACGCTGGGCGAGCTCACGCACGTCGCACGGGCCAAGGACGTCCAGGTCATGATCGAGGGCCCCGGCCACGTGCCGATGCACAAGATCGCCGAGAACGTCCGGCTGGAAGAGGAGTGGTGCGGCGAGGCGCCGTTCTACACGCTCGGGCCGCTGGCCACGGACATCGCGCCCGCCTACGACCACATCACGTCCGCGATCGGCGCGGCGCAGATCGGCTGGCTCGGCACCGCGATGCTCTGCTACGTCACGCCGAAGGAGCACCTCGGCCTGCCGAACCGGGACGACGTGAAGACCGGCGTGATCACGTACAAGATCGCGGCGCACTCGGCCGACCTCGCCAAGGGCCACCCCGGCGCCCAGGACTGGGACGACGCGCTCTCCAAGGCGCGGTTCGAGTTCCGCTGGGAGGACCAGTTCAACCTGTCGCTCGACCCGGACACCGCGCGGTCGTTCCACGACGAGACGCTCCCCGCGGAACCGGCGAAGACGGCGCACTTCTGCTCGATGTGCGGGCCGAAGTTCTGCTCCATGAAGATCACGCAGGACGTGCGGCGCTACGCCGAGGAACGCGGACTGTCCACAGTGGAGGCCATTGAGGCGGGCATGGCGGAGAAGTCCGACGAGTTCGCCGGCACGGGCAACAAGGTCTACCTGCCGGTCGTGGAGACTTCGTGACCACGACCCCACCCAGGGTGCTCACCATCGCCGGAAGCGATTCCGGCGGTGGTGCGGGCATCCAGGCCGACCTCCGCACGCTCTTCGCGTGCGGGGTGCACGGCTGCGTCGCGCTGACCGCCGTGACGGTGCAGAACTCGCTGGGCGTCACCGGCGTCGCCGAGATCCCCGCGGAAACCGTTGCGGCGCAGATCATCTCGGTGGCCGAGGACATCGGGCTGCAGGCCGCCAAGACCGGCATGCTGGCGTCGGCGCGGATCATCGAGGCCATCACCCCGGCACTGGACCGCGTCGGCATCGGCCGCTCCGGCAGGACCCCGTTCGTCGTCGACCCCGTGTCGGCGTCGATGCACGGCGACCAGCTGCTGGCCGACTCGGCGCTGGAGGGCTTGCGGGGCTTGCTCTTCCCGCGCGCCACGCTGGTGACGCCGAACCTCGACGAGGTGCGGCTCATCACCGGCATCGAGGTGAAGGACCGCGCGGACCAGCGCGTGGCGGCGGAAGCGTTGCACGCCATGGGACCGCAGTGGGTGCTGGTGAAGGGCGGCCACATGTGGGACGACCCGGAGTGCCTCGACCTGCTCTACGACGGCCGCGAGTTCATCGAGCTGCCCGGACCGCGTTACGACGTCAAGCACACGCACGGCAGCGGTGACACGCTCGCGTCCTCGATCAGCTCCGCGCTGGCCAAGGGCGCGACCGTGCCGGAAGCGGTGCGGTTCGGCAAGGACTTCATCGTGAAGTCCGTTGCCGCCGCCTATCCGCTGGGTGCCGGTGTCGGCCCGGTGTCGCCGCTGTGGAGGCTCGACAGGTAACGGGCGGTCTTTCGACCAGGCGTTACTTCGAATCCTCGCCGACGAGCGTCTCCAGCGCGTCCAGCGCGTTGACCAGAGCCGACACGTGTTCGGGGGTCAGGTGTTCGATCCGGCGCTGCAGCTCGCGCACCCGCGCGGACCGCACGCCGGACACCATCGTCTCGCCCTCGGGTGTGGGGGTGGCGAGCCAGGCGCGGCCGTCCTGCGGGTCGGGCTCTCGCTTCACGTACCCGGCCTCGACCAGCGCGGCGACGATGCGGGACAACGTCGGCGGCGCCACGCCCTCCTTGGTCGCCAGGTCGCCCAGGCGCATGGGGCCGCACCTGGCCAGCGTGGCGAGCGCGGAGACCGCGCCGGGGCCGAGTCCGGGGGAACCGGTGCGTCGCAGCAACCGGGCCAGTCGGCCGATCGCCAGGTACAGGCGCGCGGTCGCGTCCTCGACCTCGGCGTCAATGGGGGCCGTCACGGCTTGTCGTCCTCCTCGGCGGAAATCAGGTAATGGTCAATCATCCCCCAACACGTGAGTACCCAAGGTAGCGACTCAGAGACCCGGCGAAGACGCTTGGGCCCAAAAGCGCTGCGGAATTCGCCCCGCGATTCGCGCAAGACGTCCGCCCTCGACCGCACAACGCATGGCGGCGGCCATGCGTTCCGGGTCCTGGGCGCGCGTGACGGCCGTCGCCAGAAGCACCGCTGAGCAGCCGAGTTCCATCGCCAGCGCGGCGTCGGACGCGGTGCCGATGCCCGCGTCGAGCACGACAGGGACGCCGGCGCGCGAGGTGATCAGCTCGATGTTGTGCGGGTTGCGGATGCCCAGACCCGTGCCGATGGGCGAGCCGAGCGGCATCACCGTCGCGCAGCCGATGTCCTGCAGCTTCAACGCCAGCACCGGATCGTCGTTGGTGTAGGGCAGGACCACGAAGCCGTCCCGCACCAACCGCTCGGCCGCGTCCAGCAGCTCGACCGGGTCGGGCAGCAGGGTCTGCTCGTCGTAAACCACTTCGAGCTTCACCCAGTTGGTTTCCAACGCCTCGCGGGCGAGCTGCGCGGTGAGCACGGCCTCGGCGGACGTGCGGCAGCCCGCGGTGTTCGGCAGGACCTCGATTCCCAGGCGCCGCAACAACTCCAGCACGCCGGTCTGGCCGGCTGCGTCGACCCGGCGCATGGCCACGGTGGTCAGCTCGGTGCCGGAAGCCACCAGTGCCCGCTCCAGCACGGAGAGGTTCGCGGCACCGCCGGTGCCGGTGATGAGCCTGGACCGGAACTCCCGGCCCGCGATGATCAGCGGATCGTCCACGTCAGCCTCCCTGGACCGCGGTCAGCACCTCGACCACGCCGCCGTCCGGCACGATCGTGGAGTCCCACAACGCCCTGGGCACCACGGCACCGTCCAGGGCCACGGCCACCCCCTTCTCGGGCGCCCCCACCAGCGACACCACCGCGGCGACGGACGTGCCGTCGACCAGGTCCCGAGAAGTGCCGTTGACCTGTGCTTTCACGAACTTCCTCCCTCAAGCAGCGCCACCACGAGACGCGCGGTGTGCGGGGCCAGCAGCAGACCGTTGCGGTGGTGGCCGGTCGCGGCGATGACACCGGGCTCCAGCCAGCGCACGACGGGGACGTTGTCCGGGCTGCCCGCGCGGAACCCGACGGCGGCCTCGGTCAGGGCGTACTCGGCGATGCCCGGCAGCACGGTTTCCGCATCCCGCAACAGGTCCCGCACGCCGGCGACCGACACGTCGGTGTCGAACCCGGCCTCGTACTGCGTCGCGCCGACGACCAGGCCGTCGGTACGCGGCACCAGGTACACCGGGCGTCCCGACACGAGGGCGCGGATGGTGTGCCGAGGCGGCGGCAACGCGCCAGGCCGGTGGGTGAGCCGCAGGATCTCGCCCTTGACCGGGCGGATCACGTCCTTCAGCGCCGGGTGCAGCAGGCCGCTCCACGCCCCGGCCGCGATCACCTCGACCCGGCCGTCCACATCGGACCGCACCCCGGCTTCCACGCACGCCTTCCACAGCGCGGAGAGCAGCTCGCGGTTGTCGACGGCGAGGTCACCCGCGGCGAAGACACCGCCGCGCACCGCGGGCCCCAGCGACGGTTCGAGAGCGCGGATCTCCCGTGAGGTCAGCAACTCCCCCGCGTGCCGCAGGTCGGCGAGATCACCGGGCTGGGTGCCGACCGCCAGCGTCCCCGCGGTGAACAGCGGGACACCGATCGACTCGGCGAACGACGGCCACATGGCGAGGGCCTCGACTCCCTGCGCCACCACGGCTTCCTCACCGGGCCAAGCCTCCGTCAACGGCGCGAGCATGCCGCCCGCGACCCGCGAGCCCGCGTGTGGCGAACCGCGGTCGGAGACGGAAACCGAGTACCCGGCGCGTGCGCACGCCAGTGCGACGGACAGGCCGATGACGCCGCCACCCCGGACGGCCACTTGCACACTGCTCAAGGCATTCACGCTCCCTGCGCCGGCATGACCCGGATCAGGTTCGACGGTCGGAGCGAACCACGCTCCCTCTCAGCCCGGTGTTCTCCAGGCTCCCGTGCGGACCGACACCAACATAACGGTTACCGTGCGAGCGTGCCAGGACTCGACGGAAACCTGATCAGGCAACGACTCGCCGACGCGACGCTCTACCTCTGCACGCCGAACCGGCCCGATCTGGCCGAGTTCGCGGACGCGGCCCTCGCGGGCGGCGTCGACATCATCCAGCTGCGGGACAAGTCACTGGAGGCGAAGCAGGAGATCGCGGCGCTGGAGATCCTCGCCGAGGCCTGCGACACCCACGGCAAGCTCCTCGCCGTCAACGACCGCGCGGACATCGCGTACGCGGTCAAGGCGGACGTGCTGCACCTGGGCCAGGACGACCTGCCCGTCTCGTGCGCGCGCCACATCATCGGCGAGCACCCGGTGATCGGCCGCTCCACGCACGACGTCGACCAGATGCGGGCCGCGGCGACCCAGCACGGCGTGGACTACTTCTGCACCGGTCCGTGCTGGCCCACGCCGACCAAGCCTGGGCGCCCGGCGCCGGGCCTCGACCTCGTGCGCGCCACGAAGGGCGTGCGGCGGCCGTGGTTCGCGATCGGCGGCATCGACCTGCAGAACCTGCACGAGGTCCGGGAAGCCGGAGCCACCCGCGTGGTCGTCGTGCGGGCCATCACCGAGGCCGAGGACCCCCGCAAGGCCGCCGAGTTGTTCAAAACTGAACTTAGTCGTTGAAATTTGAACAAACTGGCGTACGCTCGACGACGTGAGCGCACCCGTTCTGTACCTGAGCCACGGGGCACCCCCGCTGGCTGACGACGAGACGTGGACCAGAGAGCTCAAGGACTGGTCCGCCACCCTCCCGCGCCCGGAGGCCGTGCTCATGGTCTCCGCACACTGGGAGGAGGCGCCGACGACCATCGGCGCGACCACCACCGTGCCGCTGGTCTACGACTTCTGGGGCTTCCCCCAGCGGTACTACGAGGTGACCTACACCGCGCCCGGAGCGCCTGAGCTGGCCGACGACGTGCGCAAACTCCTCGGCGGGCACGTCCAGCAGGACCCCGAGCGCGGACTCGACCACGGCGCCTACGTGCCGTTGAAGGAGATGTTCCCCGAGGCCGACGTCCCGGTGCTGCAGATGTCGCTGCCCACGCTCGACCCGCGGCAGCTGCACGCGATCGGGCGGAAGCTGGCACCGTTGCGGGACAAGAACGTCCTGATCGTCGGCAGCGGGTTCATGACGCACAACCTGAGCTGCGTGCGCTTCGACCAGGGCACGGACTACGAGCCGCCGTCGTGGTCGAAGGAGTTCGACGACTGGGCGCACCAGCAGCTCGCGGCCGGTGACGTGGACGCGTTGCTCGATTTCGAGCAGAAGGCACCCGCGGCGGGCATCGCGCACCCGCGGACCGAGCACTTCGCACCGCTGTTCGTGGCACTCGGCGCGGCGAGCGACGAGAAAGCCCGCACCAGCGTTGAAGGCTTCTGGTACGGGCTCTCGAAACGATCCGTGCAGTTCAGCTAGGTCAGCCGGTCACGAGGCTCAGGCCGTAGCGCGAGAGGATCGGGTTGACCGGCTGGAAGAACGTGGTGCCGCCGGAGGTGCAGTTGCCCGAACCGCCGGACGTGACGCCCTGGGCCTGGCCGAAGCCGGAGCCCGCCACCCACGAACCGCCGGAGTCACCGGGCTCCGCGCAGACGTTGGTGCGGGTGAGGCCGCGCACCGAGCCCTGGGCGTAGTTCACGGTCTGGTTCTTGGCCTGGACGGTGCCGCAGTGCCAGCCGGTGGTCGAGCCGGAACGGCAGATCTGCGCGCCCACAGCCGCCTCGGAGGAGCCCTTGATGGTCACGTTGGAGCCGTTGTAGCGGTTGACCCACGGCCGCGGCGTCCAGTTCGAGTTGGTGCGGACCCAGGAGTAGTCGTTGCCCGGGAACACCGAAGCGGCGAACGTGCCGGCCGCGACGCGGTTGTAGCCGGAGACCGCCGTGCCCGCCGTGCCGCAGTGGCCGGCCGTCACGAAACCGCCCTGGACGGAGAAGCCGAGCGAGCAGCGCCCGCCGCCCATGTAGATCGCGTCACCGCCGCGCAGGTCGTACAGCGGCGTCGGGCTCTCGGTCACCTCGGCGACCTGGACGGCGCCGCTGATGGACTTCGCGGTGGCGAGCCACTGGTCCGTCGCCGCGTCACGGGTGTTCTTGTTGACCTCGACCACGACGCTGTTGGACTTCTCGTCGACGCGCCAGCTGGTGATGGACTGGGGAGCGCTCATGAGGTCGAGCACCGACTTGGTGCCGTTGAGCTGGGTGAGCGAGTTCTTGACGACCTGGACGTCGGCGCCGCTCACGGAGAGTCCCGACTTGGTCACCGCGACGGTCAGCTTGCCGCTCGCCTGGTCGATCCACGCTCCGCCGAAGGCGTCGCCCAGAGAGGCCTTCGCGTGTTCGGCGAGTTCGCTCGAGGTCTGGTCGGAAGCCAACCGGACGCGTGCCTGGTCAGCGTTCAGGCCCAAATCACGCTGGACCGCTTGGAGCAATTCGGCCGGGTAGCTCTCCGTGTCGGAACCGGTTGGGGCGACTGGTGCGGCAGGGGCGCCAAACGCCGGTACGCTGAGAGCAGTCACGACTCCGGTGGCGAGCAGAACGGCACCGGTTGCACGGGCCGCACTCGTGCGGTTCATCAGACGTCTCCCTCACTTTCGGGTGCAGGGGAACCCGAGAGATCGGTTGCAGGGACCTCTCTCGGGGGCTCTAGGGGGACGGGTGGTGGGGCGGCGGCAGGGGTCGCCCCACCCCTCTCCAATCCCCAGTTCTCTCGTTCTGTGCGAGGGCGCCGCGCTCAAGTGGTCTCGCCACGAGCCTCATCGCGCCCTCCTCTCGGTCTCTTTCGGACCGATTCCTTCGCCCGTTCGAGTGACGTTATGGGCCTGTTATCTATTACGCCCAATCTCGACCGTGGACGAAGTGTGTCACAGCTCACGACAGATCAACTGCGGTGCGTAGCAATTGACAGTTAACTATCGCTCAACGTAGTGACCTGATCACCGAATGGGGTCGACAGTTGACGGCGGCGCCGAGCTGTCGGTCGGCTGTCGGGATCCTGTCGACGTGGTGGTCGGTCCGGTCGTCGTGGTGCTTTCGGCGGGCGACTGACCGGACGTGCTCGGAGGGGCCGTCACGGTGATCGTTTCGGTCCTGGTGGTCTCGGTGCGGGTACCAGGGTGAGTCCCGGTGTGGACAGTGGGGGTGGTTGTCGTCGGCCCGGTGTCCGCGGAGGTCGGTTTGCCGGTGACGAGCTGAACGCTCGTGACGGCGAGGACGGTCACCACGAAGGCGAGCAGTCCGCCGACCGCGATGACCTGCCAACGCTTTTCGCGTTCCATCGACCGTTGGTAGAGCACGGCGCCCACCGTGGTCACCACACTCGCGAGAACCGCGCCGATGATGGTGCCGACGACGTTGAGGCGAAGGCTCAGCACGGCCGCGGTGACGGCGGCGAGCACACTCGCGACGAGCTTGACGGGGGTGATCTTCTCCTTCTCAGCCATGACATCTCGTGGGACGTCGGGCACAGTTCACCGGTTGTGCGCCGGTGACGTGCATCATCAACACATGCGCCTGGTGACTCTCGAAGACGTCCACGCGGCGGCTGCCGCAATCGCACCGCATGTCGTCCGCACACCGTTGCTGCCGTTCGACTCCGCACTGTGGATCAAGCCGGAGTGCCTGCAGCCCATCGGCGCCTTCAAGCAACGCGGCGCGGTGAACGCCTTGTCCCGCATACCTTCCGAGGCGCGCAGCCGCGGTGTCGTGGCGTACTCGAGCGGTAACCACGCGCAAGCAGTTGCCTACGCGGCCAAGCTTCTGGGCATGCCGGCGGCGATCGTCGTGCCGTCGAACACGCCGCAGCTGAAGATCGACGCGACACGCGCGCACGGCGCCGAGGTGTTCGTCGTCGGCATCACCGAACGCGAGTCGCGCGCCTACGAGCTGGTCGAGGAACGCGGCGCCACGCTGATCCCGCCGTTCGACCACCCGGACGTGATCGCCGGCCAGGGCACGATCGGCCTGGAGATCTGCGCCGACCTGCCCGACGTGGCCACGGTCCTGGTCCCGGTGAGCGGCGGCGGCCTCATCTCCGGTGTCGCGGTGGCCGTGAAGTCCTTGCGCCCCGACGTCCGCGTGATCGGCGTCGAACCGGAGCTGGCCGGCGACGCCGCCGCCTCGTTCGCGGCGGGCTCCCAGGTCCACTGGGACGCGCACGACCGCGCCCGCACCATCGCCGACGGCCTGCGCGCCGAACCGTCCGAGCTGACGTTCGCGCACATCCGCGAGCACGTCGACGACATCATCACCGTGACCGAGGACGAAATCCGTTCCGCCGTGGGGGAAATCGCCCGCCGGACGCGGGTCGTGTCCGAACCGAGCGGCGCGGTTGGAGTTGCGGCGTACCTGAACCGGTCGCTGCCCGCCGGTCCGGCCGTCGCCGTGGTGTCGGGCGGCAACATCGAGCCCGCGCTGTTCGCCTCCCTGGTCGCCGGATGATCTCGCTCGACGACATCCGCGCCGCGGCAACGGTGATCGCGCCACACGTGGTGCGCACACCGCTGCTGCCGTTCGGCCCGTCCCGCTGGCTCAAGCCGGAGTCGCTGCAGCCGATCGGCGCCTTCAAGCTCCGCGGCGCGCTGAACGCGTTGGCACGCCTGGAGAACCGCTCGAACGGCGTGGTCGCCTACTCCAGCGGCAACCACGCCCAGGCCGTCGCGTTCGCGGCCCGCCTGCACGGTGTTCCGGCGGCGATCGTGATGCCGTCCAACACCCCGGAGGTGAAGATCGCGGCCACTCGCGCACTCGGCGCCGAGGTCTTCGTCGTCGGCATCACCGAACGCGTCGAACGGGCCGAGGCGTTGGTCGCCGAGCGCGGTGCGGCGCTCATCCCGCCGTTCGACCACCCGGACGTGATCGCCGGGCAGGGCACGATCGGCCTGGAGATCTGCGCCGACCTGCCCTCCCTGGACGCCGTCGTGGTGCCGATGTCCGGCGGTGGACTGATCTCCGGCGTGGCCACGGCGGTCAAGGCGCTGCGGCCGGACGTCCGCGTGATCGGCGCCGAACCCGCGCTGGCCGCCGACATCGCGGATTCGCTGCACGCGGGCGAGCTGGTCCGCTGGGACCCCGTGGCCCGCGCTCGGACGGCCGCTGACGCGTTGAGGGACGAGCCGTCGGAGCTGACCTGGGAGCACATCAGCGAGCTGGTGGACGACGTGATCACGGTGTCGGAGGACGAGATCCTGGCCGCGGTGGCCGATCTGGTCCGCGGGGCACGGCTGGTCGCCGAGCCCAGCGGGGCCGTGGCCGTGGCGGCCCAGGCCAAGCTCGGGCACGGGGTCGCCGTCGTGTCCGGCGGCAACATCGACCCCCAGCTGCTCGCCGGGGCCCTCACGGCCTCTGGCTGATCACGTGCGTCAGCGCCGCGACTCCGCGGTACGGATCGGTGGCGCCGGCGCGTTCCTCGCAGGCCAGCAACGCCATCAGCTCGGGTTCGCCGGGCACCGCGGCATCGTTCGCCGCGGTGTCGGTGAACACCCGCACGCCGTACCAGGCGCGCACCGCCAACTGCCGGTCGGCCAGCGAAGCGGTCAGGTCGCCGAGGCGGTCGGCGCGGGCCGTCACGCCGATTCGGTTGTCGTAGGACGAGTTTTCGAAGGCTTTGAGGGCCGTGTCCCAGTCGCCGAGCAGACCCGGCCGCATCGCGAGTGCGTCGCCGTTGCGGACCAGCAACGACAGCACGCCGCCCGGTGCGACCAGTCTCACCAGGTCGTCCAGCAACGGCTCGGGGTCGGCGAAGTACATCAGCACGCCGTGGCACAGCACCACGTCGAAGCTCCCGGCGTCGAACCACGAGGCGAGGTTCGCGATGTCGTCCTCGACCGTCCGCACCCGTGCCCGCACGTCGTCCGGTTCACCGCCCAGGGCGTGCCGGAGCTCGTCCAGCAGAGTCGACGAGGAGTCCACACCCGTCACGTGGTGCCCGGCGCGGGCGAGCCGGAGCAACTGCGTGCCCTGACCGCACCCGGCGTCCAGAACGCGCGACGGAGCCTGCGGCAGGTGAGCGGTCAGCTGCCGGGACACCAGTTCCTGGCGGACGACCTGCCGCAGCGTGCCCAGCCGGGCGCGCCACCGCTCCTCGCCCGCGGCGAAACCGGTCACCGCGCTGGTTGTCCGACCGAGCGGACGTGCGTGGGCGGTCCCTCCACGCCGCAGTGCAGGCAGTCGCCGGGGTGCGGGTTGTCCGGCTGTTCGTGTTCCGTGGCCAGCACCCGGTTGTCGACGCCCAGCGCGAGCAGACCGCCGGCGATCGCCGCCACCGCGCACAGCACGAGCGCCAGCTGCCAGCCGGACGTCATGACCGCCGGGTTGCGGTAGTCCTCGCCCGTCAGGCCGACGGCGGCGGGCAGCACGGCCATGGCCAGCAGGCTGCCGGTGCGGGCCACGGCGTTGTTGACGCCCGATGCGACGCCCGCGTGGTGGTCGGGTGCGGAGGCGAGCACGGTCGCGGTCACCGGGGCGACCACGGCGGCCAGGCCCAGGCCGAACACGAGCACGCCGGGCAGGACGCCGGTCAGGTAGGTGGAGCCGGGGGCGGCGTTGCGCAGCAGCAGCATGCCCAGGCCGATCACGATCGGGCCGAACACGAGCTGCCGGCGCGGGCCGTTGCGCTGCGCGATCTTGCCGGAGGTCGACGACGCCAGCAGCATGATGATCGTGATCGGCACGCTGGCCAGGCCGGACGCCGTGGGCGAGTAGCCGAGTGAGATCTGCAGCTGCAGGACCAGCAGCACCATCACGCCACCGAGTGCCGCGTAGACGAGGAACGTCAGAACGTTGGAAAGCAGGAACGTTCGATTGTTGAACAATTCTACGGGGACGAGCGGGTCCGCGGACCGCTTCTGCAGCACCCCGAACGCCGCCATGGCGACCAATCCGAGGATTGTCGCAATGTAGGATTGTTCAACAATCCCACCGGTCAACAAGGCGAGGCCCGCCGCTCCCACCAGCGCCGACAGGTAGTTGGGGTGCCCGGCGGACTCGTCACGGGACTCCGGCACCGAACGCAGCGCCAGCCACACGCACACGGCCGCGACCGGCAGGTTCACCAGGAACGCGAGCCGCCACGACCACGCCTGCACCAGCAGCCCGCCGACCAGCGGCCCGATGGCGGTGGCCACACCGGACAGCCCGGACCACGCGCCGATCGCCCGCGACCGGTCCTCCCGGTTGAACGACGACTGCAGGATCGCCAGCGCACCGGGTGTCAGCAGCGCCGCACCCACGCCCTGCAGCACGCGCGCGACCACGAGCACGGGCACCGACCACGCGGCACCGCACAGCAGCGAGGTCACGCCGAACCACACGACGCCGATCACGTAGACCTTGCGCCGGCCGAACCGGTCCCCCAGCGACCCGGCGATCAGGATGAGCGAGGCGAGGGCGAGCAGGTAGCCGTTCAGGATCCACTGCAGATCGGTGACCGACGCGGCGAACTCCGCGCCGATCCGGGGCAGCGCCACGTTGACGATCGTCCCGTCGAGCATCGCCATGCCCGAACCGAGGATCGTCGTGGCCAGCACCGCGCGGGCGCGCGGCGTGCCCCACGCGATCAAGACGGCCGGTTCAGCGTGGCGACGAACTTGTACCGGTCACCGCGGTACACCGAGCGCACCCATTCGATCGGGTTGCCCTCGGTGTCGAACGAGTGCCGGGACAGCAGCAGCATCGGCAGGCCGATGTCGGCGCCGAGCAGCTCGGCCTCCTCGGGCGAGGCCAGCGCGGTCTCGATCGTCTCCTCGGCGTGTCCCATCTCGACGCCGAAGCGCTCGGACAGCACCTGGTAGAGCGAGGCACCGGGCGCCAGGTAGCGCCTGAGTCCGCGGAACCGGCCCAGCGCGAGGTGGGTCGTCTCGATCGCCATCGGCTCGTTGTCGGCGAGGCGCAGGCGGTGCAGGCGCAGCACCTTGGCGCCGGGGCGCACGCCGAGCAGCCGGGCGAGCTCCGCCTCCGCGGGCATCTCGGAGGCCTCGATCAGCTTGGACGACGGCACGCGGCCCTGGGCGCGCATGTCCTCTGTGTACGAAGACAGCTGCAACCTCTGGGCGACCTTGGGCTCGGCCGCGAAGGTGCCTTTGCCCTGCACCCGGAGCAGCCGGCCTTCCACCGTCAGCTCGGCAAGCGCTTGCCGGACCGTGGTCCTGGAGACGTCGAACTCCGCCGCCAGCGACCGCTCCGTGGGGATCGGCGAACCGGGCGGCAGTGCCCTCAACAGGTCGAGCAGGTGCCGCTTGAGACCCCAGTACTTCGGCTCGCGCTGCGCACGCGTCCTGGCGTCCACGCCTGATGCAGGCGTCGTCTCCAGCATGGCCTCCTCCTCGCACTCCATGTCACGCACCACAAGGATGCCTTGTCCGTGTCGTTTCGTGCGTTCGAACCCCCGCCAATCGACACGAAATTGATCCGACGACTCCGCAACGCTTTGGCAACGTGCTTGACAGGAGCAGTGACGCGGCACACGCTGTTCCGCATTGGTCTACACCACTTGGGCGTTCCGGCCGTGGGGCCGGGCTTGCTGAAAGGGCGCGACTGTGAAGGGCTGGAGAGGACTCGCTGCCGGTGCCGCCGCACTGGCAGTGGCCGTGTCGGGATGTGGCACGAGCACGAACAGCGGTAGCGGCACGGAGACCAAAGAGATCACCGTGTGGCTCATGGACGGCTCCGCGCCGACGACCCTGACCGACGCTCTGAACAAGGAGTTCGAGAGCGCGAACGGCATCAAGGTCAAGTACGAGGTCCAGAAGTGGACCGGCATCCAGGAGAAGCTGACCACCGCGCTGGCCAGCAGCACCCCGCCCGACGTCATCGAGCTCGGCAACACCCAGACGGCGAGCTTCGCCGACCAGGGCACGCTGATGGACCTCACCGCGGACGCGAGCAAGTTCAACGGCGGCGAGTGGCTGGGCGGTCTGAAGGACTCGCTGACGCTGAACGGCAAGCAGTACGGCGTGCCGTTCTACGCGGCGAACCGCACCGTGATCTACCGCACCGACCTGTTCCAGGCGGCCGGCATCGCGAAGCCGCCGACCTCGCGTGCCGAGTGGATCGACGCGATCAACAAGCTCAAGACCGCGAACGCGTCCAACCCGGACTTCCAGGCCCTGTACCTGCCGGGTCAGTCCTGGTACTTCCTGCTCTCGCTGCTGTGGGACGAGGGCGGCGACGTCGCCAAGCAGGACGGCGGCAAGTGGACCGGCACGCTCGACACCCCGCAGTCCAAGGCGGGCTTCGAGGCCTACAAGACGCTCTACGACGCGTCGGCCGTCAAGAAGGCCCCCGCTGACATCGACGAGGCGAAGCCCCAGCAGATGGAGGTCTTCGGCACGGGCAACGTCGGCATGATGATCGGTCTGCCGTGGGAGCTCGCCGGTGCGGTCAAGGCCAAGCCGGAGCTGAAGGACAAGACCAGCGCGTTCCCGATCCCGTCGAAGAAGGCCGGCTCGACCGCGCCGGTGTTCCTCGGTGGCTCGAACCTCGCGATCCCGGCCGCCAGCAAGAACGCGGACGCCGCCAAGAAGTACCTGGCGCTGCTGTCGTCCAAGAAGTACCAGGACATGCTCGCCGAGGGCGGCGCGGTTCCCGGCACCTCGAAGGACACCTCGAAGCTCGAGTCCAACGCCGTCGGCAAGGCGCTCGCCGCCTCCGCCCCCAACGGCAAGGTCACCCCGACCACGCCGAAGTGGGCGGCCGTCGAGGCGGGCCAGAACCCGCTGAAGGACGCGCTGACCGCGTACCTCTCCGGCGCCAAGTCGCTGGACCAGGCGACGAAGGACGCGAGCGACGCCGTCACCAAGGCCATGGGTTAGCCCAGCCGAGATGACGGCCGTCAAGACGACCGAAACGGCAGCGCCGGCCGGGGGCACCACCCCGCCGGCGCTGCCGCCTGCCGTGACGGGTGGCGCGCGCAAGCGCCGCCGCCGGGGCGGCGCCTTCGACCGGGCGCTGCCCTACCTGCTGCTGGCTCCGGCGCTCATCGCGATCCTCTGGCTGATCGGGTTCCCGGTCGTCTCGGTCTTCGTGACGAGCTTCCGTCAGCTCAACCTCGGTGAGCTGGTCCGCGGTGAGATCGTGTGGACCGGCATCGACAACTACGTGGCGGTGCTGCAGGACGAGCGGTTCTGGACCGTCACGCTGCGCACGGTCGTGTTCACCGTCGCCGTCGTCGGTGTCTCGGTGGGCGCGGGTCTGCTGATCGCGTTGCTGATGCGGACGCTCACGCCGTGGGTGCGGATCCTGCTCCAGGTCACGATGTTGTGCGCGTGGGCGATGCCGATCCTCGCGTCCGCCACCGTCTACATCTGGATGTTCGACCAGAACTACGGAATTCTGAACAAAACGCTGGTGCAGCTCGGTTTCACGCAGTTCAGCGGCCACTCGTGGTTCGGTTCCGGCGCCTCGACGCTGTCGGTCGTCGGCCTGCTCATCGTCTGGCAGGCGATCCCGTTCCTCGCGTTCTCCCTCTACGCCGGGCTCGTCGGCATCCCGCGCGACCTCTACGAGGCGGCGGGCATCGACGGCGCGTCGGGTCTGCAGACGTTCCGCGCGGTCACCTGGCCGGAGATCAAGTCGCTGCTGATGATGGTGACGTTCCTGTCGACGCTGTGGGACTTCAAGGTCTTCGCCCAGATCTGGGTGTTCAAGGAGGGCGGCCCGAGCGGGGAGAGCACGACGCTCGCCGTGCTGCAGTACCTGGAGGGCATCGCGAAGAGCCACTTCGGTGTCGCGGCCGCGATCAGCGTGCTGATGATGATCATCCTCGGCCTGATCACGTTCCAGTACCTGCGCCGGTTGCTGCAGACCGAGGAGGGGAAGATCTGATGCTCAAGAAGTCCGCGGCGAACCTCGCGGGTGTCGCGCTCGCGTTGTTCTTCCTCTTCCCGACGTACTGGATGATCACGTCCGCCTTGAAGCCCAAGGGTTCGACGATCACGTCGGACTACGACCTCGTGCCGCTGTCCGTGACGTTCTCGAACTTCGTCACCGCGTGGACGAAGCCGGGTTTCCTGTCCGCGCTGGGCAACAGCCTCATGGTGACGCTGTCCGCGGTGCTCGCCGCGATCATCGTCGGCATCACCGCGGCCGTGGCCATGTCGCGTTTCCGCTTCCGCGGCCGCAAGGGCTTCGTGCTGCTGATGCTCGTCGCGCAGATGGCGCCGTTCGAGGCGTTGCTGATCCCGATGTTCCTGATGATGCGGGATCTTCAGCTCTACGAACACCTGACGTCGCTCGTGCTCGTGTACTTCGCCGTGACGCTGCCGTTCTGCGCGTGGACGTTGCGCGGCTTCGTGAACGGCATCCCGATCGAGCTCGAAGAAGCCGCGATGGTCGACGGGTGCGGCCGCTGGGGCGCGTTCCAGAAGGTGACGCTGCCGTTGCTCGGGCCGGGTCTCGTGGCCACCTCGGTGTTCGCGTTCATCACGGCGTGGAACGAGTTCCTGTTCGCCAAGGTGCTGATCCGCAGCCAGGACCGCGAAACCCTCCCGGTGTGGCTGTCCGGCTTCCAGACCGCGTTCGGCACCGACTGGGGCGGCGCGATGGCCGCCTCGGTGCTCTTCACCGTGCCGGCCCTGGTCTTCTTCCTGATCGTGCAGCGCAAGATGGTCGCCGGTGTCACCGCCGGTGCCGTGAAGGGATGACACGTGGATCAGTTGGCCGCTGCCGTTCTGCTGCCCGGATTTCACGGAACGACCGCCCCCGACTGGTTGCTGCGGCGGGTTGCCGACGGTCTGGGCGGGGTGGTGCTCTTCGGGCGCAACGTCGTCTCCGACGAGCAGGTGACCGCGCTGTGCGGTGAACTGCGTTCGGTGCGCCCGGACGTGGTGATCGGCATCGACGAGGAGGGCGGCGACGTCACGCGTCTCGACGCGGGCCGCGGTTCCGAGGTGCCGGGCAACCACGCCCTGGGCGCGGCGGACGACCTCGACCTCACCAGGTCCGTCGCCGCGTCGATCGGCGCACGGCTGGCCAAGTGCGGCATCTCGTTGAACCTCGCGCCGTCCGCCGACCTCGTGCTGACCCTGGACGACCCGATCATCGGCGTCCGCGCGTTCGGCTCGGACCCGGTGCCGGCCGCCCGGCACGTCGCCGCGTGGGTCGAGGGTCTGCAGGCCGTGGGCGTTGCCGCCTGCGCCAAGCACTTCCCCGGCCACGGAGCGTCCACAGAGGACTCACACGAGCAACTGCCGGTGCTGCCGCGCACCGAGGAACAGCTCCGCGCGGTCGAGCTCGTGCCGTTCCAGGCGGCCGTCAACGCGGGCGTCCGCTCGGTCATGACCGGCCACCTCGTCGTGCCCGAGTGGGGCAGCGCGCCGGTCACGTTGAACAAGCACGCGATCGACCTGCTGCGCACCGAACTCGGCTTCACCGGCGCGGTGATCACGGACGGCCTGGACATGAAGGCCGTGGGCGGCGACCTGGCGCACGGCGCGGTCCGCGCGCTGGCCGCCGGTGTCGACTCGCTGTGCCTCGGTGGCATCGCACTGGACGACAACGACCTGCAGTGGCTGATCGACTCGATCGTCGCCGCCGTGAAGTCCGGCGAGCTCTCCGAGGAACGCCTCACCCAGGCCGCGGCCCGCTCGCTGGCCCTCGGCCTTCCGCCGTCCACAGTGGACGCCCACGACGCTGAGATCGGCCTCACGGCCGCTCGACGCGCGGTCGAGGTGCGTGGCAGGGTTGACGTCGGTACCGACCCGGTCGTCGTCGATCTGGTCGTGGACCCGTCGATCGCGGTCGGCGACGTTCCGTGGGGCCTCGGCCCGTACCTGCGCGAGGTGCTGCCCGGCACCGAGGTGATCGCGGCCCGCGACATCGCCGCGGACGAAGTTGCGAAAGCCGCAGGTGACCGGACGATTGTGGTCGTGACCCGAGACGCCCACCGCCACACCGGCGCTCGACAACTGGTAACAAACTTAACTAATCTGGGCCTGGACGTGGTGCACGTGGAAACCGGCGTGCCGGGTCCGGACCTGGGCAGCGTCGCCCGCATCGACACCCACGGCGGTTCTCGGGTGAGCCTCCGGGCCGCGGCCGAGCTGATTCTGAAAGGCACCACATGACCACGCCCCAGCCGGGCCGGCACATGGCCGCGGAGATCGCCGCGCAGCCGTCGATCTTCTCCTCGCTGCACGCCTCACGTGGCACGATCGCCGAGGTGGCGGCCGTGATCCGCGAGCGGGCGCCGCGCTTCGTGCTCTTCGCCGCCCGCGGCTCCAGCGACCACGCCGCGATCTACGCGAAGTACCTGACCGAGATCCTGCTCCAGCTCCCGGCCGGCCTGGTCTCCGCCTCGACCACGACGTTGTACGGCGCCGAGCCCGACCTGCGCGACGTCCTGCTGATCACGGTCTCCCAGTCGGGCGGCTCCCCCGACCTGCTGGAGGTCACCGCCTCCTACCGCCGGCGCGGCGCGCTGACCGTGGCCGTCACCAACACCGCCTCCTCCCCTCTGAACGCGGCCGCCGAGCTCTCGGTGGACGTCGGCGCGGGCGTGGAGCACGCGGTCGCGGCCACCAAGACCTACTCGGCGACACTGCTGGCGTTGTACCTGCTGATCGACGCCGTGCGCGGTGGCAACGGTGAGGCGGCGGCGTCTCTGGGCGAACTGGCCCAGGTGACGCTGGACGCCAGCGCGCCGACGGTCGAGGAAGCCGTGCGCCGCTATCGGTTCGTGGACCGCGTTCTCACCACGGGCCGCGGCTACTCCTACGCCACCGCACTGGAAGCGTCGCTGAAGCTCGCGGAGACGTCCTACCTGGCGGCACGGGCGTACAGCGGCGCGGACCTGCTGCACGGCCCGGTCGCGGCCGTGGACGGGGAGACCGCTGTGCTGGCGATCACGTCGCTGGGCAAGGGCGGCGACTCGCTGCGCGACGCCCTCGACGTCGTGCACCAGCGCGGCGCGGACGTCGTCGCGATCGGTTCGGCGTCGGGGAAGGTAGGGGCGACCCTGTCGATCCCGATCCCGGAGACGGCCGAGGAGGTGGCCCCCGTCCTGGAGATCCTCCCGGTGCAACGGCTCGCCTACGGCCTGGCGCTCGCCCGCGGCGGCGACCCGGACAGCCCGCGCGGCCTCAACAAGGTCACCCGAACGCTCTAACTTTTAAGCCACGCGGGGACCTTTCGTTCGGCAGGAGCGAACGAAAGGTCCCCGCGTGCATCAGTGGCCGGCGGTGGCGTAACTCGCTGTGATCGGCTGTGACGGCTGCTCGGCGTCGAACACGACTCGGCCGTCGACCCAGACCTTCTTCGGGCGCAGGTCGTCGTCCCACCACACGAGGTCCGCTACGGCACCCGGCGCGAGACGGCCAAGGCCGGACTCGCCGATCGCCTCGGCGGGAACGATCGTGGCGGAGGCGAGGGCGTCGGCCATCGGCACGCCGACGGACACGATGTTGCGCACCGCGCGGTCGAGCGTCAGCGCGGACCCGGCGATCGTGCCCTCGGGCGAGCGGGGCACGCCGTCCTCGGTGAGCAGCACGTCGGCCCCTCCGAGCTGGTAGCGGCCGGGCGGCATCCCGGCCGCCGCGACGGCATCGGTGACCAGCGCGACCCGTGAACCGGCGGCGTTGAACACCAGACGGCACACGTCCGGACCCACGTGCGCGAGGTCCGCGATCAGACCGAGGGTGAAGCGTTCGTCCACAAGGGCCACACCCGGCACGCCCGGTTCGCGGTGCCCCAACGGCCGCTGGGCGTTGAACAGGTGCGTGACCATGCGCGCACCCGCGTCGGCGGCGGCCCGCGTCTGCTCGCCGGTGGCGTCGGAGTGCCCGACGGCGACGAGCACCCCGGCCTCGACCAGCCGCCGCACCGCCTCCAGCCCACCGGGCTGCTCGGGCGCCAGCGTCACCATCCGGAGCGCGCGCCGGAGCGTGTCGTCCTCCAGCAGCGCCGAAATCTCGTCAGGCCCCGGCTCGACCATGAACGACGGGTCGTGCACACCTGCCCGTTTGGGCGACAGGAAGGGGCCTTCGAGGTGCACGCCGAGCGGCCGCGCTCCCACCCCGTCCGGCAGGGCCGCCGAGGCCGCCAGCACCGCCCTGGCCTGCCTCAGCACCACGTCCACCGGCGCGGTGATCAACGTGGGCAGGAACCGCGTCACCCCGGTGGACGGCAGGGCTTCGGCGACGGAACGCATCCCGTCGGCGTCCACCTCGGCGAAGTCGACGCCGACGGCGCCGTTCACCTGCACGTCGACCAGGCCGGGTGTGAGCAGTCCATCGGAGAGGACCTCCGCGCCGGGTGGTGCTTCACCGGTGGTCACCTCGACGATGCGGCCGTCCCTGATCCGCACCGAGGCAGGACCGACGATCGTGCGACCGAGCAAAGCGCGCGGTGCTGCGACAACGGCGTCCAAGATCCCTCCTTGAATGGTCCAGACCATTATGGCGACAACAGGGGTTCGCGTCACGTATCGTTAGTAGATAACCATCTCACATCCCAATCCGTGAATCACGGCCGTTCGTACCGGGATGCGCCGAAGATGACCAACCGTGGCGCATACTGGTCCTCAGACATCCGAGGTCTACGACGAGTTGAGGGTGCCGTGGCAGTCACTGACGATGCGATCCTGCGCGTCAAGGAGATGATCGTTTCGGGCGAGCTGAAGCCCGGCGACCGCCTCCCGCGTGAGGCTGACCTGGCCGAACGCCTCGGCCTGTCGCGCAACTCCCTGCGCGAGGCCGTCAAGGCGCTGTCACTCGTGCGCGTCCTCGACGTCCGCCAGGGCGACGGCACCTACGTCTCGTCCCTGCGCGCCGACGACCTGCTGGGCGCCCTCTCGTTCGTCCTCGACCTGCACCGCGGCGAGGACTCGGTCCTCGAAGTCCTCCAGGTCCGCCGCATCCTCGAACCGGCCGCCGCCGCCATGGCCGCCCAGCGCATCGAGCCGGACGAGGTCATCAAGCTGCGGGCGCTGTGCGACGCCGCCGAGTCCGCGAAGTCCGTCGAGGAACTGGTCGAGCACGACCTGGACTTCCACCGCGCCATCGCCACGTGCTCCGGCAACGCCTACCTGGCGCAGCTGCTGGACACGCTGGCCGGGCCCACCGTGCGGGTGCGGATCTGGCGTGGCATCACGCAGTCCAACGCGGTGGACCGGACGGTGGCGGAGCACCGGGCGATCGTGGACGCCCTGGCCGCGCACCAGCCCGAGCTCGCCCGGAGCTGGTCGACCGTGCACGTGGCCGGCGTCGAGCAGTGGCTGTCAGACTTGGCGTAGATTCCCACGCTTGACCGCGCCGATGAAGGCGTGCCACCCAGGCACGCCGATGGTCGCCGCCTTGTTCTTGGAGTCACGCACAAACGCTGTGGAGCTGGTCAGCGCAACCTCGACACAGTCGGCATCTCCGCCGTTGTCGCTGTAACTGCTCTTGCGCCACACAGCGGACACTTTCGATCCCTACCTCTCGGCAGCCAACCTCTCGATCCACGCTGCGGACTGCTCTGGGCTCAATGCCAGTTTCGAGAGGTGCTCGAAGTTGAGCGTAGCAACCCTCACCCGAGCAGGATCCTCGATGTGGACCGATCCACCAGGGTGTTCGATGTACAGCACCTGAGGGTCGCCGGGGTAGGGGAAGTCCAGCAGGCTGAACGAGCCGTTGTGCCCGTCGTGGAGGCCGACCGAGTCGAGAAGCACCTGGATGGTGACGTTGGGCAGCTCCTCCATCTTGTTGAGGTGCAAGAGCTGCTCGCGATCCGCATGGCGTAGCGAGGCCTCTCCGATGACAGCGTGAAACTGGACCGGGTTCTCGCCTCGTAGGCGCTTCTGGCGGCGCACCCGAACAGTGATCTGGTCTTCGACCCATTTCTTCGACCGCGGTGTTCGTGAACCTGCGAACACCGCACGCATGTATTTCTTGGTTTGGACCATGCCTGGGATGTAGTTGGGCTGGAACGTTCTGACCCTGGTCGCGTCCTGTTCAAGGCTGAGGTAGCCCTGACCGTCCTTCCGGTACTGGTGCCACCAGGCCTTCTCCACCGCGAGCTTCCACATCTCGATGTACGGCTCGACGTCGGCGGCGATCACGCCGTAGACGTCGAGCATCGTCTCGAACGCGCTGAAGTCGGGTACCTGGCCGTTCTCTATCCGGCTGACCTTCGCGATGTTGTAGTGCAGGCGGTCGGCGATGTCCTTCTGGTTGAGGCCAGCTTTCTCCCGCAGCTCCTGAAGCACTCTGCCAAGACGCCGCTGCCGGAACGTGGGTTCGGACACGAATGAGACGTTATCGGCGTGATCTGGAATCTGAGATTCTCACTGCGCCTAGATCTGCCGCAGCTGTTCCAAGACCACCCGAACGGCTGGCTGCCCGTCCGCCCGTTTCCGCACAACCGCTGACACAGTCCGGAAAACCTGCTGCTTCAACGGCCGCAACGCCACCCCGGGCCGTCGCGCCACGGAAGGCACCAGCGCCACCCCGAGCCCGGCCTCGACCAGCCCGCACATGACACCGAAATCGTCGCAATAGGCCTGTGCGCGAGGCACGAACCCGGCGGCACCACACGCCCGTTGCGTCAGCTCGTGGCACGAAGCATCGGTGCGCGGCATGATCCACGGCCGGTCCGCCAGCACCGACAGGTCCACGGAGTCCTGCTGCACCAACGGATCCGACAAAGGCAATGCCACGTTCACCGGCTCCACGAAGAGCTCGAACGACTCACAGGACTCGGGCAGCGAGCGCGGCATGATGTTGTACGAGTGGATCACCGCGATGTCGATGTCGCCTCGCCGCAACGCGGGCAGCGACGCCTCCGGTTCCATCTCGTGCACGAACAGGTCCACATCGGACCCGTGCGCCGACCGCAGCACCTGAATCACGCGCGGCAGCAACGCGGCGACGGACACGAACGCCCCGATGCGCACCACACCCGACACCGAAGTCCGCAAAGACGCCAAGTCCGCCTCGGCGGCCGCCAGCTGGTCCAGAACCAGCTGCGTGTGGGCGGCCAGCACGTGCCCGGCGCGGGTCAGCGCCAACCGACGCCCGTCCCGTTCCACCAGGGCCACTCCGGCCTCTCGCTCCAGCGCCGCGAGCTGCTGAGAGACCGCAGGTGAGGTCACGTGCAGGGCCTCGGCAGCCGCCGTGACCGTGCCGTGGACCGAGAGGGCATGGAGCAAACGCAACCGTCGCACGTCCAACACAAAGCTCAGCTTAACGTTCCGGGCAGAACTTCTAACTGGAACTTTCAGAACACTCGAGCCACCCTGGAGTCATGTTCGGACGAGTGCTGGTAGCGATGGTCACCCCGTTCACCCCCGACGGTGACCTGGACCTCAAGGGTGCGCAGGAGCTGGCAGCGCACCTCGTCGAGAAGCAACGCGTGGACGGGCTGGTCGTCAACGGCACGACCGGCGAGGCGCCGACCACGACCGACGCCGAGAAGGCGCTGGTCATCAAGGCCGTGAAGGAAGCGGTCGGCCAGAGCACCCAGGTCCTCGCGGGCGTCGGCACCAACTCCACCCGCCACACCATCGAGCTCTCAAAGCAAGCCGAGGAGAACGGCGCGGACGGGCTGCTCGTCGTCACGCCGTACTACAGCAAGCCCACGCAGGAGGGCGTCGAGAACCACTTCCGGCAGGTGGCGAACGCGTCCGGACTGCCCGCGCTGCTCTACGACATCCCCGGCCGCACGGCCACGGCGATCGCCACCGAGACGTTGATGAGGCTCTCCGAGCACCCGCGGATCGTCGGCGTGAAGGACTGCAAGGTCGACCTGCTCGCGACGGCGAAGGTCATCGCCGAGACCGGGCTGGACTTCTACTCCGGCAACGACGAGCTGATCCTGCCGCTGTACTCGATCGGTGGCGTCGGCACGGTCTCCACGGTCGGCCACGTCGTCGGCAGCGAGATCAAGGCGATGCTCGACGCCTACGACGAGGGCGACAACAAGGAGGCTCTGCGCCGTCACCAGGCCATGCTGCCGGTGATCACCGCGATCATGACCCGCGAGCCCGGTGCCGTCGCGGTCAAGGCCGCGCTCAACCTGCTCGGGCTCCCGGCGGGACCCGTGCGCGAGCCGCTCGCCGAGGCCACGCCCACCCTCATCGGCGAACTGCAGGCCCTCTTCGCCTGAAGCGCTACACCCGGCGAGCGGTGCCCGAACGCGTCGCGCCGGGTGCTCGATGAAGGGCGCCTTACTGCACCTCAGGTGGAGGAAGGCGCCCTTCATCGACGTCGAACGCCGGACCCTGGAGCGCGTACACCCGGCGAGCGGTGCCCGAGAAGATCGCGACCTGCTCGTCGGGTGACAGCTCCGACACCAGTTCCCGAGCGGCATCGAGCCACTCGCCATAAGAGGCCGCCAGCAGGCAGACGGGCCAGTCCGAGCCGAACATCAGCCGGTCCGGCCCGAACGCGTCCAGCACGACCTCGAAGTACGGCCGCAGATCAGCAACGGTCCACGACTTCCAGTCGGCCTCGGTGACCAGGCCGGACAGCTTGCACGTCACGTTCTCGTGCGCCGCCAGCGACCGGATCAGCTCGGCCCAGTCACCCGCGCCGGACCCGATCGCGGGCTTCGAGCAGTGGTCCAGCACGAACTGCACGTTCCCCAACGCCGCCACGGTCCGGCGCGCGGCCGGCAGCTGGTGCGGCAACGTCAGCAGCTCGTAGACCAGGCCGTGTGCCCCCACCGCCGCGAGCCCGCGCCAGACGTCCTTGCGGCACAACCACTCCGGGTCCGGCTCGCCCTGCACCTGGTGCCGGATCCCGCGCAACCACGAGCCGTCAGGGCTGTCGGTCAACGACGACAGCGCATCGTCCACCGCGGGCGAGGTCAGATCAGTCCAGCCCACCACCGCCGACACCACGGACGAAGAAGCCGCGATCGCGAGGAACTCCGGCGTCTCCTCCGGCACGCACACCGTCTGCACCAGCACGGAAGCAGACACTTCAGGTGCCGCGAGCACGAAGTCCGGTTCCAGGAAGGAACGCCGGATCGCGCCCATCGGCGGATCGGTGATCCAGTCCTGGTCGCGCACCGACAGGTCCCACAGGTGGTGGTGGGCGTCGACGATCACGGCGTCGGCACCTCCGCACCCAGCAAGCCCGACGACTTCAGCTCAGCCCACAGCTCCGCGGGGATCGGAGTCGAGAAGTAGGCGGCGTTGGCGTTCATCTGCTCGGCCGTGCGGGACCCGACCACCACCGACACGACGGCGGGATGCCCGAGCGCGAACTGGATCGCCACCTCCGGCAACGTCACCCCGTGCCGCTCGCACACCGACGCGATCGCCCGAGCGCGCTCCACCAGCTCAGACGGCGCGTCCTCGTAGTTGTACTTCGCATCGGCCGCCACGACGGGCTTCGACAGCAGGCCGGAGTTGAACACCCCGCACGCGACCACCGAGACACCGCGCTCGACGCAGGCGGGCAGGAACGAGGCCAGCGAGGGCTGCTCCAGCAACGTGTACCGCCCGGCCAGCATCACCACGTCGATGTCGGTCTCGCGGACGAACCGCTCCGGCATCTCCCACTGGTTCATGCCGACGCCGATGGCACCGACGACACCTTGCGACCGCAGCTCTTCCAGCGCCGGATAGGCCTCGGAGAACGCCACGTCCCAGTATTCGTCGGGGTCGTGGATGTAGACGATCTCCACCCGGTCCGTGTCCAGACGCTCCAAAGAGGACTCAAGAGACCGCTTGACCCCGTCCGCCGAGTAGTCACGCACCCGGCGGAAGTGCCGTGGCACCGCGAAACCCTCGTCGTCGAGCCCAGAACCGTCGAACGGTTCCAGCAACCGCCCGACCTTGGTGGAGATCACGTACTCGTCGCGCGGACGGCCTGCCAGAGCGACGCCCAGCCGCCGCTCCGACAGCCCGAGCCCGTAGTGCGGCGCGGTGTCGAAGTACCGGACGCCGGTCTGCCACGCCGCCTCGACCGCACCGAACGCCTCTTCGTCGGAGACCTCCCGGTACAGGTTGCCGATCGGCGCGGCACCGAAGCCCAGACGAGAAACAGCAACCTTCACGGCAGCTCCCACAAGTCGCACATCAGGTTCACCCGAGCCTGCCACGGAACGCCCGCGGGCTCACTCCTGCTTCTGGCCGGTCGCGAACCGGGTCACGATCAGCGCGAGGATGATCACCGCGCCGTACGAGGCCTTGATGTAGAAGCCGGAGACGCCCTGCAGGCGCAGGATCTGCTCGACCAGGCCGAGCATCAGCACGCCGGACAGCGCACCGAACAGCGTGCCCTTGCCGCCCTGCAACGAGATGCCGCCGATCACCGCGGCCGCGAAGACCTGGAAGATCATGCCCTCGCCCTGCGTCGCGGCGACCGAGCCCAGCCGGCCGGTCATCAGGACGCCCGCGACCACGGCCAGCACACTGCCGATGACCAGCACGATCCACACCACGCGGTCCACCCGGATGCCCGCGGCCCGCGCGGCCTCGGAGTTGCCGCCGATCGCGTAGAGCGAGCGCCCGGCACGCAGGTACTTGAGCACGAAGATGCCGGCCGCGTAGCAGACGATGCAGATCCACACCGCCGCCGGCAGCCCGAGCCACGTCGTCGATCCCAGGTACAGGAACGACTCCGGCACGTCGATCAGCGACTTGCCCTCGGTGATCGCGAGCTGCAGGCCGCGCAGCATGGTCAGCATGCCCAGGGTCACCATGAACCCGGACAGCCCGACCTTGAGGATCAGGAACCCGTTCAGCCCGCCGATCAGCACGCCGATGAGCAGGCACAACGGCAACGCCATCCAGGCGGGAAGCCCGACGTCCAGCCCGCCGGACGCCGCCGGGATGATCAACGCGACGGCCAGCGCGGGCGCGAGACCGACCGTCGACTCCAGCGACAGGTCCATCTTGCCGACGATCAGGATCATCGCCTGCCCCAGCACCAGCAACGACAGCTCGCTCTGCTGGGTCAGCACCGCGATCAGGTTGCCGGGGGTGAGGAAGATCGGTGACAGGACCGCCCCGATGACCAGCAGGATGATGATCACCGGGACCAGCGCGAGGTCCTGGTACCGCGCGAACTGGAACTTCTGCTTCCCAGGCGGTGTCGGAGCCGAGACAGAAGGGGGCGGAGTCATGGCCTTCGTCATTCGACTGTATCCATTTCTTCGGCAATTCCTTCAATGGCCGCGATGAGTTCCTGGTCGCGCCAGCCACGAGAAAACTCGCGCACGACAGAGCCGTGGAACATCACCAGAACGCGGTCGCAGACCCGCAGGTCGTCCAGCTCGTCCGACACGACGATCGCCGCCCTGCCCCGGCGCGCCTGCGCGTCGACGACCCCGAGCAGCGACTCCTTGGACTTCACGTCGACGCCCGCGGTCGGGTTGATCAGCACCAGCACCGACGGGTCGTTGGCGAGTGCCCGCGCCATCACGACCTTCTGCTGGTTGCCGCCGGACAGGTCGGACACCGGCTGGTCCGGCCCGGCGGCCTTCACGTCGTAGGAGGCGATCGCGGTGGACCCCGCCGACCGTTGCGCCGACGGCCACACGAACGAACCCGCGGTGCTCATCGTCGCGTTCTCCGCGATCGACAGGTCGAGCACGAGCCCCTGGTGGTGCCGATCCCTCGGCACGCAGCCGATTCCGGCCTTCAAGGCAGCCGGAACGTCACCGCCGCGCACGACGGAACCGTTCACCGAGATCGTGCCGACGGACGGCTTGCGCAGCCCGTAGACGGTCTCGGCGAACTCGTGCTTGCCCGACGACGCGCTGCCCGCGAGCCCGATGACCTCACCGCGCGTCGCCGACAACGAGATGTCCGAAAAGGACTCCCCGCTCAACGACGTCACCTTCAGGACCTCTTCGGTCGAAGACGGCCGGTCCGCACCGCTGGGCACGTTCAGCCCGCCCGCCTCACCGGTCATCGCCTCGATCAGGTCCGGTTTGGACATCTCGGCGACCGGCGCGGTGACGATGTGCCGCGCGTCGCGGTAGACCGTCACCGTCTGGCAGACCTCGTAGACCTCCTGCAGGTGGTGGGAGATGAACAGGAACGTCACTCCCCTGTCCTGCAACGACCTCATCCGGTCGAACAGCCGCTCGATCGCCGGGCCGTCGAGCTGCGCGGTCGGCTCGTCGAGGATCACGAACCGCGACCCGATCGACAGCGCTCGCGCGATCTCGACCAGCTGCCGCTGCTCGACGGTCAGCGCGGACACCAGCTCGTCCGGCCGAACCGCGACGTCGTAGGTCTCCAGCAACGCGGAAGCCTCCGCGCGGAGCTTCTTCCAGCTGATCAGCCCCCCGAAAGTGCCACCGCCGAGGTCCTGCCGGTTGATGAACAGGTTCTCGGCGACCGACAACTCCGGCACGACCGTCGACTTCTGGTACACGCACGCGACGTGACGCCGCCACGCCGCGCGGTCGGCGACGGGCGGCGCGGGCTCGCCGAAGAAGCTGACCTCGCCCGCGTCCGGCACCTGCATGCCGGTGAGGATCGAGACCAACGTCGACTTGCCCGCGCCGTTGCGACCGACGAGCGCGTGCGACTCACCGGCCCGGATCTCGATGCCCACGTCGTCCAACGCGAGCGTGCGCCCGAACCGCTTCGTCACACCACGCGCGACCGCTGCGAAGCCACTCATTTGGCGATCTGGTTGCCCCAGAAGGCCTTGTCGTCGACGTTCTCCTTGGTGATCAGCGGTGCCGGGAGCTGGTCCTCCAGGCGGCCGCCGCCGACGTCGACGATGGTGGAGTCGTGGTCGGTCTTACCGGGCTGGAACGTCTTGCCCTCGACCGCGGCCTTGGCGTAGAAGAGCGCCCACTGCGCGTAGAGGTCGGCCGGCTGCGACACGGTCGCGTCGATCTCGCCCTTGCGGATCGACTCCAGCTCCGACGGGATGCCGTCGTTGGAGACGATGAAGATGTGCTTGGGGTCGGTCGGCGGCACCAGCAGGTTCTTCTGCTTGAGGATCTGCAGCGTCGGCGCGAGGAACACGCCACCGGCCTGCATGTAGATGCCGTTGATGTCCGGGTGCTGGTTGAGCCTGGTCTGCAGGGCCGCCGACGCCTTCGGACCCTCCCAGTCGGTCGGCTCCTCGAACACCGTGATGCCGGGGTAGTTCTGCTTCATGCAGGCGGCGAACGCCTCGGAGCGGTCGCGGCCGTTGACCGACGACAGCGCGCCCTGGAACTCGACGACCTTGCCCTTGCCGCCGAGCTTGTCACCGAGGAACTTGCAGGCCTTCTCGCCGTACGCCTTGTTGTCCGCGCGCACGACCATGTACGTCTTGCCCTTGTCCGGACGGGTGTCGACGGTGACGACGGGGATCTTCGCCTTGTCGAGCCGGTCCAAAGTGGACGCGATCGCGCCGGTGTCCTGCGGGGCCATGATGATCGCCTTGGCGCCCTGCGACTGCAGCGACTGCGCGTTGGCGACCAGGTTCTCCACCTTGTTCTGCGAGTTGGTGGGGTTCAGCAGGTTGACGCCGAGCTCCTTGGCCTTGTCCGGGAAGTACTTGATGTAGGAGTTCCAGAAGTCGGAGTCGGCCCGCGGGTGGTCGGCACCGATCGGGCCGACCCCGCCGGCCCCGGTGCCGCTGGCACCGCCGCCGCAGGCGGTCAGTGTGAGTGCACCGGCGAGCGCGAGGCACACCGCGACGGTGAGGTTGCGACGCTTCATCGTGTCATTTGCCTTTCATCACTGCTTGGGGCGCAAGCGCAGGCCATACATGCCACCGTCGACAGCGAGGATCGTGCCTGCGGTGGAACCGGAAAGCGGGCTCGCCAGGTAGGCGATCGCACCCGCGACCTCATCGGCGGAGACCAGGCGGCCGTGGGGCTGGCGTGCCTCCAACGCGGCCCGTTCGGCGGCCGGGTCCGGCGCCGAGTCGAGCAGGCGGCCCACCCACGGGGTGTCCGCCGTGCCGGGAGCGACCGCGTTGACGCGAATGCCTTCGCGCACGTGGTCGGCGGCCATCGCGAGCGTCAGCGAGTACACCGCGCCCTTGCTGGCCGAGTAGAGAGCGCGCTGCGGGAGCCCGGCCCAGGCAGCGATGGAACAGGTGTTGACGATCGCCGGCGACGGCGACTTCCGCAGGTGCGGCAACGCGGCCCGCGACACGCGCACCATGCCGAGCACGTTGACGTCCAGCACCTTCGACCACTCGTCGTCGGTGTTGACCGTGACGTCGCCCTGGGCGCCGATGCCCGCGTTGTTCACGACGACGTCGAGGCGGCCGAACCGTTGCACGACCTCGTCGATCGCGGCCTTGACGCTCTCGTCGTCGGACACGTCCGCGCGGATCCCGACCAGCGGGTCCTTGACGTCCGGGTTGAGGTCGAGCGCCGCCACCGCGGCGCCGCGCGACGACAGCAGGTTCGCCGTGGCGAGGCCGATGCCGGAGGCACCGCCCGTGACGACGGCGACGAGTCCTTCGAAGTCGGTCACTTCTCGCCCTCCAGTTCCGTCCACACGGGACCTCCCGGGTACCGGTAGTCGGCCAGCGTCTCGTCCTTGAGCTGAGCCGAGAACCCCGGCTGAGCCGGTGCCAGGTACCGGCCGTCGCGCACGACGGCCGGGTCCAGGAAGTGCTCGTGCAGGTGGTCGACCCACTCGATCACGCGGTCGCCGATCTCACCGGACACCGCGACGTAGTCGAAGAACGACAGGTGCCTGACCAGTTCGCACAGGCCGACGCCACCGGCGTGCGGGCACACCGGGACCTCGAACTTCTTGGCCAGCAACAGGATCGCGATGTTCTCGTTCACACCGGCGACCCGGCACGCGTCGAGCTGCAGCACGTCGATCGCACCGGCCTGCAGCAGCTGCTTGAACACCACCCGGTTCTGCACGTGCTCGCCGGTGGCGACCCGGATCGGGGCCAGCGCGTCGGCGATCGCCCGGTGGGCCAGCACGTCGTCCGGCGAGGTGGGCTCCTCGATCCAGTACGGGTGGTACGGCGCCAGTTCGCGCATCCAGCGGACCGCCGTGTCGACGTCCCAGCGCTGGTTCGCGTCCACCGCCACGCGCACCTCGTCGCCTACGACCTCGCGGGCGAGCTTCATCCTGCGCACGTCGTCGTCGAGGCCGCCCCCGACCTTCAGCTTGATCATGTCGAAGCCGTCGGCGAGGGCCTGGCGGGCGAGGCCCGCGAGCTTCTCGTCGGAGTAGCCGAGCCAGCCGGGTGACGTGGTGTAGGCCGGATATCCGTCGCGGGCAATGGTTTCCGCGCGCTCGGCCTTGCCGTGCTCGACCTTGCGCAGGATCTGCAACGCGTCATCGGGCGTCAGGGCGTCGCTCAGGTACCGGAAGTCGACGAGGCTGACGATCTCCTCGGGCGTCATCTGGGCGAGGAACCGCCAGACCGGCAGTCCGGCGCGGCGCGCGGCGAGGTCCCAGGCGGCGTTGACGACCGCGCCGATCGCCATGTGCGCGACCCCCTTCTCGGGGCCGAGCCAGCGCAGCTGCGAGTCGCCGATCAGCTCGAAGTACAGCTCCGCCAGCGCCTTCGCGGTCTCCGGCACGTCCTTGCCGACCACGTGCGGCGCCAGCGCCTTGATCGCGGCGGCCTGCACGTCGTTGCCGCGGCCGATGGTGAACGCGAGCCCGTGGCCCTCCGGTCCGTCGTCGGTCCGCAGCACCACGTACGCGGCGCTGTAGTCCGGGTCAGGGTTCATCGCGTCGGAGCCGTCGAGCTCGCGCGAGGTGGGGAACCTGATGTCCAGGACGTCCAGTTCGGTGATCTTCGGCATCACGCCTGCCCGAGGGTCTGTCGCTGCTTGCCGAGGCCTTCGATCTCCAGCTCGACGACGTCGCCGGCCCGCAGGAACGGCTTGGGCTCGGGCTGGCCGAGCGCCACCCCAGCGGGTGTACCTGTGTTGATGACGTCACCCGGACGAAGGACGAGGAACTGGCTGAGGTAGCGCACGATCTCCGCCACCGGGAAGATCATGTTCTTGGTGGACGAGTTCTGCTTGAGCTCGCCGTTCACCCAGAGCCGCATTTCCAGGCTCTGCGGGTCGGCGATCTCGCCGGCGGGCACGAGGAAGGGGCCGAGAGGGTTGAACGTCTCGCAGTTCTTGCCCTTGTCCCACGTCCCGCCGCGCTCGATCTGGAACTCCCGCTCGGAGACGTCGTGTGAGAGCACGTACGCGCCGACGCACGCCAGAGCGTCCTCTTCGGACTCCAGGTAGCGAGCGGTGCGCCCGATGACGACGCCGAGCTCGACCTCCCAGTCGGTCTTCACGGACCGGCGCGGCACGAGCACCTCGTCGTACGGGCCCACGACGGTGTCGGGCGTCTTGAGGAACATGACCGGCTCGGCCGGGATGTCCGCACCGGTCTCCTCCGCGTGGTCGCGGTAGTTGAGGCCGATGCAGATGATCTTGCCGGGACGCGCGAGCGGCGGTCCGACCCGCACCCCCTCGGTGTCGATCACGGTCAGCTCACCGGCTTCGAGGGCGGCACGGACGCGCGCCACCCCGTCGTTCGCGAGGAACGCCCCGTCGATGTCCGGAGTGATCGGTAGGAGGTCGTATGTCGTCCCGTCGTCGGTCCTCACCGCAGGACGTTCGTCACCGACCGGCCCCAGGCGCAAAAACTGCACGGCCGCTCCTCCTCTGGTCACACCGCACGAAATACATCGGATGTATAGCCCCGAGAGACCCCGTCCGTCTAGGTCCCAGCGTGAAATCGTCCGATGACTAGGAGAGGTTGATCATGAAATTGGTGGCCGCATCACTCCTGGTGGGCGCACTGCTCACGCCGTCCGGCCCAGCCGAACCCGTAACCGTTTTCGTGGAGCTGACCTCGACCGCAGCGGTCGACACGGCGTCCGTTTCGCAGGCCCGTTCAGCCCGCGACAGCACGTCCGCGCAGGCTTCTCGGGTCGTCTCCCGGTCAGGAGGCCGGGAAGTTGCCCGAACGTCCAACGCCGTGCCGGGCGTCGTGCTGTCGACGGAGAAGTCGCGCCTGTCGGCTTTGGCACGCATGCCCGAGGTCCGCGCGGTCCACCGGATGGTGCCCAAGAAGCTCGCCAACGCACACGCCGTCCGTCTCACCAGGACGTCGGAGGCCTGGAAGTCGTTCGGCCGCTTCGGCGACGGCGTGCGGATCGGCGTGATCGACACCGGCATCGACTACCGGCACGCGGACTTCGGCGGCGGCACGTTCCCGAACGCCAAGGTGGTCGGCGGCCACGACTTCGCGGGCGACGCCTACACCGGCTCGGCGGGCTCGGTGCCGGAGCCGGACGGCGACCCGATGGACTGCGAAGGCCACGGCACGCACGTGGCCGGGACCGCGGCCGGGTTCGGGGTGAACGCCGACGGCACGACCTATCGCGGCTCCTACACCTCCGTCGACCTCGACTCGCTCAAGATCGGACCCGGCACCGCACCGAAGGCGTTGCTCTACGCGTTGAAGATCTTCGGCTGCAAGGGCAGCACGAACCTGACCGCGCAGGCACTGGACTGGGCGCTCGACCCCAACGGCGACGGGGACTTCTCCGACCGGCTCGACGTGGTGAACCTGTCACTGGGCAGCGACTTCGGTGCCCCGGACGACCCGGACGCGCTGTTCGTGCGCAAGCTGGCGCAGCACGGCGTGGTCGTCGTCGCGGCCGCCGGGAACGGCGGCGACTTCTACGACGTGGCCGGATCGCCCGGCAACTCGGCCGAGGCCATCTCGGTGGCGAACAGCCGGGACTCGTTCTCGCAGCTGGACGGACTGGAGGCGCTCGGCAAGCGGTGGCCCGGGCAGTACAGCCAGAACTTCAAGGACTCCTTCGACCTCACGCTGCCCGTGGTGCGACTGAAGTCCGATGTGGATGGTTGTCGGCCGATCCCGGAGGCGTTGACCGGGAAGATCGTCTGGCTGGAGTGGGACGACAACGACGCCACCCGCGCCTGCGGTTCCGCGGTGCGCACGGACAACGCCTGGAAGGCAGGCGCGGCCGGAGTGCTGCTGCCCACCTCTCTGCCGGTGTTCGCGGCCGGGATCGCCGGCAACGCGCACATCCCGGCGTTCCAGCTGACCGCGGCCGCCGTCACCGCCCTGCGTCCCGCACTGGAGGCCGGGACGCTCACGGCCCACCTGACGTCGGCGTTGAAGCAGGCGGTGCCGTCGATCGAGCCCTCGATCGAGGACACGATCACCCCCTCGTCCTCGCGGTCCCGTTCGTCGATCTCGGTGGCCGCGCCGGGCGACACGATCTTCTCCGCCGCGGCCGGCACCGGCTCGGGTGGCGTGTCGATGGGCGGCACGTCGATGGCCTCACCGCACGTCGCCGGGATCGCGGCGCTGCTGCGCGAAGCTCATCCACAGTGGACGGTCGCGGAGATCAAGGCCGCACTGATGAACACGGCTTCCGGTGTGGTGCACAACGCGGACGGTGTGCGCGAGGCGCCGATGCGGGTCGGCGCGGGCCGGGTGGACGGGCTCGCGGCCCTCTCGGCGGACGTGCTGGCACTGGGTGACGCGTCGTTCGGCGCGGTCGAGGTCGGCGGGCCGGTGCTGACCGGGCGGACGATCCGGTTGGTGAACAAGGGGAACGCCCTGGTGCAGCTGAAGGCGCGCTACGAGCCGATCACCTCGGTGCCAGGGGTGTCGTTCCAGGTCGCCGCGCCGTACGTGGTCGTGCCGCCCAACGGGTCGGCGTCGGTGACCGTGCAGCTGCGGATCCCGAACCCGGCGGCGCTGCGCAAGACCCCCGACCCCGCGGTCTCGCTCGCCGACGGACGGCAGTTCCTGGCGGAGGCGTCCGGCCTGCTGACGTTCTCGGGCGACCGCTCGCTGCGGGTGCCGGTCTACGCGGCCCCGAAGCCGGTGTCGCGGCTCACGGTGGTGGCCGGCCGGATCGCGGGCCAGGGCCTCGACCAGCCGGACTACCAGGCGCGGATGACCGTGCTGCAGCTCGGCGCCCGCTCGGACCGCCTGCCCGACTGCGGCCCCGACCTGCAGGACAACTGCGCCGTCAACCGCACGGCCCGCGGCGGCGACCTGAGGTACGTGGGCGCGACGGCGACCCCGGACCTGCTCGCGTTCGGTGTCGCGACCTGGGACACCTGGGCCAACCTCGGCAGCAACACCAAGCCCGAGGTGCGGTTCTCGGTGGGCGGAAAGAACTTCGTGACGACGGCCGTGAAGCCGACCAACGCCGACGGCGACGTGACCGCGGACATCTGGCTGGCCCGCACGGTCGTCGCCGGCACGGAGGACGTCGTGGACGAGCAGCCGTTGAACGGCTACGACGGTTCCGTCGACACCAACGTGTTCGACAGCGACGTCGTGGTGCTGCCGGTGTCGCGGGCGGTGCTGCCCACCGGCCCGGTGAACTACACCGTCGGCGTCGACGGCCGCTACACCGCTCCCGCGGACTCCGACGAACTGGTCGACGTTGCTCCTTCTGCCGTCTTCGACTACGAGGTGACCGTTCCGTCACTGTCCACTGTGGTCCATCCGGGTGATCGAGTTCCGGCCGGGTCGCTGGTGTTCTTCCACCACAACGCAAGCGGTAACCGGGCGCTGACCAGGTGACACCCGGTTGGCCGTGCCAGAGCTGAGCGTCTCTCGGCATACTCGGTCGGTATGGATCTGGTCGTGGGACTCGACGCTGGCGGCACCTCAACCAGGGCACTGGTGCTCGACCTCGACGGCGCCCGCCTGGGACAGGGCGTGGCGGGCGGCGCGAACCCGAACTCCCACCCGCCGTCGGTCGCCGCCGCCCACATCGGCGAGGCGCTGGCGGAAGCGCTGGACGGCCTGGACTCGCGCAAGGTCCGCTCCGGCGTCCTGGGCATGGCGGGCGCGTCGAAGATGGCCGATCCCGCCGTGCTGGAGCTCTTCCAGCAGGCGTGGGAGAACGCGGGCCTGCACTGCCCGATGCGGGTGATCACCGACTGCGAGGCCGCCTTCGCCACCGGCACCTCCTCCCCCGACGGCACGGTCCTGGTGGCGGGCACCGGGTCCATCGCGGGCCGGATCGTCGACCACCGCATGGTCGGCCGGTCCGGCGGCTACGGCTGGCTGATCGGCGACGACGGCTCGGCGTTCTGGCTGGGCCGTGAGGCCGTGCGGGCCACGTTGCGGCTGCTGGATCTGGACGCGCCGCTGGAAGGCCTGGCCACCGCCGTGCTGACGGCCGCGGGCGCGCGGTCACGCGGCCAGCTGATCAACGCCGTCAACGCCCAGCCGCCGATCAAGCTCGCCCAGTTCGCCCCGCTGGTCAGCTCGGCCTACCACCACGGCGACCCGGAGGCCCTGACGATCGTGGCGTCCGCGGCCCGCCTGCTCGCCAACACCGCGTCGGCCGTGCGCGAGCCGTCCGACACCTCACCGATCGTGCTGGTCGGCAGCCTGATCAAGACCCCGGTCGGCACCCACCTGAAGCAGGAGCTGCTGACGCGCTGCAACGCCGAGGTGATCATGGCGACGGAAGGCGCGGCGGGCGCGGCCTGGCTGGCGGCCGTCGACGTGCTGGGCCCCACGGCACCGAGGCCCAGCAGGTCATGACGCCAGCAGGCGGTCAGCGTGCCGGATCCGCTGGTGGTAGGCGCGCAGCAGTCCCGCGTGCACCCCGTCCACGTGCTCGGCGACGCTGTTGTTCCACACCAGCGTGATGCGGCGGTGCACGGGATTGCCGATGATCGGTTTGAGCAGCACCCCCGGCAGGTCGTGACCGGAGAAGAACCCGGCCACGGCACCGGTGGACCGCACCAGCTCGGCCGCGGCCGCCGGGTCGACGCCGAAGTGCGCGCACCGCGGGGTGAACCCGACGGCCTCGCAGGCCAGCTCCAGGTTCAGCCGCCCGCCGTGGTTCTCGTCCGGCACCACCCACTCCTCGCCGGCGAGCTCGGACAGCAGCACCTCGCTGCGGCAGGACAGCCGGTGCCCCACCGGCACGCCGACCAGCATGCGTTCCGTCGCCACCCCGCGCACGCCCACCGCCGCCGGGAACCGCAACGGGCTGCGCGGGAACTCCACCACCAGGGCCAGGTCGAGCTCACCGGTGCTGACCAGCTCCAGCACCGCGTCGCCGCCACGTTCGACGTGCGTGGTCTGCGGCAGGCCGGGCAACATCTCCCGCACCACCGCGACGAGCAGCGCGGTGGGTGAGCCGGCCACCCCACCGAGCCTGATCCCCGAGTCACCGCGTTCGACCAGCTTGTGCGAGGTCGCCAGCAGGTCGTCGAACCGTTCGAGGAGGTCCTGGGCTCTCAGCACGACGTGCCGGCCCAGTTCGGTCAGCTCGACACCGTCGTTGCGGCGCAGGAACAACGGCCCGCCGAGACTCGCCTCGATCCTGCGCACCTGAGCGGTCAGCCCGGCTTGGGCGATCTTCATCCGGGAGGCGGCCCGGCTGATGCTGCCTGCTTGCGCCACCGCCAGCACCACGTGCAGATGTCTCAGCTCCATTCGCACCGAGGAAGCCTAGGGCAGTGAATGAGCGACAAATACGGCCACGCGGGTGTCACCAGGTGACGCTCCGTGGCGGTTGTAAGCGGGATTGCTCTGTCAGGCCGATAACCCGGGAATTATCGGCACCTCACACCTGCCGCCACGAGAGTGGTCTGCACCACGCTTCTGGTTGACGTCAAATGACCCAGGAGGTGTGAACGCCATGAGGAAAGCGTTGCGGCTGCGACGGCTTTCCCGTCCGCACGACGAGAGGTACCTCTTCGTGCCGTTGGACCACAGCGTGTCGGACGGTCCGGTGGTGCCGCAGGACCGGTGGCAGGAGCTGATCCGCGCCGTCGTGCTGGGCGGCGCGGACGCCATCATCGTCCACAAAGGACGCGTGCGGACGCTGGACCCCGCTGTGCTCGGCGGTTGCGCGCTGATCGTCCACCTGAGCGCCGGCACCGCGCACATGGCCGACAGCAACGCCAAGGTGCTCGTCGGCGAGGTCGACGAGGCGCTGCGGCTCGGCGCCGACGCGGTGAGCGTGCACGTCAACATCGGTTCCGACACGGAGTCGCGCCAGCTGTCCGACCTCGGCACCGTCGCGGCCGCGTGCGACGCGTGGAACGTCCCGCTGGTCGCGATGGTCTACGCCCGCGGACCCCGCGTCAGCGACCCGAAAGATCCCGCTCTGGTCGCGCACGTCGTCAACATCGCGGCGGATCTCGGCGCGGACATCGTCAAGACGAACCTGACCCACCCGGCCGAGGCGATGGCCGAGGTGGTCGGCAGCTGCCCGATTCCCGTGGTCGTCGCCGGCGGTCCAGCCTCCGCGAACAGCCTTCCCGGCCAGGCTCGTGTGGCGATGGCCGCGGGCTGCGCCGGTCTCGCCGTGGGACGACGGGTCTTCACCTCACCGACACCGATGCAACTGGTCGCAGAACTGACCTCGATCGTGCACGCACCCTCCGACGAAAGCCTCATCCGCGCACTGACCTGCTTGGAGAACCGGTGAAGTTCGCCTGGATCGACCTCAGAACCGTCCCGGAAGCGCACCGGACCGCCGTGGTCGACGCGGCGGTGCACAGCCGGATCGCCGGAGTCGTGGCGGACGACCCCGCGTTGCTGGACGACCTCCCGCCGACGATCACCCGCGTGCTGCTCACGTCCGACCGGGTCGACAGCCCGCACCTGGTCGCCGTGGCGGTGCACGACCAGGACCAGCTCGACGGCCTGTCCGCCGCCTTCGTCCAGGTGAGCGACGACCGCACGCTCAAGCTCGCCTGCGCCGCGGCGGAACGGCTCGACCACACCGTGGTCGCGTTCACCGACCCGACGAAGATCCCGCTGGAGATCGTGATCGCCGCCGCCGACGGCGCACCCGGCAAGCTCGTGACCGTCGTGGCCGACCTCGTCGAAGCCGCGATCGTCCTGGAGGTCCTCGAACACGGCTCGGACGGCGTGCTGATGGCCCCGCGCGACGCGTCCGACGTCTTCAAACTGGCCCGGATGCTGGAAACCACGTCCCCGCCGCTGACCCTGACCACCCTCACGGTTGAAGCTCTGACGCACAACGGCCTCGGCGACCGGGTCTGCGTCGACACCGCGTCGCACTTCCGGGAGGACGAGGGCATCCTCGTCGGGTCGTTCTCGTCGGGCTTCGTCCTGTGCTGCAGCGAGACGCATCCGTTGCCGTACATGCCGACCAGGCCGTTCCGGGTCAACGCGGGCGCGCTGCACTCCTACGTGCTCGGCCCGGCGAACCGCACGAACTACCTGTCCGAACTGCGGTCCGGCAGCAAGGTCCTCGCCGTCGACGCCGACGGCCGCACCCGTGAGGTCACCGTCGGCAGGGCCAAGCTCGAATCCCGCCCGATGCTCACGATCACCGCACGATCGCCGGAGAACGTCGAGGTCAACCTGATGGTCCAGGACGACTGGCACGTCCGCGTGCTCGGCCCCGGCGGCAAGGTCCTCAACGTGACCGAGCTCCAGCGCGGCGACGAACTGCTCGGTTACCTCGCCCCGGAGCAACGGCACGTGGGTCTCCCGATCGGCGAGTTCTGCAAGGAGTCATGAAGATGCGCGAGTTCGTCAACGACCTGATGCACCGGCACGGCGACGATGTGCCGATCTTCACGCACGAGAACACGGTGACCCACGGCGATCTGCGCGCCAACGTCTCCGCTCTGGCCGCACAGTTCAGCGACGTGCGCGACGGCAGCACGGTCGCGGTCCAGGTACCGCCGAGCTTCAGCCACTTCGAGGCTGCGCTGGCGCTGTGGAGCAGCGGCGCCCAGGTGATCTCGATCGACCACCGGTTGCGGCCGGCCGAGGTCGACGTCCTGCGTTCGTTGACCCGCCCCGAGTTCTTCGTGCGCCAGAAGGGAGATCCCGCTGACGGCTTCCAGGAGCGCTACGAACTGACGATCGAGCCCGCGGGCGGCGTCCCGGCGCCGACCCCGCACCGGCTCGTCCAGTTCAGCTCCGGCTCGACCGGACGGCCGAAGGTGATCGGGCGCAGCACCCGGTCCCTCATCGACGAGGTGGCGCGGTTCGAAGCGTCGGAAGGCATGGTGCGAGGCGGCGAGCGCTTGCTGCTGCTCAACTCCCCCGCGCACAGCTTCGGCTTGATCGGTGGCCTGCTGCACTCTCTCGCGGCGGGTGTACAGCTCGTGTTCGCGGCAAGTGCCTCGGACGTTCTGCGGCGGGCACGCACCCACAAGGTCGACTTCGTCACCGGCCTGCCGTTCCACTTCGACCTGCTGGCCTCCTCGCCCGACCGAGAGGCGCTGCGCACGGTCCGCGGCGCGTTCGCCGGCGGCGAGCTGATGCCGCAGGAGGTGGCCGACCGGTTCGCCGCCGCCTACGGCTTCCCGGTCGGCGAATGCTTCGGCACCACCGAAACCGGCGCGCTCACCATGGCCGTGGGTGGCACGCTCCGCCCGTCGGTGGGCCCGCCGATGCCGGGCGTCCTGGCGCGCGTGCGCGACGGACTCGTCGAGGTCGTGCAGGAGGAATCGCCCTACCTGTACGAGGACGACCCGACGCGCTTCTCCGGCGGCTGGTTCCGCACCGGCGACCGCGGCGAGTTCACCGCCGACGGCGAACTGCGCCTGCTGGGCCGCGCGGACTCGCTCGTCGTGGTGCGCGGCAACAAGGTCGACCTGACCGAGGTCGAGAACGTCCTCAGAGGACACCCGCTGGTGACCGAGGCCGTCGCGGTGGGGCCGGCGGAAATCCAGGCGTACGTGGGCACTTCGAGCTCCGGGTTGAGCGCCCAGGAGCTGGCGCGGTGGTGCGCGGAACGCCTCGCGGAGTTCAAGCTCCCGGCGCACATCCACGTCCTCGGCGCGCTGCCCAGAACGTCCAGCGGCAAGATCATCCGCAACCCGGACGTGCTGGCCGGTCCGGGTGGTGGATGACCGACGCGATCAGGCGAACAGCCCGCGAATGTCGTCGGCGTCCAGGCTGGCGCCGAACACGTTGCCCTCGTCGACGACATTCGCGAACAGCTCGGCCTTCCGGGCCTTGAGCGCCATCACCTTCTCCTCGATGGTGTCCTTGGCGACGAGCCGGTACACCATGACGTTGCGGGTCTGCCCGATGCGATGTGTCCGGTCGACGGCCTGCGCCTCGGTCGCCGGGTTCCACCACGGGTCGAGCAGGAAGCAGTAGTCGGCCTCGGTGAGGTTGAGCCCGAAGCCACCTGCCTTGAGGCTGATGAGGAAGACCGGTGCCGTGCCCTCCTTGAACCGCTTGAGCACCGCGGCCCGGCCGCGCGTGCTGCCGTCGAGGTAGCAGTACTCGACTCCGGCCGCGTCGAGACTGGCGCGGACCTTGTCCAGGAAGCCGGTGAACTGGCTGAAGACCAGCGCTCGATGCCCGCCGTCGATCACGTCCTGGAGCTGCTCGGTCAACGCGTCGATCTTGCTGCACGGCAGGCCGTCGTGCTTGTCGTCGACCAGTCCGGCGTGCAGGCTCAGCTGCCGCAGCAGCGTCAGCGAACGCAGGATCGTGAACCGGTTCTTGTTCAGGTCGTCGACCAGCCCGAGCACCTTCTGCCGTTCCCGCTGGAGCTGGGTCTGGTAGAGCTTGCGGTGCTTCGGGTGCAGCTCCACCTCCAGCACCTGCTCCTGCTTCGCGGGCAAGTCCGCGACGACCTGTTCCTTGGTGCGCCGCTTGACCAGCGGCTTGATCCGCCGCCGTAGCGCCGTGAGCCGCTCGGTGTTCCCGTGCTTCTCGATCGGCAACGCGTAGAACTCCCGGAACCTCGTCGGGCTGGGGAACAACCCCGGCGCGGTGATCGACAGCAGCGACCACAGCTCCATGAGGTTGTTCTCCATGGGGGTGCCGGTGATCGCCAGCTTGAACGGAGCCGGCAGCAGGCGCGCGCACTGGTGGACCTTCGACTGGTGGTTCTTGGCGAACTGGGCCTCGTCCAGCACCAGACCGGACCAGGGCATCGCCGAGTAGGCGTCGAAGTCGAGCCGGAACAACGCGTACGAGGTGACGACGACGTCAGCACCATCGGCCACCTCGTCCAGCGGAACGCCGAGTTTTCTCGCCGTCTCCGAGAACGCCACCACGCGCAGTCCGGGTGCGAAACGCGCGGACTCGGCTGCCCAGTTCGACACAACGCTCGTCGGCGCGACGATCAGGAACGGCGCACCGCCGGGAGCGGTTTGCCTGGCGTGACAGATCAACGCCAGCGACTGCACGGTCTTGCCGAGCCCCATGTCGTCGGCGAGGATGCCACCGAGCTGGGCCTCCCAGAGGAACGCCAGCCAGCTGAACCCGTCCAGCTGGTAGGGACGCAGCCGGGCGTCGAGTGTCGCGGGCACCTGAACGTCGCGCAGGGCGTCCGCCGACAGAAGCCCCTTCACCTGCTTCTGCCACGCGTCCGCCTGGCTCTGCACCACTCCCAGCTCGGCCAGCTCTTCCCACAGACCCGCCTGGAAGCGGCTGATCCGCAGCGAGTCGCCCGAGGGCGTTTCCTGCAGCGCCCGTGCTTCCTCGATGAGCGCGGCCAGTGATCGCAGTTCCGGCTTCTCCAGGGAGAAGTACGCGCCGTCGGCGAGCAGCATGTGCTCCTCGCCCCGGCTCAGCGCGAGGAAGACGTCGAGGAACGGAACGGTTCTGCCGTCCACGCCGATGGTGATGCCGAGATCGAACCAGTCGGTCTGCCCCGGCACCTCGCCGGTGGACACCCCGATGGACAGGGTGTCGCTCACCTCGCGGTAGTCGACCTGCTCGCCGCTGTTCTCGACCTCCACGTGCGGAAGATCCGCCAGCAACGGCAGCACCTCGGTGACGAACCGCATCGTGCCGGTACCCGCGAGCCGGGTGTGCCGAGGTTGCGGCACGTACTGCTCGATCGACGCCAGCACGGCGCGTTCGGCCTCGGGGTCGCGATAACCGTCGTGCTCGCCGGATGCCTCCAGCGGCACGCGCAACGGCGAGCCCCCGACCTGGTAGATCCATTCCCAGTCGACGTCCAGGGTGTGCCCGGCGCCCTGCGTCGTACGCAGCACCAGCGTGGGACCCGAGATCTCCGGCGGCGTGAAGGTGCCGTCAGACGAGGTCACCGGCGCGAGGTGGCGCAGCCGCGGATAGAACTCGTCCCGGAACCTGGACCGCCCGGCTTTGGGAATCTCTAGCCGCTTCTTCTCCAGCACCAGGCGTTGCAGCTGGGACGGCACCGGCTTGGTGAACCTCGCGAGGCGGAACTGCCAGAGGCGGCAGTCGGCGTCCGCCTGCACCTGAGCCCGATCGACGTAGGCCAGCCCGTGCCCTTGAGAGCCGACGAAACAGAGCGGCTCGATCTCCTCCTCGACACCGTCCACGGTGACCACCGGGTCGACGAGCTGCTTCGTTCCGGCGCCGGTGATGTCGAGAGAAACCCGTGCGACACCTGGCCGTGCCACGTCACCCAGCCCCTTGCGGGCGTGTACCAGGCCGATGCCGATCTCCCGTGCCTCGTCGAGCAACGGCCACAGCTTCTCCGACTCGAACGATTGCAGGTTGATCGTCTTCTCGGCGTAGTAGCCGTAGCCCGTGCTGCTCGCCTGGTACAGCGCGTACAACTCGCGAAGCAACCTCAGGTGGTCCGGCCGGTAGTCACGGGTGTAGTAGCCCAGCTGGCTCCAGTTGACGCCACTGCCCACCCAGCCACCGTTCTTGCCGGGCCGCACGATGCGCGTCGACAACGAACAGGCCTGTCCCGCACGGGAGTTCGACTGACTCAGCGTGAGTTCGAGCGCCAGCGGCACACCGGCGTCGGGCGTCTGCCCACCTTCGAGCAACGCCTCGAGCGACTGGTCCCACGTGGCCCTCTGGGACTTCTCGCGCGGCTGCTCGGTCTGCGTGGCCGCGACCACCACCGCCGCCACGTGCTTGCAGTTGAAACCCACGGGGCAGGTGCACTCGCCCTGCGCGAACTGGATGACGTTCGCACCGACGAAGTCGAAGTACACCGACGTCTCGTACGTGTCTCCGCGCCCGAGCACGGTCGCGTGCAACGCGGGCTCTTCCCCGTCCCACTCGATCTGCTTCACCCGGCCCTGCCGCGCGTAGGCCGCGCCCCGGTCGAAGGTGGTCCTGCCGACGGCGTACTCGACATCCTCCACGTCGAGCTGGACGCTGGTCACACGCATGCGGGCGAACGTAGCAGCCGCCACCGACAGTGCCGCCGGACAGGCCGAGCCGCAACCTGGCGCGGATCCTCACGATGATCGTGAAAAATGGAGCCGCTCCATGGCTCCCACCTTCAGGCAGATTTGGCCGGAAACAGTGGAGCGGAAAGCCGTACCAGGCCTAACTTCCCGGCATGCCCAAAAGATCGTCCAGTGTGGTGGGACGAGAGTTCGGCAACGGTGTGCGCGCCGTCATCGCCAGGACCGGGTTCACCCACCGCCGCCTCGCCGAACTGCTCGGCTGGCAGGAAGCCAAGATCTCGGATCTGACCCTGGGCAAGGGAGGCGTGACCGAGCAGGACGTCCTGCTGCTGCTCGCCTACTGCCAGGCCACGGTCGAGGAACGCGAGCACCTGCTGGCGCTGTTCCGAGAACTGGGCAGGGCCTGGCTCCAGATGCCCAAGGACGGCGTGCCGGACCAGGTGCGCACGCTGATCAACCAGGAGCAGGAGGCCGAGGAGATCATCGACTGGTCGATGATCGTCGTACCCGGTCTTCTTCAAACGCCTGAGTACGGCTATGTCGTCACCGAGCACGCACCGTCGGTCGCAGCGGAAGCAGTCCCTGCTGTCGCCGCTGCGAGAGCGGCACGAGCGAACATCCTAGAACCAGGACGGAAGTTCACATTCCTCGTGCACGAGCAGGCGCTGTGGCTCCCGGTCGGCGGACTCGAGATCTGGCGCGAGCAACTCGCTCACCTGCTCAGGATGTCCGTGCGGAAGTACATCAGCCTACGGATCGTTCCTCGCTCAGCGGGCATGCACGCGGGCACGGCTGGTGACTTCCGGATGATGAAGTTCCCGAAGTACCCGCCCGTCGTCTACGTCGAGAGCGTCAACTACTGCCTGTTCTTCGACGACGCGGAGACCATCAAGATCCACGAGGACATCCTGACGGACCTCGCGGCCCTCGCGCTGTCTGAGGCAGACTCCAGGGAGGTGATCGACAACATCCTGGAGAGTCTCTGATGACCACCTGGCGCAAGAGCAGCTACAGCGGCGGCGGAAACAACTGCGTCGAGGTGGGCCGGAGCGTCGGCATTCGTGACAGCAAGACGCCGCAGACCCATCTCCCCGTGTCACCCGATGCCTGGTCGGCGTTCCTGAAGCTGACGCTCGGCGACCCCAGGCCGTGACCCGGTAGCTCCCAGGTCGCGGCTCACCACCCTCGCGACCTACGGGAGAACCCCACCGTGAACCACCCGCTCAGCACCTGGTGGGCCTACTACCACGACGCGGCCGGAACCAGATCGGTGCTGAACATCGAGGTCGAGCGGCGACGCCTCGTCCTGACGACCGCGCACGGCGAGGTCCTGCGCCTGACGCCGACCGAGGCGGCGATGCTGCTGGAGAACCTCGAATCAGCCACCGCCCACTGCGTGAAGCACCTCATGCCACCTGTCGACTGATTCACCTGACAGGGAACCGAAGCCCCCGCCATACTCGTCTACCGAGAGAGACGGGGGAGGCACAGAGCGTCATGTCGGAAGAGACCGGCGGCGTCGGCAAGAGCATCAGCTTCATCGCCGAGACCATCAGCAAAACGGCGGCCGACGTCGCGGGCACCGTCTGGAACCACCTCACCCAGACCAACTTCACCATCGACATCGACCAGGCCCCCAAAATCATCGCAGGCCTCGAAGACTCCATCAAAAAGCTTCGAGTGCTTTATGAGAAGGCCGACCGCCTGGTCACGATGAAAACTCCTGGCAAGGACCCGTACAGCGGATTCGCCGTGCTGGCGATTCGACAGTCTGCCGGTGACGAGGAGGGCGGATACCGCTGGGCGAACCTGGAGGCTCAGCAGGCTCTCCAGAAGACGATCGAGAACATAAAGCGCGCGGTCGAGACCTATCATAAGACCGACCAGGCCGCTGGCGACGCACTCAAGCCGCAGGGATGACACGAGTGAAATCCACGCTACTGATCGCGCTGACAATCGTCACGCTCGCGGGCATCATGTCCGCGTGTTCCGGTACGGAACCAGGCCGCCCCACGGCGAGCAACCCGACCGGAACCACCCCGTCCAGCACGTCCAAGGCCGCCCCTGGACCCGATCTCGATCTGAGCAAGTTCACCAGCCGTCCCTGCGACCTGCTCACCGCCGCCCAACTGGCCCAGCTCGGCACCTTCGATCCCCCCACGTCAGGTCATCAGGAACTCGGGCCTGGCTGTCGTTGGGAAGCGAAGGAAGTACTCAAAGGAGCGGCGTACTCGGTCACGCTGTCCACAGAAGGCAACACCCTCGAGTCAATGAGAGAGGCCAGCAAGGCCGAGCCGGTATTCAGGGAGACAACCGTCGCCGGGTACCCCGCCTTTAGCAAAGACGGCACCACCGGCAAGGGCAATTGCGGTACCGCTGTCAAGACATCAAGCAAAGAAGCGATCTATGTCCAGATCAGCACATTGAACAAGGAAACACCTGAGTACAAAGATTCCTGTCGTGCGACCGAGAAGGTCGCGGCGCTTGTTGTCCAGAATTTGAAGGGGTAGGCGATGACTGCTCCGGGTGGTAATGCGATCGACAGCGACATGGCGGTTCTGTTCACCGGTCCGCTGGGTATGGCCATGTGCGCGAAGAAGATCTACGGCTGGTTCAAGGAAGGCCGCGGCCCGCAGCAGACGCTCGACACCGGCCACGAGGTCTACAGCGAGATCTCGAAGGGTCAGGTCGACGTCAGCGACCTGATCAACAAGGTGATCCGCGACTCCGGGGCGTCCTGGAGCGGTGCCGCCGGTGACCAGATGCGCGGTTCGACCTCGCCGCTGAGCTCGTGGGCCGACACCGCCGGCTCGACCGCGACCGCCGGAGCGAGCACCGTGGCGACCCTGAGCAGCGCCTACCGGACCGCGCAGAACTCGGTGCAGCAGCCGGTCGCCGTGCCGGACAAGCCCTGGTACAACGACCATGTTCCGTGGGACACCGACTACGACGAGGCGCTGGGCAAGAGCCAGGGCGTCGACAGCGCGAACATGCAGGTGCTCAACACCTATGCCGAGACGGCGACCGCCGCGACGTCGAGCTCGCCGAAGTTCGAGTCGCCGAACTCCTCCACCGCCACCGTGCAGGAGACGCCGCCCTCGCAGATCGACCAGCCCAAGTCCTACGACGGGTACAACCGCCAGACGAGCACGAGCAGCGTCGCCACCACGCCAACGCCCCTTGCAGCAACCCCTCCGGGCGGCACCACCACGCCGTCGTGGACCGCACCGCCGGCCGCGGTGCAGAACACTCCGAACGTCCCGAACACCCCGCCGGGCGGCAACCTGAACCAACCGGGTGTACCGCTGCCGGGGCTGCCTCTGCCGGGAGGTCCGTTGCCCGGCGGGAGCACGAGCACCCCCAGGCCGGGCGGCCTCGCGGGCAGGCCCGGTGGGCTGGGCGGCCCCGGCGGCCAGTCGCGCGCACCGGGTGGACCGAGTGGGCCAGGTGGACCGGGTGCGGGCGCGGCCGGTGCCGCACGCGGGACCGGGGGTGTTGGTGGCGGAGGTCTCGGTAGCACGGCGAAGCCGGGCGGCTTCGGACCGCTCGGCTCGGGTGGCGCCGCGGGCGTGCTCGGCGAGCAGGGTCGCGGGGGCGCTTTCGGTCCCTCGGGCAGCGGCAACACCGGTGCGGCCGGCGCTCGTGGCGCCGCGGGTATGGCGGGCGGCGGTGCCGCTGCGGGTGCCGGTCGTGGTGAGGGCGCGGACGACCTCGAACACACCACGAAGTACGTGGAGCCCAACGACGAAGCGTTCGGCGACGACCGCGTGGTCGCGCCACCGGTCATCGGCGGCTGACGGAGAACGGTCGGGGATCTCGGTGCTGCACAGCGGAGTCGTGCTGCCGGTGACGGCGGTGTACGTGGCGTGGCAGGCAGAAGCTCTGCCCGAGCTGCACCGGGCGTTGCTCGTCGATCTCGACATCGACGGCGACGCCATCGCCGAAGGCGATGTCGACGGCGCGCTCGCGACGTTGCGGGACAGCTGGTCCGTCCTGGAACAGCACGGGCTCGCGCGAGGCCGCCAGGTCCATCCCGGCCTCGGGCGCACGCTGCGGCTGATCGCCGAGGCTGGACGCGACTACTACGCGTTCTTCAACTCCGGCGACGAGAACACCCGCAGCGCGCTCGTCGCCGTCTCGGGTGGCGAAGCGGTACGTGTGATCACCTTGCCGGACAAGCACTTCGTGATCGAGCCCGTGCGAGCCGATGAGGCACCACAGGCCTTGATCGCCGCACTGCCGGAGGCCCCGCCCGGACGAGGGCGAGTGATCTCGTTGCCCGCCGACGCGCTCATGCCGAAAGCCGTCGGATACCAGGACACGGGCTCAGTTCTGCAGAAGAACCGCCCGGCCAGCAGTCCACAGGAACAGCAGGTACAGGACCTGCGCCGGTTGCTGGCCGAGCCGCGGCTCGGCGGCGGGCAGTTGTTCGCGGGACACCGCGACCGCACCGGCAAACGAGTGCGGGTACCGAAACCCGTGACCTTCTTCGACACTCCCGGAGGCCGGTACCTCCAGTACGAGGTGAACAGCGGCAGCGGTCCCTGGATGACGGTGCAGCCCGGGGACTTCACCACGATGGCGAGCAGACTCGGTGCACTGGCAACGACGTGACGACCACGTTCTGGTCGACGGCCCGCACAGCTGGGTCGCCGACTGGCTCCGGCATCTCGCCGACACATCGATCTCGTTGCAAGGGGGCCATCCATGACCGATCCGCACCAGCTCGTCGAGGACTACGAGCAGCGCACCGCAGCGCTGCTCGAAAGGGCGGAGGAAGCCAAGTCCCAGATCGCGAACCTGACCGGCACCGCCACCAGCTCTGACGGCGCCGTGACGGTGAGCGTCAGCGCTGGCGGCGCGCTGCTCAGCCTGTCGTTCGGCGCGAAGGCCGACGACATGCCCAAAGACCGCCTGGCCGCCCTGGTGATGGCTACGGCGAAGCGCGCCCAAGCTCAGGCCGTCGGCCAGATCGCCACGATCATGGCCCCGGTCATCGGCGACAACAGCGACGCGATGCGGTTCGTCCAGTCGCAGATCCCGCGCATCGACGTCCCGGACGAGCCCGACGACACACCTCCGGCACCGCGCCAGTTCGTGGTGAACGAGGAACAGCAGGAAGCCGCCCAGGCCGCCCCTCCTCCTCGCCCCGTCCGCCGTCCGGCCGAGGACGACGACACCGACTACGACCAGCGCGACCTGTTCAAGAAGGAAGGTGGCTGGTGATGTCCGGCGGCTTCCAGATCGACCTGCAAGCTCTCGAAGTCCACGAACGCGAACTCAAAGCCCTCATCGCGGGTCTCCCCGATGCGAAGGCCGCCGGGGGCAGCACCGTCGGGAACTTCGAGGCCTGGGGTCTGGCAGGCCAGTTCTTCGCCCTGCTCATGAACAACTGGACGGTGGAAGCGAGTGACTACGTCGACACCGTCAAGAAGGCCGGCGACGCGCTGATCGAGCGGTTCGCAGACATGCGCAAGACCTACGCAGACCAGGAAGAAGCGATGGCGCGGATGTTCCAGAAGCTGCGCGAGGACCTGGACGGGAGCAAGCCGTGAGCGAGGACGCGCCGAAGAACATCGGAGAGCTCAACCCGATGAAGGCGACCGAGGAGTTCAAGGCGAGTGACCTGGCGGGGTTCTCCAATCTCGACAGCCCCACTCAGGCATGGGATGCCGCGGGCATCTTCAGCAGCTCCGCAAACCTGGTCTACGACGGCATCAAGGGCGACTGGACCGCGTTTCTCGGAGACGCGGTGGGCTTCGGCATGGACCTGCTCGGGTTCGTGACCAATCCGCTGGGCAGCCTGCTGTCCGCCGGCATCGGCTGGTTGATCGAGCACATCGCGTTCATCAAAGAGGCTCTCGATTTTGTCGCGGGTGACCCCGATGCCGTCAACGCGATCGCCTCGACCTGGAGCAACATCGCCAAGCGGATGCAGGAGACCGCCGACAAGTACACGGGCACTCTGGGCGCGCTCTCCGGTGCGCGGGGCGCCGCGATCGACGGCTACCGCAAGGCCGTGCAGGACTTCTCGAACGTGGTGGCGGGCGGTGCGAGCCACGCCACCTCGGCCGCGCAGGCGATGACGGTCGCCGCCTCAGCGGTCGGTGTGGTGCGCGGCGCGATCCGGGACGCCATCGCGAGCTTCATCTCCAACACGATCATCAAGTTCGCAGCCGCGACGGCGCTTGCGCCGTTGACGTTCGGGGCCTCGGAGGCGGCCTTCATCGCCGACACGGTCGCGGAGGGCGCGATCACGGCGGGAAAGAACGCGAAGAAGATCAGCAAGGTCGTCAAACAGCTGGAGAAGGTCGCCGACGAGGCAAAGCACTCGCGGGACATGCTCAAAGGAGCGGGGAAGAACCTCAAGAAGACCGTCACGGACTACAACAGAGACGCAGCGAAGCACGCCAAGGACGCCTTGAAGGCGGCGAAGAGAGCACAGGCAGGCAAGCTCGACGCGGATGACGTCAAGCGTCTCAAAGAGATCGGCGCAGAGGGCGAGCGGCTGAAAGGCGCCAGGAAGGACGCCATCGACTCACTGGCGGACACCCGCAACTCGAACCTCCGCGAAAGCTTGAACGTGGGAAACCCGCGCTTCGACGACGCAGCCGACCTGCTCGAGCGTGAGGTCACGCCGAAGGTGTTCGGACACGAGTTGCCTGAGGTTTCGCTGCCGAAATACCCCAAGATCCTCGGCAACGCGGCTGTCCAGGAGTGGAGCGACCAGACGCACCGCGAGGCTGACGCCGGTGTCAAGCAGGACGAGAAGGACGAAGCCTGGCGGAAGTACTGGGAGGAGCAGCGCGGAAACGCCGGCAAGACAGGTCCGTTCCAGCGCATGGAAGGCGACCTGTGATCGAGCTGTTCGCACGCCGGGTGATCGGGCTGGCTCTGATCGTCCTGGCCGCACTGCTCCCGATCGTCGCCGCTGCCCGCCTGTCCAGCTGGGAGAACACTCTCGCCGGGAGGAAGTCCGTCCAGCCTCTCGGCTTCGGCGACATCGCGGTCGTCGGCACCGGCCTGTGGGGGATCATCCTGGCGGGTCTGTGGTGGCACTGGCGGCGAACGACGATGTGGTCGGTCTGGGCTCGGTGGGCCTCCGCAACAGGCCTTTTCGCAGCACTGCTCACCAGCCTCCAGCTCGCGGGTGACCGAGGGCAGCCGTCCGCGCTGGCGATCTGGCTGGGAATGCTCCTCGCGTGCTGGGCGCTGGGCGAGGCGGCGCGCCTCGTCGTCACGCGGCCCGTGACCGCAGGCCTGATCGGATCGAAGCTGGAGATCCCGTTTCCCACGAGGGATCTCAAGGCACGGCTGTGCGTGCGGGCGGACCGGCTCGTGCTGGACAGCCTCACCTCCCGGCGCAAACGTTCGCGTGATGTGATCGCCGTCCCGTGGGCGGCGTTGCGATCGATCGAACTCGTCGAGGTCGAGCAGGAAATGGTCTGCCAGGTGCTCGTGTTCTCGAACAGCCACGAGGCGAACGCGCGTGAGTTCGACGTGCGGCCAGGCCCTGCACTGCACGTGATCGGCACCGCACGAGAACTGCTGATACCGGTGACCGAACAGGTGGGTCGAACCGCACTCGCCGCGATACGGGCACGATCTGCCGGCATCGAACCCGAGGAGCCGCTCACGGAAAAGGACTGGTCCCGCGAGACCGGCGTGTACCGGGGGGACAGCCCAAAGGGCAACTACCGCACCGACGGCCGCCCTTACATCCTCGGAGTCGTCGGAATCTTCCTGCTCATGCCGCTCTTCATGCTTTCCGGCATGACGCTGTCGCTCATCACTGGCTCGGCGAGGATGCAAGACCAGTTCTACGCACACGGAGGTGTGGTCAAGCCGGCGAACGTCGTGGTGCTGGGTGTCGGTTCGATCGTATTCCTGTACCTGTTGAACCGCCTTGTGATCAAAGCCTTCATCCAGCACATGAAGGTCCAGGACTACATCGAAGCGTTTCCAGAACCGCCTCCTCCCCCTCCGAAGGCCGGAACGGTTCCTGGATCAGGCAGGAAGCGGAAAAGGCATCGGTAGTGCGATGGCCGATGCAGCGGCGTGAACACGGCGGCTCTCAGCGCGGTTTGGAAGGCGACCTGTGATCGAAGTCCTGGCACGTAGGGCAGTCGGGCTGATGCTGGTCGCCCTGGCCGCGTTCATCCCCTTCGCCGCCTACCCGAGCCTCGACGACTGGGACGCCAAGCTCGCAGGACGTCGCAATCCGTCCGCTCATACCGTGCTCGAACTCGTGCTCGGCAGCAGCGCCATCTGGCTGATCATCGCCATTGGGCTGGGCTGGCACTGGCGCCGCACGACGATGTGGCCGATCTGGGCCCGATGGGCCGCCTTCCCCGGCCTCTTCGTCTCCGTCTTCACCTGCTTCTTCATCGCGGGCGAGCGGAACACGCCGATCGCACTGGCCATCGGCGTCGGTCTCGTCGTGGCGTGCTGGTTGGTGGGCGAGGCGGCGCGGCTCGTCCTGACCCGGCCCGTCACTGCCGGGCTGATCTCCTCGAAACTGGAAATCCCGTTTCCCACCAGGGGACTCAAGGCTCGCTTGTGCGTCAGGGCTGACCGGCTGGTCCTGGACAGCCTGGCGTCGCGGCGCAAACGTTCTCGTGACGTGATCGCTGTGCCGTGGACGTCTCTCAGGTCGATCGAGTTGATGGAGGTCGGGCAGAAGACGGTCTGTCAGGTGCACGTGTTCTCGAACTGGGTCGTTCCGAACACCCGTGAGTTCGAGGTGACACCCGGCCCCGCACTGCACGTCGTCGGAACCGCGCGAGAGCTGCTGATACCGGTGACCGCACGAGTGGGCGAGGCCGCGCTCACCGCAGTGCGGGCCCGGTCCGCGGCTGTCGAACTGGTGGAAGACCCGTTCGCAAGGCTGAGTTGGAACGCCGCTACTCGCGTTTATCCGGACTTGCGGCGAAAGGAACCTATCCGCACCGACAGTCGTCCCTACATCCTCGCGATCGTCGGCGCGTTCCTGCTCATGCCGCTGGTCATGCTGTCCGGGATGACGCTCTCGCTCGTCATCGGTTCAGCGAGGATGCAGGAGCAGTTCTACGCGCGCGGCGGGGTGGTGGATCCGGCCGGAGTCGCACTTCTCGGCGTCGCCTCGATCGTGTTCCTCTACCTGCTGCACCGCTTCGTGATCAAGGCCTTCCTGAAGGCGATGGAGGTCCAGGACTTCATCGAGGCCTATCCGGCACCACCTGCCAAGAAGCGCTAGGCGTCACAGATCACACACGACTCGTCGCGTCTGTCCACAAGGGCGCATCCGGATGTGTCATGGTCAGCGGTGATCCACCTTCCAGCGGCGGAGTGGGGCCCAGATTCCGGCCCCTTCGAGCTCCTCGGTCCAATGGGCCCGATCGGCCTCGTCCTCGTGTTCTCGCTCATCTCCTTCACCGTGGTGATCGTGCTGGGCCGCAGCCACCAGAAGACCCTTGAGCGCCGGCGACAGGAGTACCTGGCGCTGCAGCGGCTCCAGCAGCAACAGCAGAAGCCACAGCAGGAGGACCCGCCCCTGCACTAAGCGGCGGACTCCGGCAACTGCGGGTGCCGGAAGCCGGGGTGACCGGCGGGCAACGCCTGCCGCAACAGCCACCCCGACACCAGGACACAGACGATCTGCAACGGCCACGACAACATGACCCGCAAACCGGCCAGCCAGAAGATCTGCGCATCAAGCCACAATGGCGTGAACACGGCAACACGCAGCACGTACTGACCGACCCAGGCCCACGATGCGACTGAATAGGCGCGCAAAAGGGCAGGATCTCGCCGCCACCGCGTCTTCTGCCCCAACAGCGTCCCCACCACCACGCCGAGCAACGGCCAGCGCACCGCGATCGAGCCCGCCCACGCCAGGGCCGAGGCCACGTTGGACAGCAGCTGGATGAGGAAGAAGTCCTCGACGCGCCCGGTGTACAAAGCGACCAGCGAAGCCGCCACCACCAGCAGCACGGACAGCACGACCGCGCGCGGTTTCTCGCCGCGCACGAAGCGGACCACGCCGATCACCACGCCGCACAGCACGGCGGCGACGGCACCGGCGCCGACGGAGTGGCTCCACAGCAGCCAGCCCGCGACGAACGCCAGTGGCGGCAGCGAGGCGTCGAGCGCGCCGCCCCGGCCTCCGAGCAGTGATGCGAGCGACTCCTGGCGCACGTCCGTCATGGTTCCAGGGTGCCTTAGGTGAACCTAAGTCAGGTAACGGACCCATATCGGGGATTGACCCCGGTGAACCAGGTCACTACCGTCTCCACGAAATCGTCTGGAAAGTTAACAGACAGGAGCGGACCTAATGCGTGCCGGAAGCCCACGACTGCTGCGGGAGATCAACGACCGCGCAGCCATCGAGGCTTTGCTGCGCAACGGGCCGCTGACCAGGTCGGAGTTGGAAGGCCTGATCGGTCTTTCCAAGCCGGCGACCGCACAGCTGCTCACCCGGCTGGAAACCGCCGACACCGTGGTCCGCAACGGGCTGCGCGGCGGTGGACGCGGGCCGCGTGCCCAGCTGTGGTCGGTCAACGGGGCCCTCGCGCACATCGCGGCCGTCGACCTCACCCCGGAGACGGTCGACATCGCGATCGCGGACATCTCCGGCACCGTGCTCACCGAGCACAAGGCGCCGATGCCCGCCAAGCACGGTGTGCTCGAGGCGTTCGTGAGCGCGGTCGGCAAGGCGTGCGGGCAGGCAGGCCTGCAGTCCGACCAGCTGCTGCACGTCGTGGTGGGTTGTCCCGGAGCGGTGAACCCCGCGAACGGCGAGCTCGCCTACGCACCTCACCTGCCCGGCTGGAGCGGTTTCGACCTGCCCGGCCGGTTGTCCGAGCAGCTCGCGACCTCGGTGAGCGTCGAGAACGACGTCAACCTCGTCGCGCTGGAGGAGATGGTCGCCGGACGGGCCACCGAGGTGCGCAACTTCGTCGTCATCTGGCCCGCGGACCTCGTCGGTGCCGCCGTCGTGATCAACGGGGTGCTGCTGCGCGGCGCCTCCGGTGGCGCGGGCGAGATCGACGGGCTGATGATCCCCGACCGCGCATCGGCCGACACCGACACCGACCGCTCCGGCGGCACGTTCGGTGAGCTGCTCAGCAACGCATCGATCTGCAAGCTCGCCAGGGCCCACGGGCTCGCCGCGCGCAACGGCCACGGGGCCGTGCGCAAGGCGTTGGCCGCGGGGCCGGCGGGCCGGGAGTTCATGGTCGATCTCGCCAGGCGCATCGCCACGGGCGTGGCCAGCGTCGTCGCGGTGCTCGACCCGGAACTCATCCTCCTGTCCGGCGACATCGCCCAGGCAGGCGGAACCACGCTGAACGATCTCGTTGCCGCGGAACTGCGGCAACTGGTGGTGCCGAGGACCCCTGTCCAGCTGGCTCTGGTGACCGGGAAACCGGTGCGCAGCGGCGCACTGCACTCGGCCCTGGCCGTGGCACGCGAACAGGTGTTCGGCCTGCCGGCAGCCACCACGGCTCCATTCCGCGGCCCTGTGGTCGCCGGGTCCCCACGTTGATCGAGAAGGAGTGCACATGCGCAAGCACACCCGTGCTGCCTTGCTCTGTGTCGCCGCAGGAATGGCTACAGCGCTGACCCTCACCGCATGTGCGGCGGGCAAGGGTGGCGGCGCGAATTCCGATGCCGCAGCTGCTCCTGGCAAGGACGACAAGCTCACCCTCACGGTCTGGAGCAACTACGCCGACCGCGAGTACGAAGAGGTCACCAAGGCCCTCAAGACGTTCAACAAGAAGTTCCCGAACATCGAGATCAAGCACGAGGGCTCGCAGGACGACGACAAGATCACCGCGGGCATCCGGTCGGGCAACACGCCTGACGTCGCGCTGTCGTTCACCACCGACAACATCGGTCAGTTCTGCTCCTCCGGCGCGTTCCAGCCGCTGAAGCCGTACATCGATCGCGACAAGGTCGACCTCAACCAGATCACCCCGGCCGTGCGCGAGTACACCGAGTACAAGGGCAACCGCTGCGCGATGCCCATGCTCACCGACGTCTACGCCATGTACTACAACACGGACATGCTGACGACGGCCGGGATCCCGGCCCCGCCGAAGACGCTGGACGAGCTGTTCGAGGACACCAAGAAGCTGACCAAGAAGGCCCCGAACGGCGATATCGAGGTCGCGGGTTACCTGCCCACCATGGGCTTCTACGCCAACCGCCCGACCATCCTGGGACCGACGTTCGGTGCCGAGTGGACGACCCCGGACGGCAAGTCGGCGCTCTCCACCTCGCCCGGCTTCACCGAGATGATGACGTTCCAGAAGAAGCTCGTGGACTTCTACGGCTACGAGGCGCTGGAGCGCTTCCGCGCCGGTCTCGGTCAGGAGTACTCGGCCGACCACGCGTTCCACCAGGGCAAGATCGCGATCATGATGGACGGCGAGTACCGCACCGCCTTCCTCAAGGCCCAGGCGCCGCAGATCAAGTTCGGCACGGCCCCGTTCCCGACCTGGAAGCCCGCCGACTACGGCACCGCCTTCACCACCGGCACGATCATGGGCATTCCCAAGGGCGCCAAGCACCCCGGCGCCGCGTGGGAGCTGATCAAGCACCTGTCGTTCGACACCGACACGATCGTCGACCTGTCCAACGCCATCAAGAACGTGCCGAGCACCAAGGCCGCGATGGACAGCCCGAAGCTGGACGTCGACGAGCAGTTCAAGACGTTCATCGACCTGGCCAAGAGCGACAAGCTCAAGGGCAACCCGGTCACCCCGATCGGTGACGCGCACATCAAGGCCATGACCGACTTCGCGGTGTCCTACACCTCCGGCAAGGTCCCGGACCTGGCGGCAGGCCTCAAGGAAGTCGACAAGAACATCGACGACCAGGTCGCCAAGAGCGGCAAGTAGGGGATCTCACGATGACCGCCACGCTCGGCGCCCGTCCCGCCCCCGGCAGGGGGCGGGCACGTGCCCGCAACCGTCTCACCGTGCTCGGGTTCATGGCCCCGGCCACCATCGGCTTCGTCCTGTTCTTCGGCTATCCGCTGGTCGCCACGGTCGTCTTCTCGTTCACGAAGTACGACCTGATCAACGCCCCGGAGTTCACCGGCCTCGACAACTACACGTTCATGTTCAAGGACCCCTTGTTCATCAAGGCGATCCAGAACACGCTGTGGTTCGTCGTCGTGCTGACCTTCGCGCGGACCGTGTTCGCGCTGGGCGTGGCGTCCGTCATCGCACGTCTCAAATCCGGTGTGGGCCTGATCCGCACGCTCTGCTACCTCCCGTCGCTGGCACCGCCGGTGGCCGCGACGCTCGTGTTCTTCATGGTGCTGCGCCCCAACGGCGGCCCGTTCGCCACGTTGCTCGGCTGGTTCGGTCTCGACTCACCGCTGTGGTTCTCCGACCCGTCGTGGGCCAAGCCCGGCATCACCGCGATCATGCTGTGGATCTCCGGCGACCTGATGATCATCATCCTGGCGGCGATCCTCGACGTGCCGCAGGAGCAGTACGAGGCGGCCGAGCTCGACGGCGCCGGCCCGGTCCGCCGGTGGTGGCACGTCACGCTGCCGACGATCTCCCCGGTGCTGCTCTTCGGCATCGTGAACTCGGTGATCCTCGCCCTGCAGCTGTTCACCCAGGCCGTCGTCGCGGGGTCGGCGGGCTCGGGTTCGGCGGACTCCACGGGGTCGACCAAGTACCTCGGGTTCCCGGACAACTCGACGCTGACGTTCCCGGTTTACCTGTACACGCAAGGCTTCCGGTACTTCGACATGGGCTACGCCGCCGCGATGGCGACCGTCCTGTTCGTCATCTCGTTCGCCGTGACGATCGTGCTGGTGCAGCGGATGCGCAAGGGCTCCGCCGCTGAGGAAGGGGGCCCGGGAGCATGACCGCCACGCTCACCAAGCCACCGGTGGACGTCTCCACCGAGCCGGAACAGCCGAAGAAACCCCGTGACACCAGGGGAATCCTCACCTGGGTCGCCACGCACGCGATCGGTCTCGTCCTGGGCCTGATGTTCGCGACGCCCGTGCTGTTCGTGTTCCTCACCGCGGTGATGTCGGACAACCAGGCGTTCACCTCGGACCTGTGGCCGCGGGAATGGCACTGGGAGAACTTCATCGAGGTCTTCAACAAGGCCCCGCTGTTCCAGTACCTGTTCAACAGCCTCACGTACTCGCTGCTCGCCACCGCGGGCATGCTGATCTCGTCGATCCCGGCGGCCTACGCGCTCGCGAAGCTCAAGTGGCGCGGGCGGAACGTGGCCTTCCTGCTGGTGATCGGCGCGATGATGCTGCCGCCGCAGGTCGTGGCGGTGCCGCTGTACGACACGTGGTCGTCGCTCGGTCTGACCGGCACGCTGGTGCCGTTGATCGCTCCTTACTTCTTGTTCGACGCGTTCAGCATCTTCTTGCTGCGTCAGTTCATGCTGACCATCCCTCAGTCCTATGTGGACGCTGCGAGGGTGGACGGCTGCTCGGAGTTCCAGGCACTGGTGCGGATCATCGTGCCGATGGCCAAGCCCGGCATCGCCGCCACGGCGCTGTTCTGCTTCCTCTTCACCTGGAACGACTACTTCGGCCCGTTGCTCTACACCGGCGAGGTGAAGGAGCAGTGGACGTTGTCGCTGGCACTGGCGACGTTCAAGGGCATGCACATCGTGCAGTGGAACTCAGCAATGGCGGTGACGTTCCTGACGATGATCCCGGCGATCATCCTCTTCATCTTCGCCCAGAAGTCGTTCGTCAAGGGCATCACCTTCACAGGAGTCAAGGGATGAAACTGACCGTCGTCGGTGGCGGGTCCACCTACACACCGGAGCTGATCGACGGCATTGCGGGCCGTCGCACCAGCCTCGCGGTGGACGAGATCGTCCTCGTCGACCCGGACGAGCACCGTCTGTCGATCATCGGCCCGTTCTGCCGCCGGCTGCTGCAACACGCCGGGCACCCGGCGAAGGTGCGCACCACCACGTCGCTGGAACAGGGTGTCGAGGGCGCCTCGGCGGTGCTGCTCCAGCTGCGGGTGGGCGGCCAGGCGGCCCGTGCTTCCGACGAGACGTTCCCGCTGACCTGCGGGTGCGTCGGCCAGGAGACGACCGGCGCGGGTGGCCTCGCCAAGGCCCTGCGGACCGTGCCGGTCGTCCTGGACATCGCGGACAAGGTCCGTGCGATCGCCGGCGAGAACACCTGGATCGTGAACTTCACGAACCCGGTCGGCATCGTGACGCGGGCTCTGCTGCAGCACGGCCACAAGGCGATCGGCCTGTGCAACGTGGCGATCACGTTCCAGCGCTGGACCTCCCGCCTGCTCGGCGTCGATCCGTCCACTGTGGAGCTTGAGCACGTCGGCCTGAACCACCTGACGTGGGAACGCGGCGTGCACGTCGACGGCGTCGACCGCCTGCCGGAGCTCCTCTCGCAGCACGCGGAAGGCCTCGCCGAGCACATCGGCATCGACGCCGCCCTCATGCAGCGCCTGAACATGGTCCCCTCGTACTACCTGAACTACTTCTACAACCACGACGTGGTCGTGAAGAAGCAGCTCAAGGAACCGCCGCGCGCCGAGGTCGTGGCCACGGTGGAAAAGGAGCTGCTGGACATCTACGGCGACCCGTCGGTCGTGACGAAGCCGGAGCAGCTCTCGCAGCGCGGTGGCGCCTACTACTCCGAGGCCGCGGTGCAGCTCGTGCACGCACTGACGGGCGGCGCCGGCGCCGAGAAGCACGTGGTGAACGTCCAGAACAACGGCACCCTGCCGTTCCTGCCGGACGACGCCGTCATCGAGGTGTCGTCCACAGTGGACGCCAAGGGCGGTGTCCCGCTGCCGGTGCGCCCGGTCGAGCCCACCATCTCGGGCCTGATCTCGCACGTGACGGCCTACGAGTACCTGGCCCTGGAGGCCGCGGTCCACGGCGGCCGCGACCGAGTGGCCAACGCACTGCTCGCCCACCCGTTGATCGGCCAGCAGGCCGTCGCGGACCAGCTGGCCGACGAGCTGATCGCGCAGAACCGCGACCTGCTGCCGTGGGTGAAGGGAGCCTGACACCGATGACGGACCGGGTGCTCGCGATCGACGGCGGGAACAGCAAGACCGCGGTGCTGCTGGTCGACGCGGACGGCAAGGTGCTCGCGCAGGTGCGCGGCCCCGGCGCGCCGCCGCAGACCGTGGGCATGAAGCACGGGCTCGACGTGTTCGAGGGACTGGCACGCGAGGCCGCAGCGCAGGCGGGACTGTCCCCGAACGAGCCGATCGCCTCGCACACCTCCGCCTACCTCGCGGGAGCGGACCTGCCCCGCGAGGAGGAGGACCTGACGCGAGCGATCTCCGAGCGAGGCTGGTCCAGCACGACCTTCGTGGGCAACGACACCTTCGCCCTGCTCCGCGCGGGCACCGCCGCCGCAGGGGGCATCGCGGTCGTCTGCGGCGCGGGCATCAACGCGGTGGGCGTGGCCCGGGACGGCCGCACCCACCGCTTCCCCGCGCTGGGCGCCATCTCCGGCGACTGGGGCGGCGGCGGCCAGCTCGGCAACGACGCGCTGTGGCACGCGGTCCGCGCGGAAGACGGCCGGGGCAAGCCCACCGAGCTCCTCCCGGCCCTCCTCGCCCACTACGGCGAAACCTCCATCCTCAAAGTGGTCGAAAAGATCCACTTCGAGGAGATCGAACTGGATCCGCACGCCCTGTGCCCGCTCGTCTTCGAGGTGGCGGCCCGCGGTGACTCCGTCGCCCTCGCCCAAATCGACCGGCTGATCGAGGAGATCGTCCTCCTCGCCACCGTCTCGATGCGCAAGCTCGACCTGATGGACGAGCCCGTCGACGTGGTGCTGGGCGGTGGCGTCCTGACCAACACCGGCGACGTGGTCGTCGGCCCTGTGCGCCAACAGATCACGGAAGCCGCCCCTCTGGCCCAAGTTCGAGTGGTGGACGTCCCGCCCGTGGTGGGCGCCGCGCTCCTGGGCCTGGACCACATCGGAGCCTCGCCGGGCGCGGAGCTGAGGCTGCGCTCGGCCTACGACGAACACCTCCCCACAGCCGCACTGGACGTAGCAGCCAGCGGCTGACCAGACCCCGTCTCAGGGGGTAGATCGGCGGCGGCGCCCCCTGAGACGGTCCCAAGCCCACTGCTCGGGGCAGATCGGCGGCGGCGTCCCGAGCAGTGGTCCCACCCCTTTCCGAGGGGGAGCTGATCGGCGGCGGTGCTCCCCCTCGGAAAGGTCCCACGCCCCTACGGAACCGGTGCTTCGGAAGAAGAACTGACCAACGGCTCGGACGACAGGCTGGGCACCGAGACCGACGGCACCGCGGTCGTCTCGACGACGCTGGCGGAAGGCTCCGCCCTCTCCGGCGCAACCACCGGATTCGAATGCGGAGGCGGCGTGACCCGAACCGCAGAAGCCCCGGAAACGCCGGAAACGCCGGACGGCCGCCCTCGCACCACCCGAACCGCAGACGACGAGGTGGTCGGCGAGAACTCCATGGGCGGCTGATCGCCACCCTCCTGAGCCACCTCAGGTTCTGGACCGGACGTCACGGGAACCGGCACGACTCCGGCGGACATGGCCACCCCGGCCAGCACTCCGAGCGTGACCAGCGCGACACCAAGCGAAACAGAAGGCAGCGGCACCCGAGAACGCACGCACCAGAAGCTAGCGACCGGTCGCGCCGAATCCCCGCGATCACCCTGGACGAGCCTCGAGCTTCGCTCGATCGAGTGGTAAAGAATCGTCACCCACAGCGACAAAACCTACGATTGCGTAACCGACGGTGGCGTAACCAGCGGTTGGTTGTGCATGCTAATCAGTCGCCCACGATCGGGAGCCGCGGGCAACCGCGATGCGAAGGCCGCAAGTCGCGCGAGATAGGGGGATGTTGTGCTGCTGCGATGGAACAGTCTCGTGTCCCTGGGGGACAGCTTCACCGAGGGCATGGACGACCCAGGCCCAGGGGACACCTACGTCGGCTGGGCGGACCGGCTGGCGGAGCTGATGGCCCGGATGGCACCTGACTTCAGGTACGCCAACCTCGCGATCCGGGGCAAGATGCTGCAGGAGATCATCGACGAGCAGGTGCCGCTGGCGATCTCCCTCAAACCGGACCTCGTCACGTTCTGCGGTGGCGGCAACGACATCATGGTCCCGAACAGCGACCCGGACGCACTGGCCGAGGTCTACGAGGTGGCGGTGGCCGACCTCCGCGCAGCCGGCTGCGACGTCGTCATCTTCACCGGCTTCGACACTCGGTCGACGCCGCTCCTCAGGAGCCTGCGCGGCAAGATCGCGATCTACAACTCGCACCTGTGGTCGATCGCCGAGCGCTACCACTGCCGCATGGTCGACCTCTGGTCGATGCACGTCCTGCACGACCGCCGCGCGTGGAGCGAGGACCGCCTGCACCTCTCTCCTGAGGGCCACCAACGAGTTGCGCTCAAAACGGCCGAGGTGCTGGGACTGACGGACGACCACTCGTGGAGCGCACCGTGGCCCGTGCTGGAGCAGACCGACTGGGTCACGCAGCGGAAAGCCGACCTGAAGTGGGCCCGCGAGCACGTCGTGCCGTGGATCGGCAGGCAGCTGCGGGGCGAGTCGATGGGGGACGGTCTGGCGCCGAAGCGGCCGGAGCTGCTGCCGGTGGCCCGGTGCACCGGGGAGAACTACCGGTAGGACCAAGCGGCCCGACCGGCACTCTCCCCCGAATGCCGGTCGGGCCTCTTCACCGCAGGCGCGCCTTACCCCCTCGGTAATCCCCCAATCGGCGGCCTGCACCTCCAACATCCCATTTTTTGGGACCAGACGACTAAACGCCCGCTAAACCTCCGACGACAGTGAGTCCAAAGCAGCCCGCACCTCGACCGCGCGGGCCGAGTTGACCTGCGCGTACAGGCGCAGCGCCTCCGTCAATTCCGCTGCGGCAGCAACCCATTCGGCCCGCCGGAGCAGTACACCGCCGAGCACCTGCCGGCCAAAACCCTCCAGGTACGTCACCTCGGCGACGGCGGCCAGGTCGACCACCTGACGCGCCAACGACTCCGCCTCGTCCAGCGAACCGGCCTCCAGGTGGAGTTCCGCCAGGTTCGCCAGGCCGCGGATCAACGCCACCTGGTCGCCGGAACGCCGGTACACCTCGACGGCGTGCGCCTGGTGCTGCAAGGCGACGTCGATCCGGCCGCGCGCCTGTTCGACCTGCGCCACGTTGTTCAGCCCGTGGCCCTCGCCGACGACGTCACCGGACTGCTGCGCGAGCTGCACCGACTCCCAGAAGTGCAGCAACGCCTCGTCGTGCTGCTCCAAGCGGAACAGCACGTCGGCGAGCTGGGCGAGCGTCAGCACCAGGTACTGGCGCTCGCCCAGCTCGGTCGCGAGCCGGTGCGCGCGGCGAGCGTCCGGCAGCAGGACCGGTCGTCCCAGCCGGGCGTTCGTCGTGTAGGCCGTGTCCAGCATCAGGACCTGGCCGAGGCGGCTCCCCGTCACCTCGGCCGCGGCCAGGCCGAACCCGACCAGCGCGACCCACTCCCCGGTGAGCGCGCGCACGGTCGCGTACGGGTGCAACAGCCGAACCAGCTGCCACACCTGGTCGTGCAGGCCCGCTTCGGCGACCGCGTGCACCACCGCCACGATGTTCGGCCACTCCCGGTCGAACCAGGCGATCGGGTCGCGGAACACCGGCAGCGCCGTGGAACCGTTGTCTCCCAGCGCGAAGTCCAGGCCGTCCCGCGCCGGTCGGATGGCGCGACGGACGTGGTCGCAGCTGACGAGGTAGTAGTTCACGAGGCGCCGCAACGAGTCCAGGTCCGGACGGCCGGCTCCGCGCACGTACAGGCGCACCAGCTCGTGCATCGTGAACCCGTCCGGCCACGGCTCGACCAGCAGGTTCACCTCGACGAGCTGGGCCAGCCGGGCGCGTGCGGACTCGACCCGGATCCGGGTCAGGGCGGCGACGGCGTGCGACGACATGAACCGGCCGGGCGCCAGCCCGACGGCCTTGAAGACCTCGGCCAGCTCGGACGGCAGGTCGCGGGTCGACAGGTCCAGTGCCCGCGACACCCCCACGCCTGCCTCAGGTAGGTCCAAGCCACGCAGCCGGTGCCCGTCGTCGGCCAGCTCGCCCACCAGCTCCTCGACCGTCCACTCCGGACTGATCACGAGCTTCGCCGCGGCCACCCGCAACGCGAGCGGCAGACCGCCGCACAGTTCGGCGAGCTTGCGCGCCGCCGCCGGGTCCTCCGACGACAGCGGCCTGCCCAGCACGTCGTCCACCAGCGCACGCGCGGCGTCGTCGTCCAACGGCCCGAGCTTGCGCACCCGAGCGCTGTTGGTGACGACCAGCCGTTCCAGGTGCGAACGCGACGTCACCAGCACCACCGAGCCGGAACCGGGTGGCAGCAGCGGTTGCACCTGATCGAAGCCCGTCGCGTCGTCCAGCACCACCAGCACGCGACGGCGGTTCAGCAACGACCGGTAGAGCCCGACGCGGTCCTCCAGCGCGACCGGCACGCCGTCCGCGGGTACGCCCAGCGCCACCAGGAACCTCGTCAGCACCTCGCCCGGTTCGGTGTCGCCCAGCGACGCGAACAGCACGCCGTGCGGGAACATCTCGGCGTTCTCGTGCCCCCAGGTGATCGCGAGCGCGCTCTTGCCCACCCCGGGCGGGCCGGTCAGCACCGCGACGCAGGTCCCCAGCAGGTTCCTGGCCGCGCACACGTTGTCCAGCCAAGCCCTGTCGTCGTCACGGCCGAACAGCCGGGACGCCGAAGCGGGCAGCAACGCCGGCGCCACGATCCCGGCGCGTGGCGCGACCGGCCGCGACTCGACCGGGCTGATCAAGCTCAACGCCGGGTCGTCACGCAGCACCTGTTCCTGCAGCAACCGCAGTTCCGGCCCGGGATCGATGCCCAGCTCCTCGCTCGCGCGGCGCTGGAACCGTTGATAGGCCTCAAGAGCGTCGGCCCGCTGACCGGACCGGTAGAGCGCCCGCATGCTGTGCGCCACCAGGCGTTCCCGGTACGGGTACTCGGTGCACAGCCCGCGCAGCTCGCCCACCAGCTCCAGGTGGCGGCCGAGCTCGAGCTCGGCGTCGATGCGTTCCTCCAGCGCCGACAGCCGCAGCTCCTCCAGGTCGGAGGTCATCGGGTCGCCCGGCACGTCCGCGAGCACCGGACCGCGCCACAGCCCCAGGGCCTCGCGCAGCAGGCCCGCCCTGATGGCGGCGGGCTTGCCGCGGGCGGACGCCACGAGCTGCCGGGCGCGGTGCAGGTCGAGGCGCCACGGGTCCACGGCCAGCTGGTACCCGGTCGGCGTGGTGCGGATGATCGCGGAGCCCGACGAGTCGGCCTCCTCCAGCACCTTGCGCAGCCGGGAGACGTAGCCGTGCACGATCGTCCGTGCCGTGGCCGGCGGCGAGTCCGTCCACAGCGCGTCGACGATCTGGTCGATCGAGACGGGTCGGTTCGCCTCGACGACCAGCATGGCCAGCAGTCCGCGCATGCCGCGGCGGCCCAGCTGGATGAGCCGTCCGTCCGCGAGCACCTGGAGTGGGCCGAGCACGCCGAACTCGAGTCCGTTCTTGCTCCGCATGCCCCTCCCTCGCGCCCGCTGACCTTGTCACTTCAACAGGTGTGCGAGCCCGGGACGCAGATACAAGTGCGGTTCAAGTTCGCGGGACGCTACTGTTCCACTGTGCCGCGAGATCGGAACTCCGTGGTTGACCGCGGCGCCGGGTGCCTCCTCGGCGGCGCTCTCGGTGATGCGCTCGGCGCACCTGTGCAGTACCTCGGCTGGGCCGACATCCAGCGCGAACACGGCACCGAGGGTGTGCTCGCACCGCCGAAGCCCGCGCTGGTCACCGACGACACCCAGCTGACGCTCTTCACCGCCGACGGGTACCTGCGCGCCTGGGTGCGCGGGAAACGCACCGGCGAGTGGGAGCCGTCGGAGATGGTGTGGCACAGCTACCGGCGCTGGTTGATCACCCAGCAGCAACCGGGCCCGGAGCGGGGTGCGGTGGGCCTGCTCGCAGACGAACGGCTGTACGAGAGCCGGTCGCCAGGACTGACGTGCCTGCGCGCGCTGGCCGCGGAAACGCCGTCCACGCCGGAGAACCCGCACAACGAGTCGTCCGGTTGCAACGGCGTCACGCGCACCGCGCCCGCCGGGTTCGCGCCGTCCGCGGCGATCGCCTACGACCTCGGCTGCCGGTTCGCGGCGCTCACCCACGGCGGCACCGGCGGTTGGGTGTCCGGCGGCGCGCTGGCGCTGCTGATCCACCTGCTCGCCGTGAAGGGCAGGCCGTTGCGCGAGGCGATCGACCAGGTCATCGGCCGGGTGCTGCGCGACGACACCTACACGGCGACGGTGCTGACCCGCGCCGTGGTGCTGGCGGAGGAACACGACGGCGAGTCGTCCGTGCGCGTCGACCGGCTCGGCAGCGGCTGGACCGGCCCCGAGGCGCTGGCGATCGCGGTCTACACCGTGCTGACGCATCCGAAGCCGGTGCAGTTCGTCGACGCGATGCGCGCAGCCGCCAACCACTCCGGCGGCAGTGACGCCACCGCGGCCTTGACCGGCAACGTGCTGGGCGCACTGCACGGCACCGACGCCCTCCCTCGCGACTGGCTGAGCGCCCTGGAACTGGTCGACGTCCTGGACGCGGTGGGCCGCGACCTGGGCTGCTCCGCGGTGAACCTGGAGTTCGACGAGAACCGCTACGCCTGAGGTTCGAGAACAGAAAGAGCCTGCCGGTGCGCGCTCCCGAATTCGCGCGCCGACAGGCTCTTCCGCACGAGTAGTTGGTCGACAGCAGGCCGGGTCTTGCCCCGAGCGCGAGCTCCGATCCAGCTCTTGATCAACGAAATCCGTGCCCCGGAGTCAAGCTCCGTTGGGCGGGCATGTTAACAGATGTGTACCGGAAGTCCAGGGCTGCGGAAGACGCGACGATCTTCGTCGACGATGAAGATCTCGCAGTCCTCCTGCGCCGCCGCCCACTCGATCCCCTCCTTGCCCAGCGCAAACGCTGCTGTGGCAGTGGTGTCGGCGATCGCGAGGTCCTCGGCGAAAATCGTGACCGACAGGATTCCGGTGACGGGCTGACCGGTACGGCCGTCCAGGATGTGCTGCCCGCGTTCGTACAACGCTGACGTGGCAACGGCTCCGTCGCGCACACCGAGCACGACGCACAGCTGGTCGGCGAGATCGGGATGCCGAACGCCCACGCGCCAAGGCTTTCCCGGCTCGGGCTCGCCGGCGGTGACGACGTCGCCGCCGGCGTTGAGGCAGAACGCCGACGCCCCGCCCTCGCGCAGGAGGTCGGCGGCCCGCTGCACGGCCCAGCCCTTCACCACCGCGCACGGGTCGAGCCCGCGTCCCGGCACCTGTGCCGTGAACGCCCCGCCCGTCGACTCCTCGTACCAGTCGCACAACGAGAGCACCTCGACCAGATCCGGGGTGAGCTCTTCCCTGGTGAGCTCACCCCGGTCCAACCGGGACACCTCGCTGTCCGGCTTGAACGGCGAGAACCGCTCGTCCGCCTCACGCAGCCAGGCGAACACCCGTTCCGCCAGAGCGTCGTCACCGTCACGCAGGTCCACCGAGATCGGCAGGCCCATGATCTGCTCGACGCGCCGCACCGACATGCCTACTGCGCCCCGTCGAGCGCGGCCTGCAGCGACTGCTTGTAGCCCTGCGAGGTCGCGGTCGCGCCGGACACCGTGTCGATGTCCGCGCTCTGCGCCTTGAGCGCCTCCTGCTTCAGGATCGGCAGCGCCGTCCTGGTCGGCTCGCTGTTGGGCGCCCGCAACGCCTTCACGTCGGTGATCTTGTTGCCCTGCAACGTGACCTGCACCTGGACCGTGCCTTCGGAGGTGTTCACCGCCGGACCGGCCACGGTCCTGGTCTGCGACTGTTGCTGTGGCTTCTGCTGCTGGGCGGTCGGCGCCGACCCGGTCGCCTTCGGCGCCGCCGTGGTGGTCTGGGTCTGCTGGGTTTCCGGAGCGGCGGCGGCCTCGTTGATCTCGCCCTCGTGCGCGGGGCCCGGCGAGTACAGCCAGACGGGCACGAGACCGGCCACGCTCAGCGCCAGTACGGGAATCGCCCTCTTCACGTCGTCGAACCCTCTCAGTTGGCCAGCGCGAAGCGCTCGGCGTGGACCTGGTTGTCAGGCACTCCCAGTTCGGACAGGCTGCGCACCACGGCGTCGGTCATGCCGTTCGGGCCGCAGATGAACACGTCGCGGTCCTGCACGTCCGGCACCAGCGCGGCGATGTTCTCCGGTCCGAGCAACGGGCCGTTCGCGGTGACGGTCTTCGAGGAACCGGTGACCAGGCGCAGCACCGCGCCCTTGGCCCGCGCCAGCCCTTCGAGCTCGCGCAGCAGCACGGCCTCCCGCGGGTCGGTGACCCGGTACAGCACCACGACGTGGCCCTGGATCTCCTCCAGCAGCGCGCGGATCGGCGTGACACCGACCCCGCCCGCGACGAGCAGCGCATTCGGCTTGGTCTGGTGCATGGTCGTGAAGGCACCGTACGGACCCTCGGCGAACACACGGGTGCCGACCTCGACGTTGCGGATGTCGGCGCTGCCCTCGCCCAGTGCCTTCGCGGTGAGCCGCAGGTACTTGCCGTTGGGTGCCGCGGACAGCGAGAACGGGTTGGCCTGCCACCAGCGGTCCTTGGTGAGGAAGCGCCAGAGGAAGAACTGACCGGCCTTGGCGCCCAACCGGTCCAGGTCCTTGCCCTCGATGTAGACGGAGACGACGTTGTGCGCCTCCGGCACCACCGCGGCGACCCGGAACTGGTGACGCTGGTTGCGCCAGAGCGGGAGCACCACCCGTCCGATCACGACAGCCCCGATCGCGAACGCCCAGAGCCCCCACCAGTAGCCGGTCGCCAGCGCGGACTTGCGGAACGTGCTGCCGACCGCGACCTGGTGCGTGAACGCGAGGAAGATCGCGATGTAGGTGTACAGGTGGATGAAGTGCCACGTCTCGTAGGCCAGCTTGCGCCGTGCGAAGCGAGCCGAGACCACGCCGACGACCATGATGATCGTCCACGCCACCAGCGCGCGGAGGATGCCTTCGAGCTCGGTGGCCTGCCTGATGATCTCGGCGATCGGGCCGTCGGAACCGGCGTTGCCGAACGCGATGAAGGTCAGGTGGCCGATCAGCATCCAGAAGATCGTGAAGCCGACCCAGCGGTGCCACGAGGTGAGCTTGTCCATCCCGAGCCGGCGGTCGAGCCACGGCAGCCGCGCGACCAGCAGCAGCTGGAACGCCATGGCGAGCGCGCCGTACAGGCCGGTCAGGCGGCCGAAGTTGACCAGCTTGTTCGACCCGACGCCGGCCGCGTTGAACAGGTAGGTCACGAACGCCGCGTTGGCCAGCAGGAACACGTAGAGGCCGGCTTTGGCCAGCACCTTGTGCGGCGTCGCACGGCCGGCCGGAGCCGGTCGCACGGGGTGCTGCAGGGTGGTCGTCACGGCGGGCTCCTCGGTCGGCGGTCTCGTTCGGTCTCGATCCTTCGTGTGCGAGCTGTGGCTCCCCTTTGCCCGGGCTGTCGACTTCCTGTCGATCAGGCGGGTGGAGCACCAGGTGACGCACCATGAGCACGTGGACAAGGGGAACTCGGTTCGATTGCTCGTCGTCGACGACGAGCCGCACATCGCTGACCTGGTCGCGACGGTCGCCCGGTACGAGGGCTGGCAGGCCGCGACCGCGCTCAACGGTGAAGAGGCCTTGAGAGAGGCCGCCGAGTTCCAGCCGGACATCGTCGTGCTCGACCTCATGCTGCCTGACCTGGACGGATTCACCGTTCTTGATCGAATGCGCGCGGCCGGCGCGATGGTGCCCGTGGTGTTCCTGACCGCCCGCGACGGCACCGCCGACCGTGTGGCGGGACTCACCCGCGGCGGCGACGACTACCTCGTGAAGCCGTTCTCCGTCGAAGAGCTGATGGCCCGGTTGCGGGCGGTGCTGCGCCGCTCGACCGGTCCGTCGTGGAAGCGTTCGGTGCTGAAGGTCGCCGACCTCGTGATGGACGAGGACACCCGCGAGGTGCGTCGCGGCGGCAAGCTCGTGACGCTGACGCCGACCGAGTACGAGCTGCTGCGGTACCTGATGCGCCGATCGCCCGCCGTGCTCACGAAGGCGCAGATCCTCGACCACGTGTGGGAGTACGACTTCGGCGGCCGGTCCAACGTGGTCGAACTGGTCATCTCCCACCTGCGCCGCAAGCTCGACGACGGCCGCGAGCCGTTGATCCACACCGTGCGCGGCGTGGGGTACGTGCTCCGCCGAGCCGCGGAATGAGAGGGCGGCAACTGCGCCTCGGCACGCGGCTCGCGCTCGGCCTCGGCGCGCTGGCGCTCGCGGTGTTCGCGATCGTCGGCGCGGTCATGGTCACGTCGATGAGGACGTTCCTCGACAAGCGCCTCGACGACCAGATGGCGATCAGCCAGACCAGCGCCGCCCACGACGTCGAGTACGACGAGACGGTCACCAAGCTCCCGCCCGACTGGTTCGCCGTCGTCTACAAGATGCAGAACGGCGAACTGCGCGCTCTTCCCGGCGGCCAGCAGCCCTCCGACCGGACGAAGTTCGACGCGCTCGCGAAGAGATCGCTGACCGACGACAACTTCGACACCGCCTACCTGGGCGAGCAGGGCAAGTTCCGGCTGCGCGCGTGCCCGATCAAGGCGAACGAGCTCGTGCTGGTCAGCGCCGCACCGCTGGCCGACACGGAAAGCACGATGTCCCAGCTGATCACGGTCAGCGTGATCGCGTTCCTCGCCGCGCTGGTCACGCTGGTCGTGGGCGGTCAGGCGCTGCTGCGCAGGGGCCTGCGGCCGCTGTCGGACATGGCCGACACCGCCCACCACATCTCCTCGCACGACCTGACCGACTCGGCCGACCTCACCGTGCGCGTGGACGGCAACGGAGGCGGCGTCGAGGTCGACGAGCTGCGCGAGGCGTTCAACAAGATGCTCGCGCACATCGACTCTTCTTTGGCCGCCCGCACGGCCGCAGAGCAACGGCTGCGGCGGTTCATCGCCGACGCGTCTCACGAGCTGCGCACGCCGCTCACGTCGTTGCGCGGCTACGCGGACCTCTTCCGGTACGCGGCGGCCAACGAGCCGGGCGAACGCGAGAAGCACCTGGAGAAGCTGCGGTCCGAGGCGTCCCGGATGAGCGTGCTGCTTGACGACCTGTTGTTGCTGGCACGCCTCGACTCCGCCGAGTCCGAACCACCGCTGCGGCCGGAGGAGCTGGACCTGGCGGTGATCGCCGAGGCGGCCGCCGACGCGTTCCGCGCGGCCCGTCCATCGCACTCGTTGGAGGTCGACGCGGACACGGTGTCCATGCGCGCGGACGCGACTCGGTTGCGGCAGGTGCTCGACAACCTGCTGACCAACGCGGCCGTGCACACCCCGGCGGGCACCGCGGTGTCGTTGCAGGTCACGGCCGAAGACGGCGAAGCGGTGATCAAGGTGAGCGACACGGGCCCCGGCATCCCGGAGGCCGACCAGGCCCGGATCTTCGACCGGTTCTACCGCGTCGACAACTCACGCACCCGCCAGCGCGGCGGCAGCGGCCTGGGCCTCGCGGTCGTGCAGTCCCTGGTGCAGGCCCACGGCGGCACCATCACCCTCACCAGCCACCCCGGCTCCACCACCTTCACCATCCGCCTCCCCCGCCACCTGCTGGCCTGAGGGAACGCGGGGCCCCCGCGTTCCCCAGAACCTGCTGCACTGACCGCACGCGGGGCCCTTGCGTGCGCCAGGAGCGAACGAAAGCTCCCCGCGTGCACTCCGGCTACTCGGCCTGCGAGCTCGTCGCCCACAGGTCGATGCCCGACTCGACGGCGTACTTGTCGATCTCGGCGAGCTCGTCGTCGGTCAGCGGCGGCGCCTGCAGTGCCGCGAGGTTCTGCTCCAGCTGCGCCACCGACGACGCGCCGATCAACGCCGACGTGACCCGCGGGTCGCGGATCGTCCACGTCAGCGCGAGCTGGGCGAGCGACTGCCCGCGCGAGGCCGCGACCTCGTTCAGCGCCCGGATCCGGCCGAGGTTCTCCTCGCTCAACAGGTCCGTCGACAGCGACTTGCCCTGCGCCGCACGCGAGTCCGCCGGCACGCCGTTGAGGTAGCGGTCGGTCAGCATGCCCTGCGCGAGCGGCGAGAACGCGATGCAGCCCGCGCCGACCTCCTCCAGCGTGTCCAGCAGCTCCGGCTCGATCCAGCGGTTGAGCATCGAGTAGCTCGGCTGGTGGATCAGCAACGGCACCCCGGCGGACCTCAGCAGCTCGGCCGCCTCACGGGTCTTGGCCGGCGAGTACGACGAGATGCCCGCGTAGAGCGCCTTGCCCTGCTGCACCGCGCTGACCAGCGCTCCCATCGTCTCCTCGAGCGGCGTCTCCGGATCGAACCGGTGCGAGTAGAAGATGTCGACGTAGTCCAGGCCCATCCGGGTCAGCGACTGGTCGAGCGAGCTCAGCAGGTACTTGCGGCTGCCCCACTCCCCGTACGGCCCCGGCCACATGTCGTAGCCGGCCTTGGTGGAAATGACGAGCTCGTCGCGGTAGGGCCTGAGATCATCCTTGAGGATCTGCCCGAACGTGATCTCCGCCGAACCGTACGGCGGGCCGTAGTTGTTGGCGAGGTCGAAGTGCGTGACACCGAGGTCGAACGCCCGCCGCGCGATGCCGCGGCCCAGCTCGTACGGCCGGTCGCCGCCGAAGTTGTGCCACAGGCCGAGCGAGATGGCAGGCAGCTTGAGACCGCTGCGACCCGTCCGCCGGTACGTCATCTGGTCGTAGCGCGCGCTATCCGCGAGGTAGGACATGGTGCACACGATGTCACGTCCTAGTGAGACAGAGCAGGAGCTGCGCCGCGCCGCCGAGGCCGGTGAGGTGCTCGATCTTTCGCGTCGCGGAGACAACACCCTCCCGGCGAAGGTGATCCGCGACCTGCTGCGGTCGGGCGACGTGGACCCGCGTGGCCTCCTGGTGGTCGGCGCGCGGATCACCGGCTCCCTCGACCTCGACTTCATCCGGACCCCGACGCCGTTGCAGCTGGACAACTGTCTGTTCGAGGAACCGTTCACACTCCACGACACAGAGCTGCCGGCACTGTCACTCGACGGGTCCACGCTGCCGGCGCTGCACGCGGAGAACCTGCGCACCCGCTACCTCACGATGGAGAACACCCGCTGCACGGGAATCCTCGACCTTCAGAACGCCCGCATCGACGGCTCACTGCTGCTCTCCGGGGCCACCGCCATGCCGCTGTTCGGTTCCGGCCTGCACGTGAGCCGCGACGTCGAGGCCGACCGGTTGTTCGCCAGCCGTGTCTGGTTCGACGGGTGCGACATCGGCGGCGACGTGCATCTGGCCGAGGCGGCGATCGTCGCCGAGTCGGGCGCGGCCCTCATCGCCATCAACGCGAAGATCGGCGGTGACCTCGTGCTCGACAGAGCCGTCGTGAAGGCTCAAGGCGCGGCGGTGTCGCTGATGGGCGCCACCGGTCACACCCTGCAGATGAAGGAGACGGTGCTGCGCAGCGCCGACGGTTGGGCGCTGTGCCTCGACGCCGCGCACTTCCGGAACGAGGTGCGGCTCATGAACGGCTTCAACGCTCGGACGTACGGCGACCACGAGGCGGTGCGCATGGTCGACACGCGCATCGGGGCCGGGCTCATCCTCGACGGTTCGGTGCGCAGTCACCGCGGGCAGGCCCTGGTGCTCTGCCAGGCGGCGATCGGCGCGAGCGTTCACCTCGGCGACGCCGAGATCGAGGCGACCAACCACCGCGCCGCGGTCGACCTCACGGACGCGGTGGTGCAGGGCGAGTTCGGCTTCCGGCCGACCAAGTTGATCAACCACGGCAGTGGCGAGGAGCTCGAGCTCTCCGGCACCAAGGTGGGCAACGTCCTCTACCTCAGGGAGCGGCAACTGCTGGAGGCCGAGAACTTCGCCGTGACCCTGGACGGCCTGACCTACCCGAACCCGCCGGTGGACACCGACGTGTGGCTCAGGATGCTGCGCGATCACACGCACCTGTACGAAGCCCAGCCGTACCAACAACTCGCTGCCGTGCACCGCGCGGCAGGGCACGAACACACCGCCCGCAAGGTCCTGATCGCCCAGCAACGCGACCTCGGCCGCCGCGGCGATCCCGGCAACAGGCTCTGGCACCACTTCCTCGGCGTGACCCTGGCCTACGGCTACAAGCCGTCCCGCGCGGTCGTCGGGCTGCTCGTGACGTTCCTGCTCTCGCTCTGTCTGGTGTGGACAGCGGGCGCCTACAACGGTCTGACACCGGCGAAGGACCGCCCGGCGGACTCCTGTTCAACCGTGAACAGAATCAGTCTTGCGGCGGATCTCGCCATCCCGCTCGTGAAGCTCGGCGGCACACCGAGATGCGAACTGGCGAACGGCCCAGCCGGGCAGTGGGCGACCGGAGCAGGCTGGGCCGTGCAGATCCTGGGCTGGTCGTTCGCCACTTTGTCCGTCGCGGGCTTCACGGGGCTCGTGCGCAAAAGCTGACCGCGAAATGAGACGAGGGCCCGCCCACCTGGGGGAACCCTCGTTGCAGAAGAGCCGGCGAGGGGAATCGAACCCCTAACCTTTCGCTTACAAGGCGAGTGCTCTGCCAATTGAGCTACGCCGGCCTGGCTCGTGTTCGCGAACATCGTAAGCGCCCGTTGCGGGAGCTACCTGCGGCGAACGGTCTGCTCTCAGTGTGATCGGATTGCTCCGGTCGGAGGCACACCAACCAACTGAGTGGATCAAGGCGCCGGACGGGTCGCCTTGACCAGGTCAGGAGGGTAACCAACGGACAGTGATCATGTCCTCCTTTTCGGGTCGCCCGATCGGAGGTGGCAGACGCCACAGCAACAGTCGACGGACTCCTCACGATCACACGACGGAGGTGCGCGAGATTTCCCCGAACAGCCTGCACGGCCCCTCTCTGCCCGATGACACCACCGTTCACCTGGTACTCGATCTCGCACTGAAGATCGGCGAGGTCCAAATGGCCAGCGGGGCCGGTGCCGCGGATGTGACAGCCACGATTCTCTCGGTCACCGAGAGCTACGGACTTCCGCACACGGAAGTCGACGTGATCTACACCTCCATCAGCGTCTCGTGCCACCGGGGAACGGACGCGCCACCGATCACGGCGGTGCGGGTGGTCCGGCAGCGCAGCCTCGACTACACGCGCCTCGCGGCCGTCGAACACCTCGTGCGCCACCTCGGGCCGATCGAGGACGCGCACGCGGAACTCGAGGACATCACCAACGCCAGGCACCCGTACCCGCGCTGGGTGGCCACGGTCGCGTGGGCCGGCATGGCCGCGGCCGTCGCGTTCCTCGTCGGCGGCGGGTGGGAGCTCGCGATCACCGCCGGGATCGTGACCGCCGTGATCGACCGGGTCGGCCGGATCCTCAACCGCCGTGCGCTGCCGTTTTTCTTCCAGCAACTCGTCGGCGGCGCGCTCGCCACGGGTGCGGCGCTCACCGTGTTCGCCACCGGGTTGCTGCCCAACGTCCGGCCCAGCCTGCTGGTCGCCGTCGGCATCGTCGTGCTGCTGTCCGGACTCGCACTGGTGAGCACCGTGCAGGACGCGATCTCCGGCTACAACGTCACCGCCGCGGGCCGCACCGTCGAGACCGTCCTGCTCAGCGCCGGACTGATCGCGGGCGTCGCGATCGCGATCCGCACCGCCGTCCACTTCGGACTGCAGATCCGGCTCACCGACCCGCTGCCGCCGTTGATCTCCGCGGTGCCCATGCAGTTCGCGGCCGGCGCGGCGACGAGTGCGTTCTTCGCGCTCGCCTGCTACGCCCAGCCCCGCGCGCTCGTCGCCGCCGCCCTCTCCGGCGCGGTCGGCACGGCCTCCTACGGGCTCTTCACGAGCCTCGGCGCGGACGCGCTGCTCGGGTCGGCCGTGGCGGCCGCGATCACCGGGTTCGGCGGCGCGACGCTGACCCGCCGGCTGGGCATCCCGACGCTGGTCGTCGTGCAGGCGGGCGTCGTGCCGCTGCTGCCCGGCTGGACCACGTACCGAGGCCTGTTCCAGCTCACCGCCGAGGGCGATCCAGCCGGTTTGAGCACTTTGGTGTTCGCGAGTGGCATTGCTCTCGCTCTGGCCGGAGGGGTGGTGTTCGGCGAGTACCTGGCCCAGCCGGTGCGCACCGGACTGGGCCGTTTGGAGCGCAAGTTCGCAGGTCCACGCATGTCCGGCCCGCTCAAACCCACCAAGCGTCGGTTGGAGTGAACGTTGCTGTGACGGGGGTTACACGACACGCCTCGGACACGTGCTCGCACTAGCCTCGGAAATGTGAGCATGGACATTGGCGAGAACGGGGCGGAGTTCGTAGTCGTGGCCAACCGGCTCCCGGTTGACCTGGAGCGCTTGCCCGACGGCACAGAACGGTGGAAGCACAGCCCCGGCGGGTTGGTGAGCGCACTCGAACCATTTCTCCGCTCGCACAGCGGAGCCTGGGTCGGCTGGCCGGGCGTCGCGGACGCCGAGGTGGCGCCGTTCGAGGACGACGGACTGCTCCTGCACCCCGTCCAGCTGTCCGCCAAAGAGGTCGAGGACTACTACGAGGGCTTCTCCAACGGCACGCTCTGGCCGCTCTACCACGACGTCGTGGCGCAGCCCGCGTTCCACCGGCACTGGTGGAACTCCTACGTTCGAGTGAACCAGCGGTTCGCCGACGCGACGGCGAAGATCGCCGCGCAGGGCGCGACCGTGTGGGTGCAGGACTACCAGCTGCAGCTCGTCCCGGCGATGCTGCGCGAGCAGCGGCCCGACCTGAAGATCGGCTTCTTCCTGCACATCCCGTTCCCGCCGGTCGAGCTGTTCATGCAGCTCCCGTGGCGCACGGAGATCATCCGCGGCCTGCTCGGCGCCGACCTGGTGGGCTTCCACCGGCCCGGCGGCGCGCAGAACTTCCTCTGGCTGGCCCGCCGCCTCGTCGGCCTGGAGCCCAGCCGCGGCACGGTCGGTGTCCGCACCCGGCCGGGTGTCGTGCAGGTCGGCGACCGGACCGTGCGCGTCGGCGCGTTCCCGATCTCGATCGACAGCGCCGGTCTCGACGCGCTGGCGCGGAAGAAGGAGACGCAGGCCCGCGCGAGGCAGATTCGAGAGGACCTGGGCAACCCGAAGCGCATCCTGCTGGGCGTGGACCGACTCGACTACACGAAGGGCATCGACGTCCGGATCAAGGCTCTGTACGAGCTGATCGCGGACGGTCGCGTGGACCCGGAGGACGTCGCGATGGTCCAGCTCGCCACTCCCAGCCGGGAGCGGGTCGACCACTACGTGACGATGCGCAGGGACATCGAGCAGTCGGTCGGCCGGATCAACGGGGAGTTCGGGCGGGTCGGCAAACCGGTGGTGCACTACCTCCACCAGTCGGTCAACCGCGAGGAACTGGTCGCGTTCATGAGCGCGGCGGACGTCATGGTCGTGACGCCGGTTCGGGACGGGATGAACCTGGTCTGCAAGGAGTACGTCGCCTGCCGATATGATCTTGGTGGAGCTCTGGTGCTCAGCGAGTTCGCCGGCGCTGCCGCAGAACTGACCAGCGCGTTCCTGGTGAACCCCCATGATCTGGACGGTGTCAAGAACGCTCTGCAGGCCGCCCTCGACATCGATCCTGCTGAAGGCCGCCGTAGGATGCGCGCGCTGCGCCGCCAAGTCCTCACCCACGACGTTGACCGATGGGCGAGGTCGTTCCTGGAGGCGTTGGGCACGCAGACCTCGGTCTGAATCCTTTCAGATCCCACTGACCCATCGAGTGCTCCAGGAGGGGCGTTGACCGCCGAGGCCCTCCCCGCCGAACTGCGCCGAGCCATCGTGCAACTGGCCAGGACCCCGCGACTGCTGGTCGCCAGCGACTACGACGGAACACTCGCGCCGATCGTGGCTGACCCGGAGCAGGCTCGCCCGCTTCCGGAGTCGGTGAACGCGCTGCGTTCACTCGCGAGCCTGCACGAGACCACCTCAGCCGTGATCTCCGGTCGCGCGCTGCGCGACCTCGCCACCCTGTCCCGCCTACCCGGCGAGGTCCACCTCGTCGGCTCCCACGGCTCGGAGTTCGACGTCGGCTTCGTCCACGCGCTGGACGCGAACGCCAAGGCGCTGCTGCGCCGCATCGAAGCCGAGCTGGAACAGATCGTCGACGGCCACGAGGGCGTGCACCTCGAGGTCAAGCCCGCGTCCATCGCGGTGCACGTGCGCCGCGCGGACGCGTCCGTCGGCGAGAGCGTGCTCGACGCCGTCCGCTCCGGTCCGTGCACCTGGGAAGGTGTGCAGGTCACCGAGGGCAAGGCCGTCATCGAGCTCGCGGTCGTCGAGACCAACAAGGGCCACGCCCTCGACATCCTGCGGCACCAGGTCGGCGCCACCGCGGCGATCTTCCTGGGCGACGACGTGACGGACGAGAAGGCGTTCGCGCGCCTGTCCGGCCCGGACGTCGGCATCCGCGTCGGTGCCGGGGAGTCGCTCGCCGAGCACTACGTGAAGGACCCCGCCGACGTCGCCACCGTGCTCGCGTTCCTGCTGGAGGAGCGCCGGGCGTGGCTGCACGGCGACCAGGCGGTGCCGATCGAGCGCCTCACGATGCTCGCGAACGAGCGTTCGGTCGCGCTGATCACGCCGGACGCCAAGGTGAACTGGCTGTGCCACCCCGAGCCGGACTCGGCGGCGATCTTCGCCGACCTGCTGGGCGGTCCCGCCGCGGGCCACTTCTCGATCAAGCCGGAGCACGGGTCGCTGCCGCTGGGCCAGCGCTACCTGCCGGGCACGATGATCGTGGAGACCCGCTGGTCGCGGCTCCTGGTGACGGACTACCTGGAGCACGACCTCGCCTCGCACCGCACGGACCTCGTGCGGCGAATTTCCGGTTCGACCAACGCGGTGATCACGTTCGCGCCGCGCCCGGAGTTCGGCCAGGTGCCGGTGCGGTTCATCCGCGAGCGCGACGGCCTGCGCGTGGTCGGCACGTCCGACCCGATGGTGCTGCGCTCGCCGGGCGTCGACTGGGAGATCACCTCCGACGGCGTGCAGGAGACCGCACGCGCGGTCGTCCGCCCGCGCGAGGGTGCGCCGGTGCTGCTGGAACTGCGCTGCGGCACCGACGACATCTCCGAGCACGCGCTGCCCGAGTCCGTGCGGCGGGACCGCGCGGCCGGCTACTGGTCGGACTGGGCGGCGGGGCTGAAGCTCCCGACCGTGCAGACGGACCTGGTGCTGCGTTCGGCGCTGACGTTGCGCGGCCTGGTGCACAAGGACTCCGGCTCGATCATGGCCGCGGCCACCACGTCGCTGCCGGAGGAGCTCGGCGGTGTCCGCAACTGGGACTACCGCTACTGCTGGCTGCGTGACGGCGCGATGACCGCCGCCGCGCTGGTGTCGGTGGGCTCCTACGCGGAGGCCGACGGTTTCCTGGCGTGGCTGCACCGCGTTCTGGAGACCATCCCCGGCCCGGAGCGCCTGCACCCGCTGTACACGCTGCACGGCACGCAGCTCGGTGCCGAGGCCGTGATCGACACGCTGCCGGGTTACGCGGGCTCACGTCCGGTGCGCGTCGGCAACCTGGCGAACCAGCAGGTGCAGCTCGACGTGTTCGGCCCGGTCGTCGACCTGGTCGTGCAGCTGGCGACCGCACGCGGTTCGCTGTCGGACCAGGACTGGAAGATGGTCCAGGCGATGGCGGAGGCCGTCTCGCGGCGCTGGCACGAGCCGGACCACGGCATCTGGGAGGAGCGGCACGCGCCGCGCCACCACGTGTACTCGAAGGTCATGTGCTGGCTGACCATCGACCGCGCGATCAAGCTCGGCGAGCAGTTCGGCCGCGACCTCGACCCGTCGTGGGTGCCGTTGCGCGACACGATCGCCACGGACGTGCTGAAGAACGGCTGGAACGACGAGGTCCAGTCGTTCACCACGGCCTACGACGGCGACGACCTGGACGCGGCCTCGCTGTTCGTCGGACTCTCCGGTCTGATCGACCCGACCGACGAGCGCTTCCAGTCCACCGTCACGGCGATCGAGGCGGAGCTGCGGTCCGGCTGCACCGTCTACCGCTACCACCGCGACGACGGCCTGCCGGGCGACGAGGGCGGCTTCCACCTGTGCGCCGCGTGGATGATCGAGGCCTACCTGCTCACCGGCCGTCGCACGGAGGCCGAGGAGCTGTTCGGTCAGATCGTCGCGGCCGCTGGTCCCACAGGCCTGCTGCCCGAGGAGTACGACCCGGTGGCCGAGCGCTCGCTGGGCAACCACCCGCAGGCGTACTCGCACCTGGGCCTGATCCGCTGCGCCCAGCTGCTCTCGCAATAACGCTGTTTTCAGCGGAACGCGGGGGCCCCGCGTTTCCTTGAGGGGAACGCGGGGCCCCCGCGTTCCCCTCAACTACGGGCGTGGCGGCACTCGTTCGATGATCGTCGCTCTGCCCGGCGAGCTGCCCAGCAGCGTGATCATGTCGCCGCGGATCAGATGCGCCCACGCCGGCGGCACGAACGGCCGCAACCGGGCCGTGGCGCGCTCGCCAGGCCCCAGCACCGGTTTGGTCTCGATCCACAACGCCGCCAGGCGCTGGTGCTTGCCCGTCACGTCCCACAGCGGCCGCTCTCCCCTGGCCCGCAACGGTTCCGCGTCGCGTCCGAGCACCAGCTCGACCCTGAGCACGCCCTGGATCGACTCCACGCACCGCCACTGGAACCAGGCCCCGTCCGCGTCCAGCTGGACGGCGGCCTCGGCCAGCAGCGCCCAGTAGCGCGGCGTCTGCCAGGTGTGGCCGTCGAACTCCCCGAGCAGGTCGAGCACCAGCTCCCACTCCTCGTGGTCGAGGTGGTCGAGCACGTCCTCGCTCTGCACCTCGGCCGGCACCAGGCTCGCCGCGAACCGCAACAACTCACCGATCTCGCGGTCGTGTCTCCCCAACACCCACCTATTCGATCACGGTGGCTCAGTCGTCCTCGCCCTTGGTGCTGCGACGCCGGTTCAGCCCCAGCACGTCCAGCGCCGACACCAGGTCGTTCGCCACGAGCGCCCGCACGCCGTCGGGCAGCGGTCCGTGGTCCGGCGGCACCAGCGCCTTCTTGAACCCCAGCCGCGCCGCCTCGGTGAGCCGCTTGCCGACGCCGTTGACGCGCCTGATCTCACCGGCCAGCCCGACCTCGCCGAGCACCACCAGGTCGGCCGGCAGCGCGATCTCCCGTTCCGCGGAGGCCACCGCCAGCACCACCGCGAGGTCGGCGGCGGGCTCGACGAGCCGCATGCCGCCCACGGTCGCGGTGAAGACGTCCTTCTGGAACAGGTTGACCTTGCCGCGCTTCTCCAGCACCGCCAGCGCCATCGAGATCCGGGCGGAGTCGAGCCCGCTGACCGCGCGACGGGGCGCGGGCAGGTTCGTCTTGGCGACGAGCGCCTGCACCTCACCGAGCATCGGGCGCTTGCCCTCGACGATCACCGTGACGCAGGTGCCCTCGACGGCCTTCTCGCGGCGCGTGAGGAACAACCCGGACGGGTCCGGCACGCCGACGATGCCGTCGTCGCGCAGCTCGAAGCAGCCCACCTCGTCGGCCGCGCCGTAGCGGTTCTTGATGCCGCGCAACAACCTCAGGCTGGAGTGCCGGTCGCCCTCGAACTGCAGCACGACGTCGACGAGGTGCTCCAGAACCCGAGGCCCGGCAACGGATCCGTCCTTGGTGACGTGCCCGACCAGCACGACGGGCAGACCGCGCTCCTTGGCCATCGCGATGAGCCCGGACGCGACGGTGCGCACCTGCGTGACGCCACCCGGCACGCCCTCGACGCTCACCGTGGACATGGTCTGCACCGAGTCGACGATCAGCATCGACGGCTTCACCTGGTCGACCTGCCCGAGCAACGCGCTGAGCTCGCTCTCGGCCGCCAGGTACATCTCGGGGTGCAGGTTGCCGGTGCGCTCCGCCCGCAACCGCACCTGCCCCGCGGACTCCTCACCGGTGACGTAGAGGCAGCGCCCGTGCGACTCGGCCCACCGGTGCGCCGTCTCCAGCAGCAACGTCGACTTGCCGACGCCCGGCTCGCCCGCCAGCAGCACCACGGCACCCGGCACCAGCCCGCCGCCCAGCACCCGGTCGAACTCCCCGACGCCGGTCGAGAGCGCCCGCGCCGACTCGATGTCGACCTCGCCGATCGGCCGCGCCGCCGACGTGGGCGCGCCCGCCACGACACGGGTCACCGACGCGGTGCCGCGTTCCTCGATGCTGCCCCACGCCTGACATTCGGGGCAGCGGCCGAACCACTTCGCCACCTCGTGCCCGCACTCGGCACACCGGAAGATCGGCCGCGCTGTCTTCGCCACACGCCGAACGTTAGAGCAAGGGTCTGACAGTCCCGGGGCAGGTTCCGCCCGGCGCAAGCGAAACGCCGCCCCCTCAGTCGAGGGAGCGGCGTTTTTCGCGTGTCAGAGACTCAGTGGCCCGCGGTCTCGTGGTTCTCGCTCGTGCGCTTGTGCTCGGACGGCGCGATCGGCACCTCGAGCGTGACCGAACCGGCCTTCTCGAAGACGAACGTGACCTTGACGGTCTGCGCGGCCACGATGTCGCGCTTGACCTTCTTCAGGGTGCAGCGGACGTGCAGCACCTCGAGGTCGTTCGGGATCGCGGACGCGCTCGGGTACGCCGAGGACGAGCCCGACGGCTTGCCGGACGACGGCGACGCAGAACCGGACGACGAGGGCGACACCGAACCCGACGTCGGCGCGACCGACGAGGACGACGGAGCAGACGACGGGGCACCGGAGGTCGGCGACACCGACGAGGAAGGCGTGCCCGTCGAGGACGGCGCGGCCGAGGAGGACGACGGCGCGGAGGTCTTCGTCGGCGCCTTCGACGGGTCGTACTCGGCCTGCAGGGCGTAGCGGGACGGGATGTCCTTGCCGCCCACGACCTCGGCCTCGCCCTCGGTGGCCTCGGACTTGATCGACAGCAGCTTGTCGGCGTTCTCACCCGTGTTGGCGATGACGAACGTCATCGGCACGTCGTCACCGTCGTGGTAGCGGTTGCCGTCCGGCGGGAACGCCAGCATGACGTTGCGCACCGCGATCGGGCCCGCGTTTCCGCTCGCACCGTCGACGGCGGCGACCTGGGTGTCGGTCTGGGTGATCTGACCGGCGCTGCAGCCGACCGCCACCAGGCCGAGGCCCGCGGCCAGCGCTGCCGTCACGATCATCCGGCGAGACACTCCTGAGTTCACGGCTCCAGCGTCCTTCCTAGGGAACAACCACCAGGCAAGGAGCCTAACCGGGGGCTCGAAAGCCGACTCGACGTGGTGCCGTTCGATCTTGACAAGCCCGTACGTTGCACGCGAACAGGTGGTTTGTCAACCCCCCGCATGGCCCTGACCAGCACTAACGGATCATCGCGCGGCGTTCGCAGCCTTGCCGGACGTGTTAGGATGGAGGAAGCGAAAGGGGCAGAGGACACATGGTTTTCAAGGTCGGAGAGACCGTCGTCTACCCGCACCACGGTGCCGCTCTCATCGAAGCAATCGAGACCCGCGTGATCAAGGGCGAGGAGAAGAAGTACCTCGTTCTCAAGGTGGCGCAGGGCGACCTCACCGTTCGGGTTCCCGCTGACAACGCCGAGATCGTGGGCGTTCGTGACGTTGTCGGCCAGGAAGGGCTCGACCGGGTCTTCGAGGTCTTGCGTGCTCCCCACACCGAGGAGCCGACCAACTGGTCTCGGCGGTACAAGGCCAACCTTGAGAAGCTCGCCTCCGGCGACGTGAACAAGGTTGCGGAAGTGGTGCGCGACCTCTGGCGGCGCGAGAAGGATCGCGGGTTGTCCGCCGGCGAGAAGCGGATGCTGGCGAAGGCGCGGCAGATACTGGTCAGCGAGCTGGCGCTGGCCGAGGGTACTGACGAGGACAAGGCCGAGGTTCTTCTCGACGAAGTTCTCGCCACAGCGTCGTAGTTTCGACAAACAAACACACTGAGCATCGGATAACGCCGCAAGATGAGTGTTGTCGCGCTCGTTCCTGCGGCAGGGCGGGGTGAGCGTCTGGGCTACGGGATGCCCAAGGCGCTCGTGCCGGTCAACGGGGTACCGCTCCTGACCCGTGCCGTTCGTGGTCTGTTCGCGTCAGGCCAGGTTCAGCACGTCGTCATCGCCGCTCCACCGTCCGATGTGGATCTCGTGCACACCGCAACCGCCTCGCTGGCCCCGGCCGACGGGGCGGTGCACGTGCTTTCAGGGGGCGCCGAACGCACCGACTCGGTGCGCCTCGCCCTCGACCACGCGCTCCGCGTGATTCCGGACACCTCGATCGTGCTCGTGCACGACGCCGCCCGCGCGTTCACTCCTCCCGAGGTCATCGCCGACGTCGTGGCCGCGGTGCGCGACGGGCACGACGCCGTCATCCCGGTTCTTCCGGTGGCCGACACGATCAAGCAGGTGGACGAGGTCGGAGTAGTCGTCTCCACACCTGACCGGGCCGGTCTGCGGGTCGTCCAGACCCCGCAGGGTTTCCGAGCCGAGACTCTCAAAGCCGCCTATTGCTCCGGTATTGCCGCGACTGATGACGCTGGTCTCGTGGAGAAGAACGGTGGCAAGGTCCACACGGTTCCCGGTCACGCGCACGCCATGAAGATCACCACCCCGTTCGACCTCGCGGTCGCGGAAGCACTGTTCGCTGGAGGAAGCGCGTGAGGATCGGCCAGGGCGTCGACGTCCACCCGATCGAGGCAGGTCGCGAGTGCTGGATCGCCGGACTGCTGTGGGAGGGCGTCGACGGGTGCGCGGGTCACTCCGACGGTGACGTCGCCTCGCACGCGCTGTGCGACGCGTTGCTGTCCGCCGCGGGCCTGGGCGACCTGGGCGCGGTCTTCGGCACGTCCGATCCGCGCTGGTCAGGCGCACACGGAGTGGTTCTTCTCACGGAGGTGCGCCGGCTCGTCGAGGAGGCCGGGTTCCGTGTGGGAAACGCCACAGTCCAGGTGATCGGCAACCAGCCCCGCATCGGCAAGCGCCGCGACGAGGCCCAGAAAACGCTTTCCGAGGCCGTCGGCGGCCCGGTCTCGGTCGCCGGCACCACCACGGACGGCCTGGGCCTCACGGGACGCAACGAGGGCATCGCGGCCATCGCCACGGCGTTGCTGATGCCCGCCGACGCCTAGTCCGGGAGCTTGATGACGGCCGTGCCGCCGTCGAGGTCGATCCGGGTACGCGGCGGGGCTGCGTCACCCTCCTCATCACGGCGCTGCCGCTCTTCCTTGCGGTACTCGAGCTCGTCGCGCTTGGCGCCCTCGAACGTCGCACCCAGTTCGTCGAAGCTGATCGTCGCGAGCGGCGTGCCGCCCTTCTTGCGGCGGGCCACCCACTCGACCACGGCCAGCACGAACAAGATCGTCACCAGGCCCGGTAACGACATCGCCCAGATCATCCCCAGTTCCACGTCCTGAACAACTCCCGGCACCGGAGTGTGGTTCCCGCCACTAACATCACCGTGGTGCCCAAGTACGACGTTTGCCTCTCCTTTGCCGGCGAAGACCGCGACTACGTCGAAGAGGTGGCCCGCCACCTGGCCGAGCTGGGCGTCTCCCGCTTCTACGACACCGACGAGCAGGCCGACCTGTGGGGCAAGAACCTCGTCGAGCACCTCGACGAGATCTACCGCAAGGACTCGCGGTTCTGCGTGATGTTCGTTTCCGAGGCCTACGTGCGGAAGATGTGGACGCGGCACGAGCGGCGGTCCGCGTTCGACCGGGCGTTGGTGCAGGACACCGAGTACGTGCTGCCCGCGCGGTTCGACGACACCGAGGTCCCGGCGTTGCGCGCCGGCACCGGCTACCTCGACCTGCGCAACCGCACGCCGCGCGAGCTGGCCGTCATGATCGCGCAGAAGGTGGGCGCCCCGGTCGAGGCGACCCCGGAAGGCTGGGAGTACCAGCTCTTCTCCGACACCGCGTCGATGCACCTGCGCAAGCTCAAGGACAAGCGGCTCAGCCACGAGATGCGCTTCGCGGAGGACGTGCGCACGTTCACCACGGACACCGAGGCGCTCGACTACTACCTGATGCGTTCCCGTGCGTTCGACAAGATCGTCAACGGGGTCGCGGACCTGCTTTCGGACGGCAAGCAGCAGTGGGCGTTCGGTCCGGCGGGCCGGGCGGGCGACCGCGACCGGATCAAGCACCTGGCGACGCAGTTCGTGAAGTCGTACGAGGAGCTGCTCAAGTGGGCGGCCGACCTGCGTGGCACCACGACACCGGCCCGCTTCGAGCCGCTCTACACGGCCACCGCGCAGCTGGCCGACGAACCGCTGGCGCAGATCGAGGAGTTCCTGGCGCAGCTGGCGGCGGCCACCGAGCGCAATGCGGGTGACCTGCGGCTCACCCTGAGCTACGACGCGTCAGAGGTCGAGGCCGAGCTCAAAAAGGTCCAGACCACCTAGCTACGGAGAACGTAGAGTCGGGGACGTGACGATCCAGGCCGCGCTCTTCGACTTCTCCGGCACGCTCTTCCGGCTCGAGCACCCCGAGCTCGAGTCCAACGGTGACCTGTTGCGTGCGCTCACCGCCCCCGTCGGGATCGCCGACGGCATGGACCCCGAGCTGGTCGACGCGTGGCACCGCCGCGACCTCGACGCCGACGTCCACCGCTGGGTGCACGTGCGGGTGCTGAACGACGCCCTGGTGCCGGACGCCGAGGCGTTCTACGACCAGCTGCTGCACCCCGACTCGTGGCAGCCCTACCCCGACACCAGGGCCGCGCTGGAGCACCTCGCCGACGTCCCGGTCGCGGTCGTCAGCAACATCGGCTGGGACATCCGCGCGGTCTTCGAGCGGCACGGCCTCACGCACCTCGTGGACGAGTTCGTCCTCTCCTACGAGGAGGGCGTGATCAAGCCGGACCCGAAGATCTTCACCACCGCGTGCGAACGGTTGGGCGTCGATCCCCGCCACGCCGTGATGGTCGGCGACAGCGCGGAGGCGGACGGCGGAGCAGAGACCGTCGGTTGCGCCTTCCGGCTCGTCAACCCGGTTCCGACGAGTGACCGCCCCAATGCTCTTTTGGATGTGGCCCGTACCATTCCCGTGTGAGCCTCCACATCTACGACACGGCGAGCCGGAGCATGCGGGAGTTCCACCCGCAGGTCAACGGAACGGCGTCGATCTACGTGTGTGGGGCGACCGTGCAGGGCATCCCGCACATCGGCCACGTCCGCAGCGGCCTGAACTTCGACGTCCTGCGTCGTTGGCTGGCGCGCGACGGTGCCGACGTCACGCTGGTGCGCAACGTCACCGACATCGACGACAAGATCCTCACCAAGGCCGCCGAGCACGACCGGCCGTGGTGGGAGTGGGCGTACACGCACGAGCGCGCCTTCGAGGACGCCTACGACGCGCTGGGCTGCCTGCCGCCGTCGTACGCGCCGCGCGCCACCGGCCACGTCACGCAGATGGTCGAGCTGATGCAGCGGCTGATCGACAAGGGCCACGCCTACGACGTCGACGGCGACGTCTACTTCGACGTGCGCTCGTTCCCCGAGTACGGCGCGTTGTCCGGGCGCAAGCTCGACGAGCAGCAGCAGGGCGAGACCGACGTCCGCGGCAAGCGCGACCCGCGCGACTTCACGTTGTGGAAGGCCGCGAAGCCCGGCGAGCCGTCCTGGCCGACGCCGTGGGGCAACGGCAGGCCCGGCTGGCACCTGGAGTGCTCGGCGATGGCCACGACGTACCTCGGCAGCACGTTCGACATCCACGGCGGCGGGCTCGACCTGATCTTCCCGCACCACGAGAACGAGCAGGCCCAGTCGCGCGCGGCCGGTGACGGCTTCGCGAACTACTGGATGCACAACTACTGGGTCACGATGTCCGGCGAGAAGATGGCCAAGTCGCTGGGCAACACCGTGTCCATCCCGGCGATGCTGGACAAGGTCCGCGCGCAGGAGCTGCGGTACTACCTGGTGGCGCCGCACTACCGGTCGCACATCGAGTACTCGGAGGCGGCGCTGCAGGAGGCGGTGACGTCCTACGGGCGCATCGAGTCGTTCCTGCGCCGCACCGTCGAGCGGGTGGGTCCGGTCGAGCTGCGCGGTGAGATGTGCCCGGACTTCGTCGTCGCGATGGACAACGACCTGAACACCCCCCAGGCCGTGGCCGCGCTGCACAACAAGGTGCGGCAGGGGAACACGGCGCTCGCCGACGGCGACCACGACGCGGCTCGCGAAGCCGCCGAGTGCGTCCGCCGCATGGCCGACGTCCTCGGCGTCGACCCGTTGTCGCCGAAGTGGAACGACGTCTCGGCTGCCGACCTCGGCATGCGGCAGGCGTTGACCACGCTCGTGGACCGGCTGCTCGTCGAGCGCCAGGAAGCCCGCAAGAGCAGGGACTTCGCGCGTGCTGACGCGTTGCGCGACTCGCTGCTGGAGGCGGGCATCGCCGTCGAGGACACCCCCGACGGTCCGCAGTGGACTTTGAAGGACGACTGACTTCCGTGGCTGGCAACTCCAAGCGCAAGGGCGCGATGCGCAATCCGGGCTCGAAGAAGGGCGCGGTCGTCGGCTCCGGCGGGCAGAAGTCCAAGGGGCTGCAGGGCAAGGGTCCGACCCCCAAGGCGTCGGACCGCCCGAACCACCCCGCGTACAAGCGGGCCAAGGCCGTCGCGAAGACCGAGGCGGTCAAGCAGCAGCGGCGCCAGAAGACCGAGAAGGCCCAGGCCGAGACCGTGGCGGGCCGCAACCCCGTCGTGGAGTGCCTGCGCGCGGGCACCCCGGCGACGGCGCTGTACGTGGCGCTGGGCATCGACGCGGACGACCGCGTGGCCGAGGCCGTGCGCCTGGCCGCCGACCGGGGCATCTCCGTGCTGGAGGTGGCGCGCGGCGAGCTCGACCGGATCACCGGCGGGGCGATGCACCAGGGCCTCGGCCTGCAGGTGCCGCCGTTCGACTACGCCACGCCGGACGAGCTGCTCGACCTGGCCCAGCGCGCCGGCGAGCCGCCGTTGCTGGTGGCGCTGGACGGCGTGACGGACCCGCGCAACCTGGGTGCCGTCGTGCGGTCGGCAGCGGCGTTCGGTGCGCACGGCGTGGTGCTGCCGCAGCGGCGCAGCGCGTCGATGACGGCGGTCGCCTGGCGGACCAGCGCGGGCACGGCGGCCAAGCTGCCGATCGCGATGGCCACGAACCTCACCCGCACGCTGCGTGACTGGGCGGAGGCGGGTCTGATGATCGTGGGTCTCGACGCCGACGGCGACGTGGACGTCGACGGTCTGGATCTCGCGACCGGTCCGCTGGTGGTCGTGGTGGGCTCGGAGGGCCGCGGCCTCGGCCGTCTGGTGAAGGAGACCTGCGACCAGACCGTGTCGATCCCGATGGCGTCCGGTGTCGAGTCGCTGAACGCGTCCGTCGCCGCCGGTGTCGTGCTGGCCGAGGTCGCCCGGCGTCGCCGGATCGCGGCCAAGGCCTGACGATATCGGCTAGTTCGTGACGCTAAGGGCGTCCATTAGCCGACGTTAGTGATCGTTTTCCTGCCCGCTGAACCGGTTTCGTCCAGCGGGCGGGGAAACCGCGATCTACCCTCTCGCCAAGGGCTTGCGGGTGACTGCCATGACAAACGACGTGGCCCATTCCGCGGCACTCCCGAGCGCGGGTGCGTTCTCCCGTGTTCGCCAATTGCCAGTTCTACAGGCAGGAGTCGGAGCGAGTTGGACCGGTTGGCCGAACGCACGACACCCGTTTGGCACCGGTTGACACGGGGCGTGACCATTTGGGGTCCAATCAGGCGAACCTCAGGTCAACTGTGAAGAAGATCAGCCCTGCGTTTCGCTATTGTAACTACTTTAGGTAACTGGCCTGCTCCGTTTAGGTACACACTGTGGTAGGACAGACGTTGAACGGTCAGGCAGCTTCTACCGTGATTGTCGATAGAAATTGATTACCACCGGCGGGGGCGACGTGACTCGGCGTAGAGCGAATCAGGACGTGCTGATTCGCCGCGCGCGTGGCGCGGCGCTCCGAGGACCCGCATGACGACCCGCGGCGCTCTCCGCGAGCTCGTCGGTTTGCGTGAGTTCCGCGCCATGTGGATCGGTTCGACCGCTTCGACCGCCGGTGACCAACTCGCCGCGGTCGCATTGTCACTGCTCGTATTCGAGCGAACACATTCCGCAGCGTGGACCGCGCTCACCTGGTCGTTGACGCTCTTCCCGCCCCTGATTTCGGGCCCGTTGCTCGGCTGGGTCGCCGACCGGTTCCCGCGACGCACGGTAATGGTGACCACGGCCTGGCTGCAGGCCGCGCTCATGGGGGCGATGGCCATTCCGGGCATGCCGCTGTGGGCCATGATCGTGCTGCTCGTGGCGGTCCTGGCGATCTCGTCGCCGTACCTCGCGGCGCAGGAGGCGAGCCTTCCGCACGTTCTCCCGTCACACCGTTACGACGACGGCGTGGCGCTCTTCGGCACGTCCGTCGACATAGCTCAGATGGCGGGCCTCGCCGCCGCCGGCTTCCTGGTCACCCACACGAACCCCGGCGTGGCGCTCATGATCGACGCCGGCACGTTCGCCCTGCTGGCGATCTTGGTGCAGCTGTCCGTGAAGCACCGTCCGGCGGCGGATCCGCTGGGCCGCAAGAAGAAGGACGACGAGCCGCGCGGTGCGCTGACGTTGATGGTGTCCGAGCCGCGGCTGAGGACCCTGCTGGGCGTCCGGCTGCTCGCGGGCCTCGCGATGGTCCCGGAAGGACTCGCCGTACCTCTCGCGGCGAGCCTCAACGCGGTGTGGGCGGTGGGCCTGATCCTCGCGATCGAACCCGCGGCGAACGTGCTGGGCGTGGCGTTGTTGTTCCGCCTCGTGCGAGATCCGGCAAAACGTGAACGGTTGATCGGTCCTCTTGCGATCCTGTCACTGGCACCATTGATCATGTTCGCGCTCAGCCCGAACCTGACGTGGACGATCGTTTTGCTGGTGATTGCCGGTATAGGGGGCGCTTATCACACACCGGCTCGTTCGGCGTGGATGCGGCTGCTGCCCGATCAGTACCGAGGAAGGGCTTATGGCATTGGGCGCGCTGCGTTGCGCTCGAGCCAGGGCGGGGGAATGGCGCTGGCCGGCGTCGTCGCCCATTCGATCGGATCGGTGACGGCCACGATCGCGGGAGCGGGCGGTGTCGGGCTGCTGCTGGCGACGCAAGCCACCATCGCCTGGCGACGCGCGCGAGGTCGCAACGACACGAAGGCGGTGGCAATCTGAAACAGAACGGTCACCAATAGCGATATCCGTACCAAGAGGCACCTGATGATCGAGGTGCGATTGAAGTCGGGTCGCGAAGAGAGAGGCGGCGTCAGAAGTCACGGTTGCACATGGAAGGCACCTCCTCGTTGCAACGAGCAGCAGCGCGGTAGGTCTACGACCTGGTCAGCGGCGGCTTTGCTCATGACGTGCATGAGCGTAGGGGGTCGTGGTGAAGAACAGTTTGACTGATCGCAGGCGATCGCGGGCACTCGGCTTGACTCCGATTCGCAACTGGGACCTTTGGACCGTTGCGCCTAGTGCGATCGCGTACTTTTTCGTGCTCGAAGCGGCCGTGATCGCAGCCTCCATTTGGCTGCTGACGAAGCTCACGTCCGTGTCGACCTCGGACTGGCTCCGCTTCGGCGCGATCATCGCCGCGATCACAATTCACCTGACCGTGGTACGCAGAGCGGAAGAGGCCCGCCGCAACGAGGCCTCCGGCCCCCACATCGACCTCACCTCGGTCTGGACCTTCGCCGCAGCCGTCGCTCTTCCGGGTGGTCTTGCCGTGATCGCCACGATCTGGATGCGCATCCTGATCCAGCCGATCGCCCGCCGCCAGCCGTACCGCTTCGTCTTCGGCACCGCCTCGATGCTCGCCTCGACCCTGCTGTCCTGGGCGCTCGTCCACCTTTCGGGTGTATCTCTCGCGGCGACCGGCAACGTCCCGACCGACCTGGGCCTGGTCCTGGTCCTCGCCATCACCGCCCTCCTCTACTGGTTCGTGCAGGTGATGACGGTCGCGGTCGCCTTCAAGATCGTCACGCCGAACTCGAAGGTCCTCGACTTCCTGGGCTCCAAGGTCGACAACATGCTGGAGATGAGCACTCTCGGCGCCGGTGCCATGCTCGGCATGCTGATGACGTCCCACTGGGTGGGCCCGTTACTGCTCGTCGTCCCCGTGATCCTGGTTAACGCGCTGCTCTCGCGTGCAGGCGAACGCCGCGCCCACCTCGAACGCCTGCTGCGCGAACAGGAACAGCTCCACCAACGCCTCGCCGCGGACGCCCACACCGACTACCGAACGGGCCTGCTCAACACCAACGGCCTGGCCGAATACGCGGGCCGCCTGGCCGAGCGCTGCCGTATCGACGGCGAACCGATGACCGTCCTGGTCATCGACCTGGACCACTTCAAGCGCATCAACGACACCTGGGGTCACCCGGCGGGCAACGCCGTCCTGGCCGAAGTGGGCCGGATCCTCCGCGAGAAGCTCCGCCCCGGCGACGTGGCGGGCCGGGACGGCGGCGAGGAGTTCGTGGTGGCGCTGAAGGACACCCCGGTCGCCCAGGGCGTGACCATCGCCGAACGCATCCGCGAGGCCATCGGCAACCTGGCCGTCCCGACCACCGACAAGCACCGCAACGTCGTGACCCTCTACGGCCGCGAAACCCAGCCCCTGGAACCGGAAGGCGAGTCCCTGCAGGCGATCTCGGCCTCGATCGGCGTGGCGGTCATCCCGGACAACGGCCCGGACATGGCCACCGCCCAGCACTCAGCGGACGCCGCGCTCTACAAGGCCAAGGAGAACGGCCGCAACCAGGTCCGCGTGGCGGGCCTGGACATCCCGCCGCGCCTGATGCCGGCCCCGCGCCAGGACGACATCACCAAGCCGATCACGTCCCGCACGGCCTGAGGCCAATCAGCCAGTCCGTCAGGCGGAACGGCGCTGAACGGCCCCGACACCTCGGCAGACGAGGTAGATCACGAAGCTCACCGCCGTGACGAGAGCGGAAACCGGAAGCCCCGGTTGCAGCGACAGAAGGATGCCGCCGACCGCTGCCGTCTCCGCGAAAAGAACGGAAAGAAGGGTCGCGCGCAAAGGCGAGGCGGTGACGCGCATGGCGGCCGCGGCGGGCGTGATCATCAACGCCAGCACCAGCAGTGCGCCGACGACCTGCACGCTCAACGCGGTCGCCACACCGACCAGCACGGCGAACACGATCGACAGCCAGCGCACCGGAACGCCGCGGGAGACCGCCACGTCCGGATCGACCGAGGCGAAGAACAACGGCCGGTAGATGAACGCGAGCACGGCCAGCACCGCGATCGACGACACCACCAGCAGCTTCAGGTCCGTCGAGTCGACGCCGACGATCTGCCCGGTCAGCAGCCCGAACTTGTTCTTCGTGCGTCCTTTGTAGAGGGACAGCATGAGGATGCCCATGCCGAGCCCGAACGCGAGGATCGCCCCGATCACCGAGTCGCGGTCGCTCTCCCGCCGCGACAGCACGCCGAGGAGCACCGCGGCGATGATCGACCCGGCCAGCGCGCCGTAGCCCACGCCGATGCCGAGCAGCAGGGCCGCCGCACCACCGGTGAACGCCAGTTCGCTCGTGCCGTGCACCGCGAACGCCATCCTGCGGGTGACGATGAACGGGCCGAGCACGCCGGCGACGAGGCCCAGCACCGCGGCCGCGATCAACGCGGTCTGCACGAAGTCGATCTCAAGCAGGTCGAAGATCGTCACGACGCGGCCTCCGCCGTGAGGTGGTGGGTCTGCTCCTCGCAGGCACCCGCGCCGACGACGAGGATCTGGTCGCGCACGCGCACGACCTCGACCGGCGTCCGGTACAGCTCGGACAGGGTGCGGGAGTTCATGACCTCTTCCGGTGTGCCGACGCGGAACCGGCCGCCCACCAGGTACAGGACCCGGTCCACGAGCGGCAGCACCGGGTTGAGCTCGTGCGTGACGAACAGGACGGCCGTGCCGGCCTCCCGCCGCCGCTTGTCGATCAGCTCGCTGACCACCCGCTGGTTCGCGAGGTCCAGCGACAGCAGCGGTTCGTCGCAGAGCATCACCGCCGGATCGCCGACGAGCGCCTGGGCGACGCGCAACCGCTGCTGCTCACCACCGGACAGCAGGCCGATCGGCTCGTCCGCGTACCGCGTGGCGCCGACGGACTCGATGGCCGCGTCGACCCGGATCCTGCGCTCGCGGCGGTGGCGCAGGCCGAGGCCCCAGCGGTAGCCGTCGAGGCCGAGACCGACGAGGTCGCGGCCGCGCAACGTCATCGACTGGTCGAGCGCTCGCTGCTGCGGGATGTAGCCGACGGCCTCCTTGCCACCGGCGACCGTCACCGTGCCCGACGACAGCGGCTGCAACCCGAGCAGCACCCTCATCAGGCTGGTCTTGCCGGACCCGTTCGGACCGAGGACCGCGAGGAACTCACCGGGCTCGACGTCGAGGTCGAGCCCGTCCCACAGCACTCGGTCGGAGTAGGACAGCCGGGCCCCGCGCAGCGAGATCGCGGTCATGCCTTCAGCGCCTGCGAAAGCGCGTCCACCTGCTTGCTCATCCAGTCAAGGTAGCCGGTCACCCCTTCGGGCAGGGTCTCGGTCACCGCGACGACCGGCACCCCCGCCGTCTTGGCCTTCTCGACGAGCTGCTTGGTGACCTGGTTCTCGGTCTGGGTGTTGTCGACCAGCACGTTGGCCTGCTTGCCCTCGACCAGCTGGTTGATCGACGCCAGTGCGGCGGCCGGCACGTCCGACTCCTCCTCGACGGCCTTGCTGAACGCCTGGGGGGTCACGTCCTCGGCGCCGGTCGCGTCGAGCAGGTAGTGGGCGATCGGCTCGGTGGCGACGACCTTCTTGCCCTTGCCGATGCCGTCGACCTTCTTCCCCAGCTCCTCCAGCTTGGCGGTGAACTGCTGGGTGTTGCTCTCGAAGGTCGTCTTCTTGTCCGGCTTGACGGCGCCCAGCTCGTTCGCGGCCGCCTCGGCCACCGCGCGCACGGTGTCGAGGTCGTACCAGACGTGCTCGTTCTCGTCCTTGTCGTGCTTGCGCAGCGGGAACGCCTCGATCTTCTTCTGCGCGTCGCCGGTGATCAGCTTGGCGAAGAAGTCGTCGTAGCCGCCGCCGTTGAACACGACCAGCTTGGCGTCCTTGACCAGCGCGACGTCCGCGGGCTTGCTCTCGTACGAGTGCGGGTCCGCGCTCGGGTCGTCCAGCAGCGCCTTGACGTCGACCTCGTCGCCGCCGACCGCCTTGATCACGCTGCCCCACACGTTGGTGGACGCGACGACCTGGATCTTGCCGCTGTCCGCCGAGGGCGTGCTCGTCGTACCGCAGGCAGCAAGGCTCACGACCGCAAGTGCGCCCACCAGGAGGTTGCGGAGAGTCATCACACGTACCTCGATCAGGTAATGGAAACCGTTGTCGAGTTCAGTTTAGAACACGAAAAAGCCCCCGGCGGTCACGCCGGGGGCTTTCAGGTGTGACTCACGCCTCCAGGCGCTCGCCCGACTCGGGGTGGAACAGGTGAATCTCGGTGTGGTCGCGGACGGCGACCTTGACCTGCTGGCCCAGGGTCGGCGGCGTGCGGCCGTCGACGCGGACCACGAAGCGCTGCGTCGAGTCACCGATCTTCACGGCACCGTGCACGAGCGCGTCGGCACCGAGCTCCTCGACCAGCTCGACCGTCATCTCCATGCCCTCTTCACCCGACGGCACGATGCCGAGCGCCTCCGGCCGGATGCCGAAGGTGACCTCGTCCAGCCCACCGGCGGCGTCCAGCGCGGCACGGGACAGCGGCACGATGATGCCGTCGAGCTTCGCGCCCTCGGACGTGATCGGCACGGTCTTGAGGTTCATGGCCGGCGAACCGATGAACCCGGCGACGAACGCGTTGGCCGGGCGGTCGTACAGCGCGCGAGGCGTGTCGCACTGCTGCAGCAGACCGTCCTTGAGCACCGCCACGCGGTGACCCATCGTCATGGCCTCGACCTGGTCGTGCGTGACGTAGATCGTCGTGGTGCCGAGCCGCTGCTGCAGCGCCGCGATGTTCGCACGGGTCTCGACGCGCAGCTTCGCGTCCAGGTTGGACAGCGGCTCGTCCATGAGGAACACGCTCGGCTCACGCACGATGGCGCGCCCCATCGCGACACGTTGCCGCTGACCACCGGACAGCGCCTTCGGCTTGCGGTCCAGGTACTTGGTCAGGTCGAGCATCTTGGCGGCCTCGTCGACCTTGGCCTTGATCTCGGTCTTGTTGACACCGCGCAGCTTGAGCGCGAAGCCCATGTTCTCCGCGACCGTCATGTGCGGGTAGAGCGCGTACGACTGGAACACCATGGCGATGTCGCGGCCCTTGGGCGGCACGTTCGTGACGTCCTTGCCACCGATGTGGATGGCGCCCTCGTCGACGTCCTCGAGGCCCGCGAGCATGCGCAGCGCGGTCGACTTGCCGGAACCGGACGGGCCGACCAGCACTAGGAACTCGCCGTCGCTCACCTCGAGAGAGAGCTCGTCGACGGCACGGACCGGCGGGTTGCCGGGGAAGACCCGTGACGCCTTGATGTAGGACACCTCAGCCATGTGACGCACCTTTCACCCTATGTCTGGGCGCGACGTTAGGCATTGCAAGCGCTTACGGGAACAGACGTAAGCGCTTACGTTTCCAGTGAGGCCAACGTAAGCGCTTACGTCCAGGACACCTGCCCTGAGGGGTCACAAGGTGCGCAGCAGCTCGTCTCGATCTACCTTGCCGGTGGTGCGCAACGGGAATGAGGCAACTTCCACGATCCGTGAAGGGATCATGTGCGCGGGCAGGATGGCGCGCAGGTGCGCCCGGACGTCGTCCGGGCCGTCCGCAGTCGGCACGTAGAAACCCACGAGCTCCTTGCCGGTGCTGGTGTCCCGGGCCAGCGCGATCCCGGCGAGCACGCCGGGGCACTGCGAAAGAGCGCTCTGCACCTCGCCCAGCTCGATGCGGTGCCCGCGGATCTTCACCTGGTCGTCTTGCCTGCCGAGGAACTCCATGTTGCCGTCGGGCAACCACCGGGCGCGGTCACCTGTGCGGTACATGCGCTCGGTGGGCACCCACGGGTCGGGCAGAAACTTCGCCGCGGTGATCTCGGGCGCGCCGTGGTAGCCGACGGCCACGCACTCGCCTGCGATGTAGAGGTCACCTGGTGTGCCGACGGCACACGGCGAACATTTGTCGTCGAGCACGTAGTAGCGCGCGTTCTGCATCGGCTTGCCGTACGGGATGCTCGGCCACGCCGGATCGACGACATTCACCGGGTAGTGGTTGGACCACACCGTGCACTCGGTCGCGCCACCGAGAGCGACCACCCGTGTGCGGGGGAAGGCCTCGCGCAGCTTGTCCGGCAGCGCCACCGGGATCCAGTCGCCGCTCAGCAGGGCGAGCCGCAGACTGGTGCGGCCGTTGGGCTCCCTGTTGTCCACGAATGGCATCACCATCGCGAGTGCGGCCGGCGCCGAGTCCCAGAGGGTGACCGGTTCGTTCTCCAGGATGTCGATCAGCACGTCCGGCTCCGCGATCTCGGCCTCGGTCGCAACACGGATGGCGCCGCCGGCGGCCAGCACGCCGAAGATGTCGTAAACCGAGAGGTCGAAGCAGAACGAGGTGACGAACAGGAGACGGTCGAACGGGCCGACCTCGTAGGTGCGGTTGACCCAGTCGACGAGGTTGACGACCGAGCGGTGCCCGACCAGCACGCCCTTCGGTGTTCCAGTGGACCCGGAGGTGAAGATGGCGTACGCGATGTCCTCCGGCGCAACCTCCACCTGCGGCGGAGCGGCCTCACGCACAGCCACGTCCGCTCCTGTCCACACGCGACCCTCCCAGGTCGACTTCGACGTTCCGGTGCGGATCAGCACGTCGTACCGTTGCCGCAGCTCACCCGCGAAGCCGTCCGGGACGCGGCGACGAACCCCGACCTCGGAGATGCCGTCGACCAGCTCCGGCAGGCGTTCGATCAACGCGGGCGGCACGCGCACGCCCGCGTGGTTCTCCAGGGCTGGATCGATGACATCGGCCAGCACGATCGCCCCACCCGGCCGCAACACCGGTACCAGCGACCTCAACACCTCCAGCAGGTAGGCGAGATCCGGGAGAAACTGCACGGTGCTGGCCATCAGCACCAGGTCGAACGACCCGGTGGCCTTGAACGCGATCTCGTGACCGTAACCGACGAGACCTTCCACCTCGACGCCGCGTCGTGCGCCTTCCTCCACCGACCGCGCGACCGCGACGGGAGACGGGTCCGCGGCGACGTACCTGCTCGTCGACTCGCACAACGCGGCGACGATCTGGCCGGAGCCGCATCCGATCTCCAGCACGGCCGCGCCCTCGCCGGCGGCCTCGAGCGCGAGCGCGGCAACGTGGTCGCGGTAGTGGGTCACGTCGTCGGGCGTGTACTCCCGGTCGGTCCTGCGCAGGTTGAACCCGGCCGCCTCCAGCGGATCCGGCTGACCGGACAGGAAGTCGAAGAACTCCTCGACCAGCTCACGGTCCAGATCCGGCGCCCAGGTCAGCTCCGCGGAGATCTCCGGGCAGATCACGTCCCGCAGCGACGGCAGATCCCAGCGGAACTCCTGCGCCGCCTTGAGGTGGGCGCGGCTGGTCACCAGCAGTCGCACGTCGAGATCACCGAGCAGAGCCACCACCCGCCGCACGGGCCACGCCGGATCGAGCGGGACGTACGCCGCGCCCGCCTTCAGCACGGCGAGCAGCGCCGCGCAGGCGAGAGGACTGCGGTCGCTGTAGAGCCCGACGAACGTTCCCGGCCCCGCGCCGAGATCACTCAACGTCCTGGCAAGCCGGTCGGTGTACGCGTCCAGCTCGGCGTGGGTGGTGATCGAACCGTCCGACGCGATCAGCGCGGGGCGGTCGGGGTGGCGGGCGGCTGCCGCGCGAGTCAGATCCGGAATCGTGAGGTCCCGGGGGAACGGACGAGCCGTGTCGTTCCACGCCGCAGGTGGCAGCTCGGTCATCGGACGTCCGCCTTCCGGGTCGCGATCACGTCGGCGAGGCCGCCCACCGTCGGATGGTCGAAGAACAGCCGCAACGGCAGACGCAGGCCGCTGACCTTGCCGAGCTTCGCCATGATCCGGGCGATCAGCAGCGAGTGGCCGCCGATCGCGAAGAAGTCGTCGGTGTCGGTGAAGTCGTCGTGGCCGAGCACGTCCGCCCAGACCGCGCGCACGCACGTGGCCAGGTCCGGCTCGGGTTCCGGCGTCACGAGTGCGGTCAGGTCGTCGATGATGAGTTCGACGAGCCGGTCGACACCGCGGTCCGGCCCGTGCGCCACCCTGATCAGGAGCTGGCCCGACTCGTTCATCGCACTGATCTCCAACGGGTACGGACGCCGATTGCCCGGTCCGCGGTCCAGTCCGGACGGCAGAGGCACGGTGGCGAAAAGCCCCCCGCGCTTGTCGTCACCGAGTACGTCGCCGAGCCGGCCCAGGTAGTTGAACGAGATCGTCGCCTGAGGCGCGGGAGTCGTTCCCGGTTCGCGGCGGAGCTCTTCGACGACGTTCTTGAGCACCTCCGGCGGTGCCAGCGAATGATCGAACTCGAACTGCAGCGGACGCACGGCGGTGAGCCAGCCGACGGTCCGGCTGAGATCGGCGTCGGCGTCGCGACCGTGGCCCTCGACGTCGACGCCGATGCTGGTGCAGCCGGTCCACAGCGAGACCGCGCGCACCACGGCGGCGAGCACGATCACCTGCGGTCGCGGGCTTTCGCGGTCCGCGGGCGTGGCGAGCAACGCCTCGGTCTCCGCTGTGCCGAGCCGACCCGAGGTGACGCGGGTGTGCCGTTCCTCGAACGAACCGATCGGCGGTCCCGTCCTCGGGCTGCCCGGCGGGGACAGCTCCGTCCACACCGGGAACGGCGTGGCCACCGGCATGAGCCCCAGTTGCTCGCAAGCGCGGCCGAGATCGTCGATCACCACCTGCCACGACACGAAGTCGATCACCAGGTGATGTGCGACCAGCAGCACGGCCTCCGGAGTGAGCACCGCGGCCAGCACCGGGCCGTTGGTGATGTCGAGACTCCGCTGGGCCTTCAGGCACAGATCGTCCGACCAGGTGTCGTGCTCGGTGATCACGACCGCCTGCGCCTGCCGGTCCAGCTCCTGCCGCCACCCGTCCGGGGTGCGGCTGAACCGCAGCCGGAATGCGGCGTGGTGCTCGGCAACCGCCTGGACGGCGGCGCGCAGCGTCGCGCTGTCCACCGGACGGCGCGGGCGCAGCAGTACCGCCAGGTTCCAGTGGTTGACGTCGGCGAAGTCCTGTTCGAAGAACCAGCACTGCATGGGTGTCATCGGCAGGCTCGTGCGATCGGCGTCGCCGGGTACGACCACGGTGTCCGTCAGCACCTCGGCCACCCGAGCGAGCTCGCGCACGGTCGGGTGGGTGAACACCTGCTTCGCGGTCACCCGCAGCCCGGCCTCCGCCGCCAGGGCGACGACCTGCAGGCTCGTGACGGAGTCGCCGCCGAGATCGACCCAGTAGTCGTCGTGCGGGCCGACCTCCGGCACTTCGAACACCTTCCGCCACACGTCGGCGAGAACTGCCTCTGCCGGGCTGAGGTCGTCGTCGGCGACGGTCTCCACCTGCGTGGGCCGAGGGCACGCGTCCCGCCGTGCTTTGCCGTTGCGGCCGAGCGGGAACCGTTCGTGCACCACGAAGTCCGCAGGAACCATGTACTCGGGCACCACCCGCCGCAACGCGTCACGCAGCTCGGCGACCGGTGCCGGCTCGGTCAACGCGACGTGCGCGACCAGCCGCTCCTGGTGGGCGACGACCACCGCGTGCGCCACCGCGTGCAGGCGGCTGAGCGCCGCCTCGACCTGACCGAGGTCGACGCGGTAGCCGCGGATCGTCGTGCGCTCGCCGAGCACCAGCACGTCGCCGTTGTCGAGGTACCGGCCGAGGTCGCCTGTCGGCTGCGGTCGCGGGAGCTCGGGCGTCATCACGTGGATCTCGCCGGTCACGCCGGCCGGACACAGCCTGCCGACCGCGTCGAGCACCAGGCGTTCGACACCCGCGACCGGCCTTCCTGCCGGTACCAGCAAACCCACGTCGAGCGGAACATCGCCGGCGGACACGGTGAACAGCTCAGCGGTGCTGTACTCGTGCACGACCCGGCCGCAGCCGGTGCGGCCCCGCCACTCGCGCACCAGATGCGACGGCAGCACCTCACCTCCGACGACCAGCACTCCGATGTCGGCCGTCGGACCGACGTGCGGCAACACGAGTGCGAGCTCAGTCGGGGTGAGCATGACGACGTCGTAGCGGCGGCCCGCACCGAGCAGCGCGGCCAGGTCTTCGGGCTCCGCTCCGGCGGGGGTCAGCACGGCCGTGCCTCCCGCCGCCACGACAGCCAGCACCCGCAGCAGCGCTTGGTCGGCGGACAGTGCTCCGTGGACCAGCACGTCGCCGCAGTCACCGAACCGTTCGCCGAAAGCGGAGACGTGCGCCGAAAGCGCACGGTGGCCGTGAACGACCACGCGACCCAGGCCGGTGCGGACCACGATCGCCTGCGCGTCCAGCCGGCCGCCGGGGTTCTCGCGTTCCCCGGATGCGTCCGTGAAGACGACCGGAACCGCTGTGCCGGCAAGTCGTTCGCGTGCCGAAGGCGTGGCGACTACCAGCTGGATGTCAGCGGGGAGCTCGGCGTTCCAGTCGAGCGGCTCGGCGACCGCACCGGCCCGCAGCAAGGCGAGCCCGGCGACGGCAAGCTCAGGTGAGTGCTCCGCGAGGATCGCCACCCGTGAACCGGGAGCAGCGTGGACGGCGCTTGCCAGGCGGTCGGCGTTCTCGTGTAGCTCGCGGTAGGTCAATCGGCCCGACGGGCTGTCGACCGCGATGGCATCCGGCTGTACCGCAGCCCGCTGCGCAATGACCTCGTCCACCGTCCGCGTGACCTCTTGAGCGGCAGACCCGCGTGAGGCGGCCAGCAGGTGGTCTCGTTCAGCCGGGTCCTCCAGCGTCCGAACCGGATCGGCCGATGCTTCGCAGGCCGCGAGCAGCAACCGTTCGAACGCATCCCCCATCCGCTGCACACTCCGCTCGCTCAACAGCGCGGTGTTGTACTCCCACGCGATCGCGATGGCGTCACCGGATTCGTACACCGCACCGGAGTAGTCGTACGACACTCCGCGCTGACGAAGAGCAACGGACTCGAGCTCCAGTGCGCCGAGGCGCATGCGCCGGCCTGGGCCGGAGCTGAGCAACCTGCCCACCGGCGCCAGGTCGTCGTCGTGCGCCTTGTTCTGGCCGAACGCCACCTCCACCAGCGGAGCCCGGCTGCGGTCGCGGACGACGTCGAGGTGCTTGACCAGCACCTCGATCGGCAACAGCTGGTGTTCGATTCCGTCCAGCAGCGCACGGCGGACGCGCTCGACGAGATCGTCGAACGACTCGTCGGCGTCGATGGGCACGCGGGAGACGATCGGGTTCGTGAAGTAGCCGTGCACGTCGCGGAACTCGTCGTGCTGACGGCTCGTGGTGATCACAGCAACCGGGACGTCGTGCTCCCCTGTCCACGACTGTAGCAACAGGTGGAACGCGGCGAGCAGCACTGTGTACGGGGTCGTGCCCCGCGAGCGGGCGAGGTCGCGCAGTGCGGTCACCGACTTCGGGGTGAGGTCCTGAAAGAGCGTTGCCCGTTCCCGGTGCTGTACGGCGGGCCGGAGGTCGGCGACAGGAAGTTCCGGTGCGGGCGGGAGGTCGCGCAGGCGCTCGCGCCAGAACGCGAGATCCCGGGCACCCACCGGACCGTCCACCACCTCGCCGAGCCAGCGCACGTAGTCGGCGTAGGTGTGGGCGGGCGATGGCCGGTACAGCTCGGCGCCTGAGGACTCGGCGGTGTAGTGCGCGCTGAGATCGCTCAGCATCGCGACGAACGTCCAGTAATCCGTGGCGAGGTGGTGCACGCTCACCAACAGCACGGGACCGCGCTCGGGCCCAGTGAACAGCCGCACCCGCAGCGGTGTCTGCGTCTCCAGGTCGAAGGGCCGAAACGCCTCTTCGGTCAACGACAGATCGTCCCAGTCGGAGTCCACCTCGACGACGGCGAAGTCGACGGCGGACTGCTCCAGCACGCGTTGCCGCGGCACACCGCCGCGCATCCTGACGTTGGTGCGCAGCATCGGGTGCCGGTCGACGAGGGCCTGGAACGACCGGCGCAGCGCGTCGACGTCGACGTCGGACAGCAGCCGTGCGGCGAAGTTCTGGTTGTAACGAGCATCGGTGCGCGCGAGCTGGTCGTCGTGCCACAGCGAGAGCTGGTTGTGGGACAGCGGGAAGTCGTCAGTCGGCTCCCCGACGGGAACCGGCGGCAGCAGGCCGGTGTCGTCGGTGCCGTCGCCCTCCTGCACGAGCGAGGTGATCGTCGCGCCACCGAGCAGCCTCGGCAGGCCAACGGAACGACCGAGATCACGCTGAATCGCCATGCGCACCCGCAGTGCGCCCAGCGAGTCCAACCCGAGCGTCCTCAGTGGAGTGTCCGGATCGACCTTCCCCGGCGTGAGTCCGACGACTTCGGCGACCGTCGCCACGAGGTGGTCGACGACGACCTCGTGAGGTTGCCCGGTCAGAGAGCGCTCCCGTTGCAGCCCGCCGAGCACCGCGGCCAGCTCGGCTCGACGCACTTTACCCAGCGCGGAACGGGGAATCTCGGTCACGAAGTCGAACCGCTGCGGCATCTTGTGCGCCGTGAGGTGCTCCCGGCAGTGGTCGCGCAAAGTGGCCGCGGTGACCTCGGCACGCGGGATCACCGCAGCTGCCAGCAGTTCACCCCCACCGGGCAGTGGCAGACCGACCACCGCGGCCGCGGCGACCGCGGGGTGCTGTTCCAACACGTCCTCGACCTCCACCGGGTTGACCTTGTGGCCGCCGGTGTCGATCAGGATCCGGATGCGCCCGACCACGTGGAGCCTGCCGTCCGCACCGATACGACCGAGATCGCCGGTGCGGTACCGCTTGTGTTCGGTGATCACCGCGCCACCGCTCACCACGATCTCGCCGACCGCACCTCGCGGCACGGCGCCGCCGTCCTCGTCGAGGATCTCGACGGTCACGCCGTTCAGCGGCCTGCCGACCGACTCGGGCACGAACTCGCCGGGGTCGCAGTCCCACGAGACGCTGCCGGCCTCGGTACTGCCGTAGGTCTGCCGGATCGGCACGCCGAACCGCGCCTCGAAGCGTTCCCGCACTGCGGGGGACAGGAAGTTGCTGCCGGAGAGGCAGAGCCGCAACGACGACAGGTCCGCCACATGTTCGAGGTCGGAGAGCGACTCGAACAGGTACGGCACTGCGGGGAAGATGGTGACCTGGTGGCGGGCGAACAGGTCGACGAGATCGTCTCCTGCATCCTGGTCGACGAGCACGAGCGTGGCGCCCGTGCGCATCGCGACGAGCATGCAGCAGCCCTGCCCGAACGTGTGGAACAGCGGCAACGCGCACAACACGACGTCTTCGCGACCGATCGCCGCGGTCTCCGCGATGTTGGTCGCTTCGGCGAACTGATTGGCTTGAGTGCGCACCACGCGCTTCGGCTCGCCGGTCGAGCCAGACGAGAGCGCGACCACCCACGGCCCGTTGCCCGGCTCTTCGATGGTGAACTCGGCCTCGGCGTCGCCGACCTCGACAACGGCTGCCGACTCGAACAACGACCGCAGCCGGGCGATCCGGTTCGGCGTGGTGACCACAATGGACGGCTTGTGACCGATCAGCTCGTGATCGGTGCTGTCCGGATCGACCGCTTGGACGGTCGCGCCGACCCCCGCCGTCGCGAAGTACGCCACCACGAACTCCGGCAGGTTCGGCAGGACGATGAGCACGTGGTCGCCGCGTTGCGCGCCGAGGTCGCGCAACCGGTCCCGAAAACCAGCCACCCGGCGACCGAGCTCGCCGTACGTCATGCGACGCCGGCCGCAGACGACGGCCGTGTCCTGCGGGCCTGCGGCGACTGTGTCGTGAAGCATCCTGTCGATCACTGGTGCCGCTCCCTAATCGGTGTTGGTCGTGTGCTGGCGCAGCTGGTTGATCACGTAGTCCTCGATATCGCTCGCGCGCCGGATTCGGCTCGCCGTCTCCTGGTCGATCGGAGGGAGGTCGTACTCGTCCTCCAGCGCGAAGGCGAGCTCCAGCATGGACAGCGAGTAGTAGCCGAGCGTCTCCACCAGCAACGGGTCGGGATCGCTGTCGTCGGCCGGTTGCTCGGGTGCCATCTCCAGGATCAGCGCGCGGATGCGGTGGCGTACAACGTCTTCGTCCGTCATGTGAGCTCCTGGATCGCGAGGCAGCGGGCGGAGTAGTAGGTCGCCAGTTCGTGGTTGTCGAGGTACTCCTCGAACCCGACGCGGTGGGCGAGTGTCAGCTCAACAGGCGCGGGTTCGGTGTCGACGGGCTCGCCGGCGCGGATGGCCTCGAGCACCCGCGGCATCGCGTAGTCGAACCGGATCGCGCTGCGCACGTAGTGCGGCAGGCTGTCGATCGTCCGCACCTCGGCGTTCTCCGCACCGATGCCCGCATAGACGGGGCGGGTGACGTTGTCGTACCGGAAGACCTCGTCGAGCAGGTGCCGGTACTGCTCCGGCACCTTCGGGATGATCGCCTCATCCCACCACCGTTGGAAGACCTGCTCGAACCGAGGCTCGGCGTACAACTTGTGCAGCGACTCGACCACCAGGCCGGAGTCGGTGAACTCGCGCCGGTCCCCCATCAGTTCGGCGATCGCGGGATCGGACGAGTCGTCCTGGAACCAGTCCGAGAGGCTCAGCAGGACGGTGCTCTGGGTGAGACCGGCAAGCTCGCGCAGCGGCGCCCAGATGTGCCGGAAGTACATGTTCTCGCTCATCATCCGAGCCCAGAACATGAACCGCTGCATCATCACGTTCTCCGCGACCGTGACGGTGCGGTTGGCGAGCACGTACTCGAAGTCGTCGCTGTCGCCCCTCACAGTCAGGAACCCGTGTTCCTCGCGGTTCTCGACGTAGCTGGTGTTGGGCAGCAGCAGCAACGGGTAGACCGCGATGCGCGAAACGTGCTTGGAGAGCCGGTCGTAGCCGGTCAGGAAGGACTCGACGGTCTCGCCGGGCGCGCCCCAGATCAGTTCGGCGTAGGCGTCAAGCCCCTCCGCCGCGAGCCAGGCCGCCAGGTCCTCCCACTCGTTCAACCGCATGTTGCGCCTGCCCATGTCGCGCAACGCCGTGTCGTCCAGCGTCTGCAAAGCGACTGTGAAGGAGCTCTGGAACCCCTGTTCCTTCATCCTGCGGACGATGTTGTGGAACGTCTTCGACTTGTTCTTCGCCCACGACGTTTCCAGCGACTGCGGGAAGCCGTACTTCTCCCGGGTCTTCACCAGGTCCTCGACGAACTCCGCGTCCGACTGCCGCATGCCGAAGTTCGAGTCGCACAGCACGACCGTCGGAATCTGGTGATAGCCGAACATGTCGAGTTCCGCACGCAGCCGTTCCCGAGAGAAATCACGCATCTTCTGACCGACTGCGCCACCCCAGTAGCAGAACGAGCACTTGTACGGGCAACCCCGGTTGGTTTCCATCAACGCCACGTCGTACGGGAACTGGCCGCGATGGTCGAGCAACGGGATCGCGCCGGTCAGAAACGGCGACGGAATGGTGTCGAGGTTCTCGATCTTGGGCGCTTCCGCGGTGGTGTGAACGGTGCCTTCCTCGTCGCGGTACGAGATGCCGGGCACGCCGGCCAGGTCGCACACGGACCCGTCTTCCAGGAACGCGAGCAGCAGGTCGCGGAAGGTGTACTCACCTTCACCGTTGGCGACCACGTCGACCTGCGGAAACTTGCGGAAGACCCGTTCTGCCTGATGGGCGACGTGCGTGCCGCCGAAGACGACCCAGCCGTCCGGGCGGACCGACCTGTAGGTCTCGGCCAGCGCGCCGAACTGGTTGAAGTTCCACCCGAACACCGAGAACGCGAGCACATCGGGCGGGTTGTCGGAGAAAATCGCCCTGGCCATCGCGCCGAGCGACTCGCCGCCGCGGAAGTTCTGGATTTCGACGGTGAACTCGGGGCCAACCACAGGATCAGCCGCGACCGCTGCTTTCAAATATCCGGCCGCCAGCGGCATCGATTCTTTCGGCATATCCCAGGCGCCCTGCTGCACAATAAGTGCTCGGCCCCGCTTTGCTCGCGAACGCGGACGTGGCCACGGAAGTGCGGATCGGCTCACGGTATTGCCCCCCATATTGCGAATGTTCGCACGGTGAATGCGCGACGTAAAGTGCGTGAACTCGGTCGTTCAACTGGGTTCCGGCGTCCAACCGCGGAAAGTCAGCGGTTGGACACTCCCGTCTCTTCGAGAACCCGGCGGACGGTGCGGACGGCGGCGCGGTCGAGCAGATCCATGCGAGTCAGTCCGTCGACCACCCTCGGGGTCAGCAGGCCGATGTGCGCCAGCATCGGCACCAACCTGGAGAACAGCGTCCTGCGGAATGCCGACAGCCCGGGATCGACGGCGGCGAACGCGGTGCCGTCGCTCACCGGAACGCCGAAGCGCTCCCACACCTCCGCCATCAGAAAACGCGTCCGCATCAGCGAGACCGCCTCCAGCACGAACTCCTCACGACTCGCCAGCTCGGCTGAGGTGAGCTCCCGCAGCGCTTCGTTGAGCAGCAGTACGCCGAACGACACGTGCCGCGCCTCGTCCTGGGCGATCTTCGCGACGATCCGCTTCACCAGGTCGTCGTGGAACGTCGAGCCGGCCATCCGGAATCCGGCGAGTGCGATCGGCTCGACCAGCGACTGGATGGCGATTGCGGTGATGTCCCACGAAGAGGCGCTCAACGCGTCGGTGAAGAGCGCTTTCAGCGCGGGCGAGAGCGGGTACGGCTCCGGGATCTGCAGGTCGACGTAGCGGGCGAACGCCTCTGTGTGCCGCGCTTCGTCGCCGGCCTGGCTGATCGCGTAGTACTTCGCGTCGATGTTCGGCAGCAACTCGGCGAGCCGGGCGCTCGCGACCATCGCGGCCTGCTCGCCGTGCAGGAACTGGCTCACGGTCCAGCCCTGCACCTCCCAGCGGAACTCGTCCCACCCCGCTCTGCCTCGATCGCCCAGCGGGGAGGAGAGGAACGAGCGGCGCGCCAGGTCGGAGCCGTCGGGCAGCGGGCTGCCGTAGGGCAGATCGATCGTCCAGTCGATGTCCGTCGTCGCGTTCCACTGCGCGGCCTTCGCGTTCTCGTACAAAGCGGTCAGCCGCGAGCCTCCGGTCTCGTAGACCCACGTGAGAACCGCGGTGACATCCGCGTCGATGCTCAGCCGTGTCCAGTCGATTTCCCTGCTCATGGCCTCAGTCCTCCCCCAGGTCAGACCGCGAGGTGTTCGGCGACCGGCCGGTCGGGATCCGCACCGACGCCTTGCGCCAGCCGCAGGTAGTCGTCCACCAACTGCCGGATCGAGTCCTCGCTGAACCGGCTCTCGTCGAACCAGACCAGGCCGCCGAGCCGGCCCCCGTCCGGCATCAGTGCGAACTCGAGGTGAAACCGGCTGCCGATGCCGCTCGGCGCGGTCACCTGGGCGACTTCGACCTCGCCGAGCCGCAACCCGTAGCTGGGGCCGGTGGTGACCTGGAACATCACGTTCTCCAGCCCGGCACTGCGCTCCCCTAGCGACTGCGGCACCAGGTGGTACGGCACCTCCTGGTGGTCGAGCGCCTCGAACACCACGTCCCTGCCGGCGTCGAGCACCTGCGTGAACGTCGGCGCGTCTGGCAGCCGCATCCGCATCACCAGCATGTTCGCCAGGAAGCCCACGGTGCCGAGCAGCTCGGGGCGCGAGCGGTTGGCGAACATCGACGCAATGGCGAAGTCGTTGTCCCCGCCGCGCGCCTGCAGCACGGATGCGAACAGAGCGAGGCCAGCGGTGAAGATCGTGGTCCGCTGCGCACGGCACAGCGCATTCAGCGCGGTCGCGACGTCGTCCTCGAACTCGAACGACAGCAGCTTCGGTGTCGGGGTCTCCCCCGGATCGGGGTTCGCGATCTTCTCCAGCCAGGCGGGAGGACAGGCGCCCGCGAGCTGTTCCCGCCAGAACTTCTGGTGCGAGGCGAGCTCGCCGCCGTCGAACCTGGCGCGCTGCCACTCGCTGAAATCGACCGGCTGCCACGACTTGCGCGGCACCTGCTCAGCGTCCTGCCGGTACAGCGCCCCGAGCTCCTCCGACAGCACGCCGCCCGACCAGCCGTCCGTCGAGAGATGGTGAATGTTGATCATCAGCACGTGGTCGCGCGGTGCCAGCTCGAAGAGCACCATCCTCAGCGGACTGACCGTGAGGTCGAACGGCTTGCCCGCCTCTTCGAGCAGTGCCGCGTCGAGGTGCTCAGGGCCGTGCACCCTGTGCCGCACGAGCCGAACGGGCTCAGGAGCATGCACCTGCTGGACGAGCTTGCGCCCGCCACCGCCGTAGGTCGTCCGCAACGCCTCGTGCCTCACGACGAGCGCGGTCGCGGCGGCTTCCAACCGGTCGGCGTCCAGCTCGCCGCGGAGTCGGTAGAACACCGGCACGTTCAGGTTCGATCCCGTGTCCCGGTAGTGCCCCAGGAACCACAGCAGGCGCTGCCCCAGTGAGGCCGGCGCGGTGCGCAAAACGGTCATGTGGATTTCCTCGAATCATCGAGTCGGCTGATCGGGGCCACCCGAAATCCGGCCCATCCGGGGATCGTGCACAGCTCCGAGCAGCACGTCCAGACGTTTAGCCGCCGTCGTGTTGAACCGACCTGTCAACGCTTTTCAGCGTTGTTCAAGATTGTTCAACATGAGCTTGCACGCCCGGCACCTGCTCGTACAGCATCCGACCACACCCTTTGTGAGAACTGCGAAGCACGAAGCTGCTGAACCAAATACCGGGGGAGTTCGATTCATGGAGGTACAGGTGGAGACAGAAACCCTGTCTGCAGAAAATTTCTCACACAACGAGGAGAGCTACATTCCGGATCCGTTCCCGTTCTACGAGCGGATGCGCGAGGAAAGTCCTGCTTATTTTTCTGAAGGCATCTTCGGCGGCACCTGGCTGTTCTTCCGGTACGAGGACTGCCTGAAGCTGATGACGGACGAACGCCTGTCCAACGCACGCGCGGCGGTTCCGCTGTGGTTCCTGCCGGCGGAGCAGAAGGCCGAGTTCGCCGACATGATCGCGATCTTCGAGCGATGGCTCGCGTTCCACGACGGGCAGAGCCACACCAAGCTGCGCAGGCACGCCAACCGCAGCTATCGGCCGTTCAGCGACGAGGCACTCGAGCCCCGCATCCAGGCTCTGGTCGACCGCCTGCTCGACGACGTCGACCCCGGAGGATTCGACCTGATGCGGGACTTCGCGTTCCCGCTGCCCGCCATGGTCATCGCCGACCTGCTCGGCGTGTCCGTGGACGCGCACCCCGAGCTGACCCGCTGGACCGACGACATCGCGCACCTGTTCGGCTCGACGAGCGTGACGACGGAGCACCTGCACCGCACCAGGCAGAGCACGCTGGAGCTCGCCGAGTTCCTCGCGAAGCCGGAGTCGATCGCCCAGTCGGAGCGCGAGAACGGTCTGTTGCACATGCTGCGCGCGACTCAGGTCAACGGCGCGCCGAACGACGAAGACAACATCGTCGCCCAAGCTGCACTGCTGCTGTTCGCAGGCGTGGCGTCGATCCGCTACCAGATCGGCAACAGCGTCTACGCGCTGGACCGGCTCGCCACGCCCGAGCAGCGCGATCTGCTGATGAAGCCGGAGACCGCGGCCAACGCCGTCGAGGAGCTGCTGCGTTTCTGCACACCGGTGCAGTTCGTCGGCCGGGTGCCCCGCGAGGACTTTGTCTACACGGTCGCCGACGGCCAGCAGATCCAGATCAAGGCGGGGCAGCCGCTGATGCTGTACGTGGCGTCGGCCAACCGCGACCCGCAGAAGTTCCCCGGTGCCGGCGGGCTCGTGCTCGACCGGCCGGCACCGAACCAGCACCTGACCTTCGGCGCGGGACGGCACATCTGCTTCGGTGACCCGCTGGTTCGCCAGACCTTGCGAATCGCCCTGCAGTCGCTGTACCGCCGGATGCCCGGCCTGCACGTGCCTGTGCAGGAGCTGGACTGGAACAACAACCTCGGGTTCCACGGCTTCGTGTCGCTGCACCTCGCCGCCGACCAGCTGGTCGGCGCCCACCAGGCCTGATCCACCGCCACAACAAGGACGGGTGAGATGTCACTGCCCACGCTCAGCAACTTCGTCGACGGCAAGTTCACGGCGACTCCAGAACTTCCGCACAGCGAGGTCGTCGACCCGTGCACCGGAAAGGCCTACCTCCTCGCGCCGGAGTCAGACCCCGAAGCGGTCGACGCGGCGATGCGAGCCGCTGAAACGGCGTTCGACAGCTGGCGCGCGACATCGCCGGCACAACGGCAGGCGGCGCTACTGCGGATCGCGGACGTGTTGGAGGCCCGCACGGACGAGTTCGCCGCCGCGGACAACCGCAACACCGGCAACGACATGACCGGCGACATCTCGGTGGCCATCGACCAGCTGCGGTTCTTCGCGGGGGCGGCGCGGATCCTGGAGGGCAGAGGAGCTGCCGAGTACTCCGAGGACCACACGTCCTACGTGCGGCGGGAGCCGATCGGCGTGTGCGCCCAGCTCGCGCCGTGGAACTACCCGCTGATGATGGCCGTGCTCAAGTCGGCGGCTGCGCTCGCAGCCGGCAACACGGTGGTGCTCAAGCCCGCCGAGACGACGCCGGTCACCGCGCTGATGTACGCCGAGCTCGCGTCGGAGTTCCTGCCGGAAGGCGTGCTCAACGTCGTGTGCGGCGGCGAGGCGACAGGGCGTCTGATGGTCCGCCACCCCGTTCCCTCCCAGGTCTCGATCACCGGGTCGGTCGCGGCCGGGATCGACGTGGCCGACGGTGCATCCGGTGGCCTCAAGCGGGCTCACCTCGAGCTGGGCGGCAAGACTCCGGTCGTGGTGTTCGCCGACGCGGACCTCGTGAAGGCGGCGAACACGGTGATCACCGGCGTGACCGGCAACGCCGGCCAGGACTGCACCGCCGCCACCCGTGTGCTCGTGGCGCAGGAGGCGCACGACGAGTTCATCCGGCTGCTCGTGGAGGAGGCGAAGCGGCGCAGGCCAGGGCCACCGTCCGATCCGGACGCGACCTACGGCGCGTTGAACAGCGCAAAACAGCTCGAACGTGTCAAGGGCTTCGTTGAACGACTGCCCGCGCACGCGACCGTGGTCACCGGTGGTCACCGCGTCGGGGAGACCGGGTACTTCTTCGCGCCGACCGTGGTCACCGGGGTGCGGTCCGACGACGAGATCAGCACCCGCGAGGTGTTCGGACCAGTCGTCACGGTCCAGCCGTTCTCCTCGGAGAACGAGGCCGTGAGCTGCGCGAACAGCGTCGACTACGGGCTCGCGTCCTCGGTGTGGACGACCGATCACGCGCGTGCCATGCGGGTCAGCGCCAAGCTCGACTTCGGCTGTGTGTGGGTGAACACCCACCTGCAGTTCCCATCCGAGATGCCGCACGGCGGCTTCAAGCACTCGGGCTACGGAAAAGACCTGTCCATGTACGGATTCGAGGACTACACCCGCATCAAACACGTTATGCATAGGATCGCTTGATATGTGCGGAACGTGCCAAGGTCAACACATAGCGTTACGATGACCTTGTCAGCCCGCGACGAACGGCCGATCCCGCCGTCGTGGTATCGCCGACAACTGACGAGTCTGCAGTTCGGCCAGGACACTCACGCGCTGGGGGGCGTTGGAAAGTGGTAGTTGGAAAACAGTCGAATGCCGCATTGTCCATGATCGACACGACGTTCGACGGCAACCGCGTGACAACTGTCGGAGCGCAAGCGGTGCAGGTCGGAGCCGTGTCGCCTCCGGCGTCAGGCAGGGGGCGGGTGTCGGACTCGCTCGCCGAGATGGTTCCCATTTGTTCGCTGATGTCAGCGGACACGCCTCGACTGGACGGCCAGCGAGCCGACCACGTGAAGGCGCTCGCCGAGTCGGGGGCGGCGCTGCCGCCGATCGTCGTGCACCGGCCGACCATGCGGGTCGTCGATGGAATGCACAGGTTGCACGCGGCGTTGATGCGCGGGCAGGACATGATCTCCGTCAGGTTCTTCGACGGTGACGAGCGGGATGCGTTCGTGTTCGCTGTGCAGGCGAACATCGCGCACGGCATGCCGCTCACGCCGGGTGACCGTAGAGCGGCCGCCGAGCGCATCGTCACTTCCCATCCAGGGTGGTCGGACCGGGCCGTGGCGGCCGTGGCAGGCCTGTCCGCGAAGCGGGTGGCGGAGATCCGGCAATCCATGGCCGGACAGGCGCCGATGACCACGAGCAGGATCGGCAGGGACGGCCGGGTCAGGCCGATCAACAGCGCGCAGGGCAGGCTCATGGCCAGCGAGCTGATCAAGCGCGACCCGACTGCGTCACTGCGCGAGATCGCCAAGGAGGCCGGCATCTCCCCGGCGACCGTGGCCGACGTTCGTGATCGGCTGAGCCGGGGCGAGGACCCGGTGCCTCCCAAGCAACGCGGCACGGCGGCGAGCGGCGGGGACCGCGAGAACTGCCCGGAGCCGGAGGTCTCGGCACAGGCGACCTTCCGCCCAGGCGACGCGCGGTCGCTCGCGGAGCTGGCGATGACGATGGAGTCGCTCAAGCGGGACCCGTCGCTCAGGTTCAACCAGGCGGGCCGCGTCCTGCTGCGCATCCTGGACACGTGCATCGTCGCGGGCAGGGAGAAGCACCAGATCGTCGGCAACCTCCCGGTGCACCGGGTGTCGTCGATGGTGGAACTCGCGCGTGGCTGCGCCGAGATCCTGCAGGTGTTCGCCGACGACCTGCAGCGCAGGGCCGTCAGCTGAGTCTTTCTTCTGTCGCGGCCGCGTTCAACTGCTGACTCGCCGAGGTTGAACGCGGCCGCGTCTTTCGTGAACGGAGTTTCTCCAGTGATCACCCATGTTCGGCACGTGGGCCTTGGCGTTCCCGATCTGGCGCAGGCTCGCGAGTTCTACGAGAAGCACTGGCAGTTGGAGGTTGTCGGCACGGACGACGATCGCGTCTACCTCGGGGCGGCCTGCCCGGAGAGCCACGTGCTGCGGCTGCGCGCGACCGACGAGTCGAGGGTCGACCTGCTGTCACTGGCCGCTGAGACCCGCGCGGACGTCGACGCCGTCGCCGCGCGGGTGACCCGGCACCCGGAGGCGCGGCTGATCAGCGAGCCCGGCGTGCGCCAGGACCTGGGTGGTGGTTACGGCGTGCGGTTCCTCGACTGCGACGGCCGCACCGTGGAGGTGGCGATCGAGGTCGCCCGGCGGGAGTTCGTGCCGATCGGCCACGAGGACAGTCGACCGAAGGCGATCAGCCACGTCGTGTTCAACACCAGCGACATCAACAAGACCCGTCTGTTCTACGAGTCGGTGCTCGGCTTCAAGGTGTCCGACTGGGTCGAGGACTTCTTCTGCTTCATGCGCACCAACGAGGTCCACCACCTGCTCGCGTTCACCAGCTCACCGCACCACTCGCTCAACCACATCGCCTTCGAGGTCAACGGCCTCGACGAGTTCATGAGGGCGACCGGCGGCATGATGCGGCGCGGCCACCAGCCGGTGTGGGGGCCCGGCCGCCACGGCGTCGGCAACAACACGTTCTCGTACTTCCGCGACCCCTCGAGCGGGTTCGTCATGGAGTACACGACAGAGCTGGAACTGGTCGACGAGTCGTGGACCCCGACGGTGCACCCGGCAGGCGACACCGACCGATGGGGCACGTCCAACGAGCTCGACGACACGGTGCGCGCTCTGATGCGCGGCAAACCCGACGCGGGACTGTGGACACCACCGCCGCGGTAGCAGGTTCCGCAGTGGCGAAGGGAGTGAAGTTGTCGTCCAGCAAGGACTTTCCGGTTGCCGTGGTGACCGGTGGCGCCTCCGGGATCGGGCGCGCGGTGGTGGCGGACCTGACAGACCACGGTTACCGCGTCGTCTCGTTCGACCAGGACACCACGGTGTCCGATGGCGAGGTCGTCTCCTTTGTCGGCGACGTCCGCAGCCCCCGCGACAACGAGCGCGCGGTGGGCCTCGCCCTGGACGAGTTCGGGCGGCTCGACCTGTTCGTGGGCAACGCGGGCATCCACGACGGTGGCGGAACGATCGCGGACCGGTCGGCCGAGGACCTCGCGACGCTGGCCCGTCGCGTGTTCGACGTCAACGTGCTCGGGTACCTGCTCGGGGCGCACGCAGCGGCCGAGCCGCTCACCCGCAGTGGTGGCGCCATGGTCTTCACGTTGTCCGACGCGTCGTTCGTCGTGACCGGCAACGGCGCCGGCGTCGTGTACACCTCGGCGAAACACGCTGCGCTGGGCCTGGTGCGGCACCTGGCCGCCGAGCTGGCGCCGCGCGTGCGGGTCAACGCCGTCGCGCCCGGCGGTGTGGTCACCGGGCTGCGCGCGGCCGACGGTGGCGAGGTGTTCACCGAACCGGAACCGATCCGCGAGCGCATCCGGGAGGTCAACCCGCTCGGGGTGGTCCTCACGCCCGAGGAGCTGGCGCCGTTCTACCGGTTCCTCGCAGGGCCGGAGTCGGTGGGCATGACCGGTGAGGTGCTGCGTCCGGACGGCGGTCTGTCCGTCCGTTGAGGCACCGTGAAAAAGCGCGGTTCCCCTGATGGGAGCCGCGCTTTTTCGTGGTACCTCAATAGACCTGGACCTCCACCAGGTGCGGGCCGTCTCCGGCGAACGCCGCCCGCAGCGAGCTCGCCAGCTCTTCCGGCCTGCTCACCCGGCTCGCGGACACACCATGGCCTCGCGCCAGGCTGACGAAGTCGATGGCGGGCAGCGACGTGCCGACGGGTTTGCCGATGTCAAAGCGTCGCGCGAAGTTGTCGACCGTCGCGTACGAGCTGTTGTTCACGATCACCACGGTCAGGTGGGTCAGGCCGAGCTGGGCCATCGACCACAGCGACTGCACCGAGTACATGCAGGCCCCGTCACCGATGACCGCGATCACCTGCCGGTCCGCGCGGGCGAGTGCGATGCCTGCCGCCGCCGGCATCGAGTAGCCGAGCGTGCCGCTCGGCGTGGTGTAGAAGCTCTCCGGCTGGTCCATGAGCAGTCGTTCGAACATGACCGGCCGGGTGCTCGGCGCCTCCTCGACGATCACGCTGTCGCGCGGCCTCAGGTCAGCGATGGTCTGCACGAGCAGTTCCGGAGTGATCGGACCGTCCGGGGACGCCACGATCCGCGGCGGCAGCACACGGCGTGCGGGAACGGAGCGGTCCGCGGCGGGAGTGAGGGCCAGCAGGTCTCGCGCTCCTTGGCGAACCGAGGTGATCACCGACGTGCCGGTCGGCGCCCACGAGGCCTGCGCGGGGTCGTCGACGAGTTGGAAGAGCCGCGTGCCCGGTGCGAGGACGGGACCGGGCGACTCGACGTGATAGGTGAACGCGGGAGCGCCGAGCACAACGACCACGTCGTGCTCCGCGAGAGTTTCGGCGAGCTTGTCACGCACCGGGGGCAGGAAACCGGCGAAGAGCGGGTGCGTCTCGGGAAACCCGCACCGGTACGACATCGGTGCCGCCCACACCGCGGCTTTCTGGCTCTCCGCGAGCGCGACCACGTCACCGAACGCCATGTCCCGGTCGACGCCCGCGCCCACCACGAACGCCGGGTTCCGCGCGATACCCAGGGCTTGCGCCACCGAGGCCAGCGCAGACGGGTCGCCACGCAGCACGGAGCCCGGCACACGTGGTTCGACGAGGTCGGCGGGCTGGTCCCAGTCGTCCACCGGCACCGACACCAGCACAGGCCCGCGTGGCGGCGTCATCGCGACGTAGTAGGCGCGGGCGATCGCGGCAGGAACGTCCTCTGCGCGCGCAGGTTCACGGCTCCACTTCACGTACGGCTTCGGCAGCTCCGCGGGCTCGTCGGAGTACAGGTACGGCTGGCCGGTGAGCATCGACCGGGCTTGCTGGCCCGAGATGACGATGAGCGGCGTCTGGTTGCGGTGAGCGTTGAAGATCGTGCCCATGGCATGCCCGACCCCAGCCGCCGAATGCAGGTTCACCACTGCTGCGTTGTGCGTTGCCTGGGCGAAACCGTCGGCCATCGCCAGTGCGATCGACTCCTGCAAGCCCAGCACGTAGCGGAAGTCGTCGGGGAAGTCGCGGTAGAGCGGCAGCTCGGTGGAGCCGGGGTTGCCGAAGATCGTGGTGCAGCCATGTGCGCGCAACAGCTCAACGACGGCCTCGCGCACGGTCGGACGAACGGTCATTTCCTTTTCCCCCAATAGATCGTGAACCGGTTCGAGAGTAGGTCTGTCCAGGTGTCTGGTGAACTCCGGTGACGTCTGTGCAGACACTCGGACCAGCCTTATCGTTGCGGCGAAAGAGATTTCTTGCGGTCCAAAGGCGACAGAGGGGTGGAGTGGGGTGTCGGTGATGACCGAGGGGGACGGAAACCGGCAGGTGTTCCTGCCTGATCGACGCGCGTTCGCCGACGACGAGATCCTCGAGGTCGAGCTGGAACGCGTCTTCAAGAAGACCTGGCAGTTCGTCGGGTTCGAGTCCGAGCTGCCTGACGACGGTGACTACGTCGTTCGCCAGCTCGGCAACGACAGCGTGATCGTGTGCCGTGACGAGGACGGCGTGGTCAGCGTACTGCTCAACTCCTGCACCCACCGCGCGACCCGCCTGTGCCGGGCCACGTTCGGCAACGCGGCGCATTTCCGGTGCAGCTACCACGGTTGGACGTTCGCGAACGACGGCCGACTCGTCGGCGTGCCGAACGTCCGCACGCATTATCCGCGCGACTTCAGCAAGGAGGCCCACGCGCTGCGGACCGCGAACGTCGCTGTGCACCGCGGGTTCATCTTCGCGACGTGGGACCACGACGCCGTCCCGCTGGAGGAGTATCTCGGCGACTTCCGCTGGTACCTGGACGCGATGCTCGATCTCGCGGGCGGCGAGTGGGAGGTGTACGGCCCGCCGCAGCGGTCGGTCATGACGGGCAACTGGAAGGTCGTCACGGACAACTTCGCCGGAGACGGCTACCACATGCAAACCACCCACCAGGCTGCGTTCGACCAGGGCGTTTTCGGTGACACGCTCGCGAGCGGAACGTTGGGGCGCAACGACGTCGAGCTGGTGGCGTTCAACATCGGCACCGAGCACGGGCACACCGTGCGTGCCGGTTACGTGCTGGAGAACGGCCAGCACGTGATGGATGCCGAGATCGACGAGCCGGTCTACATCGGCTACCCGCGCGAGATCTGGCCGGCGTTCAGCGAGGGCCAGACGAAGGAGCAGATCCGCTTCAACTCTCACCTCGAGGTCGTGCACGGCTCGGTTTTTCCCAACGCCGCCTTCCTCTCCGTCTCGCACGACCGGGTGCTCGGCAACGAAACCGACCCGCTGACCAAGTACTTCGTGTGGCGCGTGCACGTCCCGGTCGACGCCAGGCACACCGAGTGTCTCTATTGGACGCTCGTGCCGAAGATGATGGACGACGAGTGGAAGAAGCGGTCCTACGCCTTCCAGGCACGTTCGCAGTCCGCCGGCGGCCTGCTGTTCGAGATGGACGACTTCGAGAACTTCGCCCGCATCGACGCGTCGGTCAGCGGCAGCGTGGCGGACACCGCACCGACGAATCTGGAGCTGGGGCTCGGTCTCGGCGTGCACGAGCCGGACTTCCCCGGGCCGGGGCACGCCGAACGCGTGCTGCTGTCCGAACACAACCAGCGCAATTTCTACCGGCGCTGGGCGGAGATGATGGGGGACACCGATGCTTGAGCACCTGGAACCCGCGGTGAAGGACTCCCGTTTCCCCGAACGCGGTGCCCGTCGCAGGGATCTCACAGCCGCAGTGACCGAGTTCCTCACCGAGGAGTCCGCCGCACTCGACGAATGCCGGTACAACGACTGGCTGGACCACCTCGCGGATGGGTTCATCTACCAGGTTCCGGTCCCGGTGCTGCGGGAGGACCCGAGCCTGCCCAGGCACAGTGACCACGCGATGTTGTTCGAGGCCACCAAGAACGTGCTCTCGCTCAAACTGGGGCGCATCGGTCTGCGGCACGCGTGGTCGGACCGGCCAGGAGGAACGGTGCGGCACTTCATCGGCACGGTCCGTGCGTTCGACACGACGGACGAGCGCCGGATTCGGGTCGACAGCAACATCCTCGCCTCGTGGAGCCGCGGACGCGGCGAGACGGCGCTGGTGAGCGCTGCTCGTCAGGACCTGGTGACACGCGAGCAGGACGGCGAACTGCGGTTGTTGCGCCGACGGGTGCTGCTCGACGTCGAGGTGGCCACGCACGAACAACTGTCCATCATCTTCTAGCCGGGAGAAACCGATGAGAGGTCTTGCCTGGGACAGCCCGGACCGGCAGGAGATCGAGTTCTGCCGGATCACCTGCGAGTCTGCGGCGGTCACCGTCTCGACGTTCCCGACCGGCAACGGGCTGAGACTCAAGCTGCACTCCGAGCGCTCCGGCGACGAGGTCCTGCTTGACGCGACCGTGCTCGAAGCGTTGTGCCACCTCACCCCCGCCCGCGCGGCGGAGATCGTTCGGGAGAGGACCGAGCGATGAAGCCCGCCGTGTTCGAATACCAGGAGCCGCGCAGCCTCGGGGAAGCGGTCGCCGTGCTGGCCACGCCCGGCCGCGAGTGCGTGGTGCTGGCGGGCGGCCAGAGCTTGGTGCCGCTGCTGAACCTGCGCCGGGTTCGCCCCCGCATCGTGGTGGACGTCAACCAGGTCCCCGAGCTGACGGGCGTGCACATCACGGACGACGTCGTCCGGATCGGCGCGATGACGCGACTGCGTGACATCGAACGGCACGCGGGGCTGCGGTCGGCACTGCCGGTCCTGCCCGAAACCGCGGCGCTCGTGGCGTACCCGCAGATCCGGACCCGTACGACGATCGGGGGATCGTTGTGCCACGCCGATCCGGCAGCTGAGCTGCCGACGCTCGCAGTGGCACTCGGTGCCCGGCTGCTCCTGCGATCGGCCCGCGGCGACCGGATCGAGGACGCCGAGTCGTTCTTCGCCCCACCGGGCACCTCGCGCCGGCCAGACGAGCTGCTCACCGAAATCGAGCTCCCACGGCGGCAGGGCTTCCGGTTCCGCTTCGAGGAGGCGACCCGCAGCGGTGGCTTCCCACTCGTCGGCGTGTGCCTCGGCGTCCGTGTCGACGAGCGAGGTCTGGTGGCCGAAGCGCTGGTAGCGGCTGGAGGCGTCGCTGAACATCCAGTGCGTCTGCCCGCCGGGGAACGGCTGCTGCACGGGCGCGACCTCGCGGGGAACGTCGACGACGTCGTGTCCGCCGTATCGGCGGTTCTGACGCCACCGACGAACACACACGCGACCGCCGGCTACCGGCACGCGTTGCTCAGAACGCTGCTGCGCAGGGCGGCTGCCGCACTGGCCACAGGAGGCGGGAACTGATGGCGCACAAGGAGATCACGGTGACCGTCAACGGGGTCACCAGTACCAGGACGGTAGAGCCGCGCACGCTGCTCAGCGACTTTCTCCGGCACGATCTGCGGCTCACCGGCACGCACGTCGGCTGCGAGCACGGGGTGTGCGGCTCGTGCACGGTCCTGCTCGACGGCGCCGCGGTGCGGGCGTGCCTGGTGCTCGCCGCACAGGTCGACGGTCACACCGTGGAAACCGTCGAGTCGCTCGCGGACGAGGGCAGGCTGTGTGGCGCGCAGCGGGCCGTCATGGAAGAACACGGTCTGCAGTGCGGATTCTGCACACCGGGAATTCTGATGAGCATGGCTGCCGCAGAGCGCGACGAGCAGACTGCGGACGAGGTCGTGTCGACAGTCTTGCAGGGCCACGTCTGCCGCTGCACCGGCTACCTCGGGTTGCGGGCGGCGATCGAACGCCACTTCCGCGAACGGGAGGCAGCACGATGAGCGAGAGGTTGATCGGCGCCTCGGTGCCGCGTCTGCACGACGAACGCCTGCTGCGCGGAGACGGCCACTACGTCGACGACATCGACGCCATCGGCGCGTTGCACGTCGCCTTCGTCCGCAGTCCCGTCGCGCACGGCCACGTCACGCGGTTCGACGCGACGGCGGCGTTGCGGGCGGGGGCGGCGCTTGTGCTCGGCCCCGACGACATCGCGCGGCTCACCGGCCCGCTGCCGACGATCTGGCGGATACCCGGCCAGCACCTCGGGGAGGTCGAGCTCGCCGCTCACACGGTGCGCTATGTCGGCCAGCCGATCGGCCTAGTCGTCGCGCGCGACCGGGCGAGCGCGGAAGACGCCGTCGAGCTCGTCGAGATCGAGATCGACCCGCTGCCACAGGTGATCGGGATCGACGCGGCGCTCGCCGACGGCGCACCGCTGGTCTACCCGGAAATCGGCACGAACGTGGCAGGCGAGATCCACTTCGGTGCTCCGGTCGAAGATGTCGACAAGGCCGTCACCGATGCACCGCACGTGGTCGAGCGTGTGTTCGACGTGCAGCGGATCTGCCACAGCCCGATGGAACCGCACGGTTTGCTCGCCGAGTGGGTGCCGAGCGTCGGCAGCATGACCGTGTGGATCAGCACGCAGGTCCCGCACGTCGTCAGGACGGGGGTCGCCGCCGGTCTGCGGCTGCGCGCCGATCAGGTTCGAGTCGTCGCGCCGGACGTCGGAGGCGCGTTCGGCGGCAAGGCCGTGCTGTCGGTGGACGAGACGCTCGTATGCCTGGCCGCCAAGGTGGTCGGCGGCCGCGTGAAGTGGATCGAGGACCGCCGCGAGAACCTCACCGCGAGTTACCAGGGCCGGGGACAACGCGCCCACGCCCGGCTCGCACTGGACGCCGACGGCCGATTCCTCGCGCTGCACACGTGGATCAAGGGCGACCTCGGCGCGTACCCCAGCCAGGCGGGCAGCGGACCGTTCCAGGTCGCCGGCCTCACCGTGGAGGGTCCATATCGCTTCGAGCTGGCCGCGGCGACCGTCACGGCTGTGTACACGAACACGGTTCCCACTGGCGCCTACCGCGGCTACGGGATGCAAGAGTCCTCGTGGATCCGGGAACGCCTGATCGACGACGCGGCCCGCGAGCTCGGGCTGGATCCGGTGGAGTTGCGCCTGCGCAACATGATCAGCCCCCGCGAGCTGCCGCACACGACGCACACCTTCCTGACCTACGACTCGGGTGACTACCCGGAGGCGTTGCGACGGGCGGCGGAACTGGCAGGTCAACGCCGAAAGCCGTCCACCGGCCGGATCCGCCGCGGCGTTGCCGTGACCTCCGCGGTGGAGGTCACGGGTTTTGCCCCGTCGGCACTGCTGGAGATGTTCGCCATCGACATGGCCGGCTGGGAAAGCGCACGAGTCCGGGTGAACGAGGACGGCACCGTCACGGTGTTCGCCGGCGTCATCTCGATCGGCCAGGGTGTGGAGACCGCGTTGGCGCAGATCGTGGCCGAGCAGATGGGCGTGCCGCTGGACTGGGTCTCGGTGCAGCTGGGCGACACCGCGACGTCGCCGTACTCGAACCTCACGTCGCAGGCCAGCCGGTCGGTCACGCTCGCGGGTGGTGCGCTGATGCACGCCGGCGAACGCATGCGGGCGAGGATGCACGCGCTGGCCGCCGCGCACCTCGGTGTGGCGGTGGAGGACGTGAAGCTGGACGGTGCGGTGTTCCGATCGAGCGAGCGGGAGACGACCTGGCGCGAGGTCGCTCATCGAGGCTGGATGGGTTGGGGCCGCCCCGATCCCGACCGCATTCAGCTCGAGGAGGTTGTCGACTTCGATCCGCCCGCGATCACCTTCGCCCACGCGGCGCACGGCGCGGCGGTCGCGGTCGACCTCGACACGGGCACGGTGACCGTCGAGGACTACTGGTCGGTCAACGACAGCGGCGTTCTGGTGAACCCGCGCATCGCCGACGGACAGATCGTCGGTGGCATCGCGCAGGGGCTCGGCATCGCGCTGCACGAGCAGGTGCTGTTCGACGACGCGACGGGTGCGCCGCTGACCACCACGTTCGCCGACTACCACCTGCCACGCTCGAAAGACGTGCCGGATGTGGTGGTGGAGCACAGGGTGACGCCCAGCGCTCACAATCCCGGGGGCTTCAAGGGACTGGGAGAGGGCGGCACGATGCTGCCGCCCGCGACCGTGGCGAACGCCGTCGCCAACGCGGTACCGGAGATCGCCGGGTCGCTGACGGTCACGCCGCTGACTCCGCAACGGGTCTGGGAGCTGCTTTCCGACGCGGGGCTGGCCGGCTGACAGCACGGCGAAGGGCCTGGGTTCCGGTGCAACCCCCAGGCCCTTCGCCATGTTCAGGAAACCCGCCACACCTGCACGTACTTCGAAGCGGGATCGCCGTCACCGGCGGTGTTCAGCCGCGGATCGCATCCGCCACGGCTTTCGCTGATCCCAGCAGCAGGTTGTGCCCACCGGGCAGCGTGGTCAGCTCGAATCGGCCAGTGGTCCACGCACCCCAGGCCTCGGCGTCCTCGACGGCCACCGCGTGGTCCTCAGCGCCGAGCAGCGCGCGGATCGGCGCCTGGATCTTCCCCGGCGTGCTCCGGTAGCAGCCGGCGGACCGGTAGTCGGCGCGCAGCGCGGGCTCGACGAGCGCGCTCAGCTCCGGATCGCCGACAACCGCGGGCGGCAGATAGCCGTCACCCGCGACCTTGGCGAGGAACTCGTCGGTCGGTAGCCGCCACGCCGTCTGCTCGGGCATCCGGTCCGGCGCCCAGTGCCCGGACACGGTGAGCATCGCGACCGTGCCGAGCCTGCGGGCGGTCTCGAACGCCACGATCGCACCCGAACAGTGGCCGTACAGGTGAACCACTCTGCCCGCAGCGTGGTCCCCGATCTGTTCGGCGAGGCCGTCCGCGAGCGTCGCCACGTCGCCGATCGGCTCCTCGTCCATGCGCGACTCCCGGCCGGGAAACCGGACCGCCACCGCGTCGAGGTCACCGCTCAGGTCCTTGCACAGCGAACGAACCGCGCTCGCGCCCGCCCCGGCGTGCGGAACCGCGTACAAGACCCGGTCCAGGGCGTGTGAATCGGAGATCTCCACCAACCACCGATGGTTCGTCCTGTCATTCCCCATCTCTATCCCCCGATCATGCGAGCCAGGTTGGCCGGTGCGAAGAACTGCTCGATGCGCCTGCCACCCACGAACATGCCGAGCAGCTCACTCGCGGTGGCGGGGTGCGCCGCCGCGGCGGACAGCACGTGGTCGAAGTCGTTCACCGGCCGCAGAGCTGCCTGGCCGCAGGTGAACTCGAAGGAGGCGGCACGGTCGGCATTGCGCCGAGCCTCGTAGCGGGCGAGGCCGCGCTCGATTCGCACACCTCCGTCGAGCGCACGCAGGATCGTGCGGGACAACTGGTCCGCGTCGGAGAACGCGTTCGAGATGCCGTGGGCACCGATCGGGTCCTGGTGGTAGCCGGCGTCGCCCGCCAGCACCCAACCGGGTCCGTGCGAACGCCGGTGGTAGTTGCGCAGGTTCGTGGCGACCCGGACCCGGCTCTCCACGCGGCAGCCGCGCAGCCGGTCGAACTGAGCCAGCGAATCCAGGTAGATCTGCTCGCCCGGTTGTTTGCGGGAGAGGAAGTCCTGGCGCGGCAGCACGAGCCCGACCACGGTGAGCCCGTCGTGGGTCGGCCACATCGAGACTCCGCAACCGGGCCGGATCGTGGTCTCGACACCGGACACGTCCAGGCCCGACCAGTACGCGTAGCTGGTTGCCGTCAGTGCACCGCGGTCATCGGCCGTGGCCGCGCCGACCGCGCGCGCGATCGTGGAGTTGCGCCCGTCCGCGCCGACGACGAGCCGGGCGCGTTCGGTGAATCCCGCGCCGGTCACGCCGACCACCGCGCCGTCCTCCCAGACGACATCGCTCACGGCGACGCCTTCCCGCACCTCCACCCCCGCCTCCACGGCCGCCCGGACCAGCAGGTTGTCGAGCACGAACCGGCGTGGTGCGCAGGTGACCGCGGTGGCTCCCGACGCGGTGGTCGGCACGCCGGAGAGCACGACGTCGCCGAAGTCCATCCGCACCTCGGTGATCGGTGGGCAGCCGGTCGCGAACAGGTCGTTCAGCAGGTTCCACTCGGCGAGCAGGTCGATTCCCTGTCGCAGGACCCAGTGAGTCGACATGGTTTCGCTGGGGAACCGCGACCGGTCCAGCAGCAACACCGAACGTCCTGCGCGGGCGAGCAACATCGCCAGCGGCGCACCCGCGCACCGGGCGCCGACCACGATCACGTCGTAGCTCATCGGCGTTCCCGCGTGACGTCGCCGTTCTCGTTGCGCTCCACCGGTTTGACCTCGGTGGCCACCGGCGCCTGCCGCACGGTGCGGTTCGCGGTCGTCGCGATCGCCAGGAGCACCAACCAGGCGGCCGACGCGAACACCATCGAGTCGGGGCCGATCGCCGCGAGCAGGAAGCCGCCGAGCAACGCACCGAGCGAGCCTGCGCCGGTCACCAGAGTGCTGACCGCGCTGTGCACCCGGCCCCGCAGGTGATCCGGGGTGATCGAAAGACGGTAGGTGCTCATCGCGACGCCGTAGATCGGCGCGATGATCGACTCCAGCAGCGCGACCCCCGCGAGCAACCACGGGTTCGGCGCGAACGCGTAGAGCGGGAACGCGAGCGCCTCGATCCACAGCATCACCGCGGCCACCTTGCCGAGCGGGTACTTCTTGGTGATCCGCGACGACGCGAGCGCGCCGATCAGCGCGCCGACCGCGGCGCCGCTGAACACGACGCCGATCTCCAGCGGGGACGACTGCAGCCGGGTCGCGAGCATGATGATCAGCAGATACCCGGCGCCATAACGCAGGTTGTCGCCCGCCTGAATGAACGCCAGAAACCGGATCACCGGCTGTTTCCACACCCAGCCGAGCCCGTCGCGAATGTCGGCGGTCAGCCTCGTCGGCGTCGGCTTCAACTGCTTCTCCGCCTGGAACTCCGTGTCGATGAAACGCAGCGCGAGTGCGGAGATGAAGAACGAAACAGAGTTCATCAGGAAAGGAACGGTGCGCCCGATCGCGTAGACCACACCCGCGAACGGCGCGCCGAATATCCGGATCGTGTTGACGGACGACTGAGCTGCGCCGAGCGCACCGGGCAGCTGTTCGGCGGACACGACATTGGGCATCGCGGCACTGTTCGCGGAATTGAACAACGTGGTAAGAATGCCGGTCAGGATCGCCACGGCATAGAGCTGCGGCATTCCGAGCAGGTCCAGCCACAGTGCGACGGCCACGGTTCCGGTGAGCACACCGCGAAGGATCTCGCACCAGATCATGGTGCGCTTGCGGTCCCATCGATCAACCAATGCGCCCGCTACCAGTCCGAACAGCAGGTAGGCTGCGGTGTGCAGACCGAGCATCAGGCCGGCCTGCGTCGGCGAGCCGGTGAGTGCGAGCACCACGAGCGGCAATGCCAGATCCTGCACCTGGTTGCCGACGAACGAAACCACTTGACCGCTGAGCAGGAGCAGGAAGTTTCGATTTCGCCAGATGCCGCGCTCGTCAGTCCGATCTGCGTTCATCGTCGTCCTTTGTGGATCAGGAATCGCTGCAGAAAGCTACCGGCGGAGCGTAGCAGCAGGTGGGAACCGATCAACTGCGCGACCACGTGGACCCTGGACGGCAATATGGTGACCGGCACGAGCACTGAAAGGTGATGTCAATCGTGACTGAATTCAAGTGCACGGCGGATCTGGTTGACGAGTACGGCGATCAGGTCGAGGTGTGCGACACACAATTCCGCCAGTTCGGCGGGCGCGTCGTTTTCAGCGGCCAGGTCCGCACGGTCAGGTGCTTCGAGGACGTCGGACTGTTGTGGGAGGTGCTGCGCACGCCCGGCGACGGCTGCGTCCTCGTCGTCGACGGCGGCGGCTCGGTGCACTCGACGCTGATGGGCGGCCTGATCGGCGAGTCGGCCGCGCGGAACGGCTGGGCGGGTGTCGTGATCAACGGTGCCGTCCGGGACTGCGCGGAGCTGGCGGAGCTTCCGATCGGAGTCCGGGCGGTCGGCGTCAACCCGCGGCGCAGCACCAGGACGGGCGAGGGAGAGGCGGACGTGGTGCTCACCTTCGGCAACGCCACCTTCCGGCCGGGCGACACCCTCGTCGCCGACGAGGACGGAGTGGTTCTGCTGCCCGCCGGCACTGTTCAAGTGAGCTGAGTCAGCTGTTGCACACCAAGTCGATCCTGGAAGGCGCTCATGCGTGATCTGGCTGACTCGTTGCTCTCCTGGGACCGCTTCGCGGTGGCCTCGGTGGTGTCCGTGCGCGGCAGCGCGCCGCGGGACGTCGGGGCCGCGCTCGCGGTCAACACCGATGGCGAGGTCGTCGGCAGCGTCTCCGGCGGTTGCGTCGAGGGCGCGGTCTACGAGCTCGCACTCGAGGTGCTCGTCTCAGGTGTCCCGCGGCTCGCGACGTTCGGATACTCCGACGACGACGCCTTCGCGGTCGGCCTCACCTGTGGCGGCGAGCTGGACGTGCTGGTCCAGCGCGACACTCCGGAGATTCGCGAGGCGCTGCGAGCGGCACGTGACGGCCGGCCGGCAGTCCTGCGCCGCAGGCTGCCCGGCACCGAATGCGAGTTCGTCGAAACCTGGCTGCCCCAGCCTCGTCTGCTGGTCTTCGGTGCGATCGACCACGCGAGCGCTGTCGCGACGATCGGCAGGTTTCTCGGCTATCACGTGACCGTGTGCGACGCGCGCCCGATCTTCGCCACGCCGCAACGGTTTCCTGACGCGCACGAGGTCGTCGTCGACTGGCCGCACCGGTACCTCGCGAACACCACGACGGACTCGCGCACCGCCGTCGTCGTGCTGACGCACGACCCGAAGTTCGACGTCCCGGTGCTGATCGAGGCGCTGCGCACGCCGCTGGCGTTCGTCGGCGCACTCGGCTCGCGGCGAACCCACGCCGAACGGCTGGAGCGCCTCCGGGAGGCAGGGCTGACCGGCGCTCAGCTGGCGCAGCTGCGCTCCCCGATCGGCCTCGACCTGGGTGGACGTTCACCGGAGGAGACAGCGGTGTCGATCGCGGCCGAGCTGGTCGCCCTGCGGCACGGCGGCTCGGGCCTGCCACTGACCGACCTCGACACGCCGATCCACCGCACCACCGCGGTCCCCGACGGCATGTGCCGCCTCCGGCCGCACGTCAGCCGATGACGGCGGGAAGTTCGGGGAGCACGACCACGCTCGCCGGAATCTCGTGCTGCGGCAGGGTCTCCTGCAGGTAGCCGCGAATCCGCTCGCTGATCCGCGGGCCCACCTGGGCCAGCAGCGGGTTGTTCACGTGTTGATGCACGGAGCGGGCCGGCGAGACCTCCTGCGCCCAGCGCGCAGAGCCGGCCGGACGCAGCGCGACCCGGTATCGGCCGTTGTCTCCTGACCACGCGATGTCCGCCTCGAACCCGCGCGACCGCGCGAGCCCCCACCAGTCTTCGGGGTCGATGCCGTCCTGCTGGACCGGCCGGAGAGCGTCGACCTGCGCCGAGCCGCGAGCGTTCTTCAGTGCGACGAGCCAGGCGTTGATCGATGACAGACGCGCATTGGGCACGTTGTCGATGACGAGTCCCTCCGCAGGGATCTCGACGGCGTCGAAGTCGCCGGCCCATTCGACAACGGCGGGCCGAGGTGCGGAGGCGGCACCGCCGACGTGCAGAACGACGTCGTAGCGGTACTGACTCAGCTCATTGCGGTAGGCGCCGCGCTTGAGCATCACCTCGACATCGGTGATCGCGGGGATCTCGGCGCGCAGCAACGAGAAGAGCTCAGGATCCACCACCAGCTCCTGCTCCTGCTCGGCGCGTTGGTGCATCCGTTCACGCAGCTGCGCGACGATGAGCCCAGGTTCGGCGCGGGCCAGCTCGACCTCGGCGCAGAACGCCTCCTGCAGCCGAAGCGGGCGCAGGTCGCCGAGGAACACGGTGCCACCCGGCCGCAGCAGCGCCACTGCTTCGGTGATGACCTGCCTCAGGTACCGGACGTCCGGGAAGTACTGCACCACCGAGTTCAGCACCACGACGTCGAACGACTCGTCATGCAGGCCGCGGAAGTCGTTGGCCTGACGGTGCAATAACCGCACGTCGGAAGGTACCCCGGGAACCACGTTGCGCCGCACGTAGTCGAGCGCGGCCGAGGAGAAGTCGGTTGCCCAGTAGGCACTCGTGCGAGGTGCGATCCGTGACAGCAGCAGGCCTGTGCCGCATCCGATCTCCAGCACTCGCCGCGGTTTGTGCGCGAGAACTCGATCCACGGTGGACTCCACCCAGACCCGCATCTCGGCGTCGGGCAACGGCTCACCGGTGAAGCTGCTGTGCCAGCCGACGATGTTGAAGTCCGCCTCGCCCGCTTCCGCTCCCCATTCGTACGTGCCCTCGAACAGGTCCTGCCATCCTGAGACGCGATCGTCCGCGCTGTGATCGCGCGGCACGACGTAGATGGCGTCCGCACCGATGCACGCGTCGGCCACGTCCGGGTGCTGCCGCAGCACTGCCTCAATCTCGCTGTTCACCAGTTCCGCTTTCCGTCAGCGCGTCAACCGCCCGCTGCTCCATCGACTCCAGAAAGGAGACGGCGTCCGAAGTGGACATGACGAGGGTGTCGAACCTGAGCGACACCTGGACGTTTCCCGAGTAGTTGTGCGCCCTGAGGTAGAGCCTTCGCCCACGGCGGTCCTGTGCGCGTCCGGGTTTCGTGGTGATCCGGGTCCTCGTCCGCAACGCGCCGACGTCGTCCGGCACAGCCGGCGCGACGTCGGCCAGCACGACGTTGACGGTGCGGGACAGGTCGATCTCCGTGCCGCGTTCGCGCGCGGCTTCCTCGACTGCGGCCGCGGCGTCGACCGGGTCGTACCTGCCCGCCGCGTAGGCAGGCAGCAGCGCACGCCACGTGTGCCGGACGAGGTCGGCGAAGGTGGGCCCGGAGACGTCGATCGTCACCGGGACGTCCTGGACGTAGGTCCCAGTCGCCGTTTCCTCCTCCGGACTGAGGCGGTTGCGGCAGCAGACGGTGAAGCAGCAGAGGGGATTCCCGCCGAACTGCGCGGCGGTGAGTGCCAGGAAGATCGCCGTCTGGCTGACCTCCAGCCGCTGTGACAGCACGTAGGTCGCAGCCGCCATGACATCGGACTCGAACAGCACCTCCTGGAACCGCGGTGTTCGGGGGACCGCGTCTCCCAGAGGCAGCACGGCGGCAGGAGCCTGCGCGAGCTGCTTCTTCCAGTAGCGGATCGCACGGTCCGACGTTTCCTTCGCACCGGCCTCGCGCTCCGCCTGGTCCACCGGCTGCAGTCGTTCCAGCGGTGCGATGCCCGAGGCCAGGAACCGCTCGATCTCGGTGGACAGGTTCGCGATGTCCCAGCCGTCAGCCGTCAGGTGGAACACGACAGCGACGATGTGGCGAGGCCGGCGGTCGGCCGTCACCACCCCGAACCGGACGGGGAGCTCGTCGGTGGCGAAGGGAATGCGCTGCAGCTCGGTCGCGAACGCAACCGGGTCGACCGCGTCTCGCACCTCCACCCTCATCCGACCGGTCGAGACGACGTTCTGGAACGGCACTCCGTCGGCTGACAACGGAAAGGTGGTGCGCAGCGACTCGCGCGCCTCCAGCAGGACTCGGACGCAGTCGAGCACCTCCGGCATCCCGGCGGTCTCCGGCACGTCGACGACCAAGCGCATGTTGAAGTGCTCGTGCCGAGGCGCGAACCACTTCGCCTCGTCCCAGATCCACCGCTGGCCCCACGTGAGGGCGGACGTCCGCGCGCTGAGCCCGGAAAAACGCAACTCGTGAAACGTGGATGAATCCGTCACGCGAGATGACTTTTCACATTCCCGGGATGCGGGTCAACTGCGCATCGGCGGCAGTTGAACGGCCGCCGGCACGTCTGGCCAAACAGCACCGACCAGCCCTACGGTGACGAACGCCAGACGACAAGAATCTTCGGGTGGGGGCAGTGGTGGCACCCTTGTCACAAATTCGCGAGGCCGAGACGTGGGGTGTCCCGCTGTCTTCCAGCCAGAACGAGAAAATCACGAACGGACTGCGCACGGGTATCTCGGCGCTGTTCGCAGCCGAACGGCAGGAGCACTTCGTCGCCCCTCCGGTCATTTCCCGCGCGACCTCGGAGCGCTCCGGATACCCCAAGTCCTTCCCCCACCTGCTGGGAACCGTCAGCGGCGAGGAGGGTGCCACCGACCTGGTGCTCACATCCGCGGCGTGCCACCACCTCTACCCGCTGATGGAGGGCCACGTGCTCGACGGGCCGAGGTGCCTGAGCGTCGAGGCCACCTGTTACCGCGGCGAACAGACGTCCGAACCGGGACGGCTGCGGTCGTTCCGCATGTACGAGGTCGTGCGCTTCGGGCAGCCGGGCGCGGTGGAGAAATGGCGCGACCGGGCACTGCGGGCGGCCGAGGGGTGGTTGTCCTCGCTCGGACTGTCGACGCACACGGTCCCGGCGACCGACCCGTTCTTCGGGAGCACGGGCGAGTTTCTCGCGCACACCCAACGCGAACAACAGCTCAAATGGGAGATCACCGCGTGCGTGGCGAACGGGCTGCGACAGGCCATCGCGTCGGCGAATTACCACAAAGAACACTTCGGGGAAGCATTCAAGGTGAGCAACACGGACGGCTCCGCAACGCACAGCGCCTGCGTGGCGTTCGGATTGGACCGCATCATTCTCGCGCTCCAGGACGTGCACGGCGAGGAAATTTCGCAATGGCCCGCCGGTGTGCGGGCGCGTCTTTCGCTCTGATCGGGGAAGCGCGTGGAATTCAGTCTCTTCTACTTCGCGGACAACAGCATCGACGTCGGTGCGAGCGGCTGCTACGACCTCCTCCTGGAGGGAGCGAAGTTCGCTGACGAGCGCGGTTTCGCTGCGGTGTGGACGCCGGAGCGTCACTTCCACGCCGTCGGTGCGCCGTACCCGAACCCGTCGGTGACCAGCGCCGCGGTGGCTGCCGTGACCGAACGGATCTCGATCCGCGCAGGCAGCGTCGTGCCGGCGCTGCACCACCCGTTGCGCATCGCCGAGGAGTGGGCGGTCGTCGACAACCTCTCCCGCGGCAGGGTCGGCATCTCCTTCGCCTCGGGGTGGGATCCGGTGGACTTCGTGCTGAGGCCGGAAACCTACGCCGACCGCAGGAAGGTCGTGCTCGACGCGGTGCACCAGGTGCGCTCGTTGTGGCGCGGGGAAAGCCTGCAGACGCTCGACGGCCTCGGCAAAGCGGTCGCGGTGCGCTCCTACCCCCGGCCGGTGCAGCCGGAACTGCCGGTCTGGTTGACCAGCGCGGGTTCACCGACGACCTTCCGCGCAGCGGGCGAGGCCGGGGTCGGTGTGCTCACCCATCTGCTGGGCCAGACCGCGGACGAGCTCGCGGAGAAGATCGCCATCTATCGCAGCGCGCTCGCTGACCGGCCCCACCACGACGGATGGCCCGGCCACGTTGCTCTCATGATCCACACGTTCGTGGGAGACGATCCCGACGTCGTGCGGGAGACCGTGCGCGCGCCCTTCATCGCCTATCTGAAGGGCAACTTCGACCTGCTTGCCCGGTCGTCGGCGGACACGTTGCAGGGCCTCGACCTAGGCAAACTCAGCGACAAGCACGTGGACTTCCTCGTCCAGCGCTCATTCGACAGGTACTACGACACCAGCGGGCTGTTCGGCACGGTCGAGCAGGCAAGCGCGATCGTCGAGCAGGCACGCGCGGCGGGTGTCGACGAGCTGGCCTGCCTCATCGACTTCGGCGTGCCCAAGGACGCGGTGCTCACCGGACTTGAACACCTCGACCGCCTGCGGGAGAACTCATGACTGCACACGACGAACTCCAGTCGGCCCTCGCCGGGATTTGGAGGGAGACGCTCGGGGTGGCGTCCATCGACCCCGACGACCACTTCTTCGACCTCGGTGGGAACTCCATCTCCAACGTCCTGATCAGCAGCCGGGCGAGAGAGCTCGGCATCCCGCTGACGACGCGCCTGCTGTTCGACAACCCCACGGTTCGTCTGCTGAGCGCGGCGCTGCTCGAAGCGAACCCCGCTCTGGCGAGCGGCGGGTGGGCGCACAGGAGCACGATCCCGTTGTCTCCGTACCAGAAGAGCTTCCTCGAGCACCCGTGCGAACCGGAGGTGATCGAGCTGCACGGGCAGCGCGAGCTCGATCCAGACCTGCTCCGCGCCGCCCTCACCGCGGTGTCCGCACGCCACGAGGCGCTGCGGTTGCGGTTCGTCAACGGCCCGACGGGATGGACGCAGAGCCTCGCTGACGCGGGCGAGCCGGTCGCGTTCATCCGCGGTTCCGGCGACGATCTCCGAAAATCCGCTGCGGACCAGCTCGACATCACGCGTGGCCCGATGCTGGCAGCCCTGCTCGACACCGACGAGGCGGGTCACTTCCTGCTGGCCGTGCACCCGCTCGTCGCCGACCGGACCTCCCAGGCACTTCTGCTGGACGAGATCGCGCTTGCCTACGAACAGCTGGCCGACGGTGAGCCGCTCACCACTCCGCACGCTGCTGCCCCGTTCAGCCGGTGGAGCAGGCGCCTGAACGAGTGGCTGGGCGAGGCGGAGGCCGACCGCGAGCTCGCCTACTGGCGGGGGCTCGCACCCAGCGACAGCCGACCGTCGGACACCGGGTCCTCGTCGAACGCGCGGGTGACCGTGCAGGTCGAACTCGACGAGGAGCGGACGTCAGCGCTGCGCGACACGCTGGCCCGTCAGCCGTTGGTCGACGAGATCGACGTGTTGCTCGCCGGTGTCGCCGACGCGGTCAGCCGCTGGACCGGTGACGCCAGGACGCATGTCGACCTGGACTGCGACGGCAGGCGCGGGTTTTCCGATGACCAGGACTTCTCGGCGACGGTCGGCGCCTGCACGACTGTGTTCCCGCTCGTGGTCGACGTGGGCGGCACTGAGGCCGGCGAGCAGGTGAGGGCCGTTCGAGCCGCGCGGCGAGCGGTTCCGCGCGCTGGAGCGGGCCACGGCGCGCTGCGCCGACTGAGCCTCGACCCGACCGTCCGCGAACAGATGGCGGCATTGCCGGTGCCGGAGATCCGCGTGCGATTCCTCAATGACGACGTGCCCGCTCTGTTCGGCGAGCGGGTCGTCACGGACCCGGCGGGTACACACCCCGTGGACGTCACCGCGCGGATCCACGCCGGACGCCTGCAGGTGTGTGTCACCAGGAGCGCTGACGTACTGGCCCACCATCCCGTCGACTGGCTGGCAGACGCGATCGTCGCGCGGATGGAAGAGATCGTCACCGAGCTGGGCCGCGGTCCGGCGCATGCGCACTCGACGGAGGACTTCCCGTTGGCGGGACTCGACTCCGAGCAGCTCACCGCGCTGCTGAAGGACCTCGCCACCGACGAGGACGCGACGGCACGATGAGCCCAGTGGTCGAAGACGTCTACCGGCTGACCTCGCTGCAGGAAGGGCTGGTGCTGCACTGCCTGCGCGACCCCGACCCCGAGCTCTTCGTCGGACAGCTGGCGTGCCGACTCTCCTCGGAGTTCGACCACACCGCGCTGCTGCGCGCACACACCGCGTTGCTCGAGGCGCATCCCGTGCTGCGCACCTCGTTCCACACCGGGACGAACGGGCAGTTGTCGCAGGTGGTGCACCGGGATGTGGCAGCGCCGACGCGCTCGTGCGACCTCACGTCGCACCGGGACCCGGAAACTGCGCTCGTGGAACTGCTCCGCGACGACCGCGGACAGGGGTTCGATCTGAAACGCCCAGCGCTCAGCAGGGTGACCCTGGTGAAGATGCCGGGAAGTCGCGACGTGCTGGTGTGGACCTTCCACCACCTGGTGCTGGACGGGTGGAGCGCGCACCTGGCGCTGAACGACCTGCTGGACGCCTATGACGCCGTGTGCCGTGGCCGGGAAGTGCGTCTCCCCCACCGCCGCCCGTACCGCGACTACGTGGCGTGGCTGGGGCGCCAGGACCCCGTCGACGCCGAGGAGTGCTTCCAGTTCCGGCTGGGCGACGTCCGCACGCCGACCGTGTTGCCGGACGTCGTGCGAGGTGCACAGCAGGAACGCTACGCGGGCCAACGGATTGGCCTCTCACCAGAACGCACGGAGATATGGCGTGCGGCGGCACAGCGCGCGCGGGTCACGCTCAGCACCCTGATTCAGGCCGCGTGGGGGCTCACCGTCAGCAGGTTCAGCGGCGTGACCGATGTCGTCTTCGGCACGACGCTCGCTGTTCGTCCACCCGAGCTGGAGGGGGCGGACAGGATGGTCGGCCTGCTGCTCAACACACTGCCGACGCGCATCCGGGCGACCCCTGAGCGGAACGTCCTCGACTGGCTGTCCGACGTCCACAAAGGACAACTGGAGCTGCAGCAGCACGCGTGGGCTCCGCTGTCGACCGCGCTCGCCTGCACCGGCGTCGTGGGAGGGCTGCCGTTGTTCGAGACCACGGTCGTCGTGGAGAACTACCCGATCGACAGTTCCGGCTGGCGGCAGTCGGCCGCGATCGAGCGCATCGACTACCACCAACGGGCCAACGATCCGCTGACCCTGCTGGCGATCGAGGGCCCCGGTCTTGACTTCGTGCTGTCGCACGACCGGACCCGATACGCCGACGACTTCGTCCTGCGGCTGCTGGACCACGTCGTCGACACCCTCAACGCGCTGGCCGAGGGCCTGGACGGCACACTGGCCGACCTCGTGACGGTTCCGCGGTCCCCGTCGGCTCCGTCCGGCGACGACGGAGAACCGATGGCGTTCCAGGTGAACAGCACGGTGATCTGCGGACACCAGCGGCTCAGGCACGACGAGTTGGAGTCGCGCGCGAACCAGGTCGCGCACTGGCTCCTCGGCGCAGTGGACCGGGCACCCGTCGAGGTGCGCATGCCGTGCTCCGCGGACAGCGTGGTCGCCGTGCTCGGGGCCCTCAAGGCCGGGCGTCCTCTCGCCTTCGCGGGCGGCACGGCGCGCGTCCGGCTGGACGACGCGACCGTGTTCGCGGGACAGCCGACGACACCTCCGGACGTGGACGTGCTGCTGGACGATCCGGCCTGCACGTGGACGGACGTCGCCACGCACAGGGACATCCTGCGCGCCGCTTCCGACGTCATCGAGCTGTGCGAGATGACCGCGGCTGATGTCATTCTCTCGCTGGCTCCGCTGTCATCGGTCACCTCGGTGGCGTACCTCATCGGCTGTCTCACGGCGGGAGCGACGTTCGTCCAGGCAGGAGATCGGCTCGACGCCGAGGAGATCTTCGGGGCGATGGCCAGACATGGCGTCACCTGCGTAGCCGGTGTGACGCCGCACGACCTGCGCCGGTGGGCGCCCGGCACCCGGCCGAGCACCGTGCGGGTCGTGGTCTGCGACGGTGACGGCGTCGAGGTCCAGGACCGTGCGACCGGGCTGTTCGGGCCGCACACCCGCGTGGTGGACCGGTACCTGCCGCTGGCGTGGCCGATTCGATCCGCCGTGCGGGCGAACGGAACTGTCGACGGTGACCGCTTCGTGGTGCTGGACCACGCGCTCAACCCGGCGCCGATCGACGCAGTGGGCGATGTGCACGTGGACGGCCACCGCACGGGCGACCGCGGCCGACGCACACCGGACGGCACGATCGAGCTGCTGGCGGCCGCGACCGACCCGTCGGTCATCGCGGCGAGGCTGCGTTCACACCCGCTCGTCACGGACGCAGTGGTGTCGTTGCAGGGCGATCGCCTGGTCGCCCACGTCGTTGCCGGCACCGAGAGCGTGGTGGACGAGCTCCGGCGTTCGGCGGGTGACATCCCGGTGGTGCGTGTCGCACAGATACCGGTTGTGCCTTCCGGTCAACCGGACACGGCAGCCCTTGCCGCGATCGGGCTTCCCGACGAGCACGACGACACCCCGGCCACCGACGACGAGATTGCCGTCGCCGGGATCTTCGCCGAAATCCTCGGCGTACGGCGGATCGGGTTGCACGACTCGTTCTTCGACCTGGGCGGGAGGTCGCTCGACGCCCTCAGGATGATCGCGCTGGCGAGTGACGCACTCGGCGCGGAGGTGCCGATCGAGGCGCTGTTCGACGCACCGACGGTGTCGGGGATCCTGCTCGCCGTCCGGAGCCAGAACCCGTGAGACGTCCCGAGGTTGTCGTTCGAAGCAGCCGCGCAGCTCCGGCGGCAGGTGCGGGTGTCACCCTGCTGCCGGACGCGGCCGGCCACAGCTGTCGATGCCAGCAACCCGGTTCTGGAGTTCGCGAGCAGGCATGACCGGCACGAGCTGGTCGAGAGCTGCATGCGGGCTACGAGCCCGTCCAGGCAAGCTGAACGCAGTCGACAACGCAGCCTGGCCGAGAGGTCGGGGAGGCCAGGCTGCGTTGCGGCTCGAGAACGGCTACCCCTTCACCGCGCCCGACGCGAGACCGGTCACCAGGAACCGCTGCACCAGGTAGAACACCGCGACGGCGGGGATCGCGACCAGGATGGACGCCGCCGCGAGATGTCCCCACTCGGTCCTGTTCTGCTGCACGAACACCTGCAGGCCGACCGCCAGCGTCTTCGACTTGTCCGCCGCGGACAACAGGGCGGACGCGAACGCGACCTCACCCCACGCGGTCAGGAAGGCGTAGAACGAGGTCACGGCGAGGCCCGGCCTGGCCAGCGGCAGGACGAGCCGCCAGAACACGCCGAACGGTGACAGGCCGTCCACGCGGCCCGCCTCGTCGATGTCCGACGGGATGGTGTCGAAGTAGCCCTTGAGCATGTAGGTGCAGAACGGCACGGCCGTCGTGCAGTAGACAAGAACCAAGCCGATCGACAGTCCCTGCAGCCCCAGCAGGAGCAGGATGTTGTAGAGCGGCACGATCAGCACCGCGAACGGGAACATCTGCACGACGAGGAACAGCATCATCAAGCCGCGCTTGCCGGGGAACCGGAAGCGGGACGCGGCATAGCCGGTGGTGGCCGACAGGAACACGGCGATGACCGTCGTCAGCAACGCGATCAGCACGGAGTTGCCGAACCAGGAGAGGAAACTTCCCTTCTCCCCAGCCAGAATCCGCGCGTAGTTGTCCAAAGAGGACTCGTTGAACAACTTCGGCGTGGGTTCGACCGCGCGGGCATCCGGCTTGAACGACGTGACGAGCACCCAGAACACCGGGAACACGGCGATCAACGACGCCGCGATCAGCGTGGCGTGCAACCCGAACGAGGCGAGCTTCGACCGCTCGGCGCGCTTGAGCCTGCGGTCCTGGGCCTTGACGACCTGGAGCGTACTGGCGTCGAGCGTCATCACCACACCTCGCCTTGCTTGCGCAGCGCGCGGCGGTACACCGACGCGAAGACCAACAACACCGACAGGATCAACACGCCGTAGGTCGATGCGATCGCGTAGTCACGCGAGGCGCCGGAGAAGAACCTCTCGAACGCGTACGTCACGAGGATGCGGGTGTTCGGGTTCTTCTCGGCGATCAGATAGATCACCGGAAACATGTTGAACGTCCAGATGATGCCCAAGAGGATCACCGTCGAGGACACCGAGCGCAGACCGGGCAGGGTCACGTGGACGAACCGCTGCCACGGCGTCGCACCGTCCACCTCCGCCGCCTCGTACAGGTCGCCGGGGATGGACTGCAGACCACCGAGCAACGCGACCATCTGAAACGGCACACCGAGCCAGACGTTCACGATGATCACCGACACCAGAGCCCAGTTCGACTGGCCGAGCCAGACGGGGTCGGGCAGGCCGATCGCGCGCAGGAACTGGTTGATGATTCCGTACTGCGCGTTGAACATGTACTTCCACGCGAAGGCGCTGATGAACGCAGGCACCGCCCACGGCAGGATCAACAGCACGCGGTAGAGCGAGCGCCCGCGAACCTCGCGGTTGAGCAACAGCGCCAGGCCGAGGCCGATCGTGTAGTGGAAGAACACGCACGAGAAGGTCCAGATCAGCGTGCGGGCCAACGTGCCCCAGAACGAACCGTACGACGGGTCGCCCGACAGCACGTTCAGGTAGTTCTTGAAGCCGACCCCGACGTAGGTAGCCGCCCGGTCGAGCACCGGGTTCGCGATGTTGGCCTCGTTGATGTTGGTGAAGGTGAAGAACACGCCCTGCGCGAGCGGGTACAGCACCAACACGGCGATGACCACCACCACGGGCAGGACCATCGCATACGCGTACCAGTGCCGTTCCAGGAACTTGCGCACCGCCAACTCCCCTCAGACAGCGTCGTGGGTGACCAGGAGGGTGGTGGCCCTCCTGGTCATCCGCGACCGCTGATCAGCCGATCGAGTACTCGGGAACGACGGTGTCCTTGTAGGCCTTGGCGACCTCGTCCAGCGCCGCCTTGGCGTCCTTCTTGCCGGCGAGCACATCGGCGTAGGCGATCTTCAGCGGATCGAACAGCTGACCGCCCTCGGGGATCCAGGCACGCGGGTGCGCGGACTTGGCCACCGGCTCGAACGCGGTCACGACGGCGTTGGCCTTCACGTCGGCGTTGGCGTAGGCCGACTTGCGGGTCGGCAGCAGGCCGAGCTCCTTGGCGATCTGAGCCTGCGACTCGGTCGAGCTCATGCACTGGACGAACTTGATCGACGACGTCTTCGCCTTGGTGCCCTGGCGGATCACGTAGTCGTGGCCGCCGACCGGGGCGCTGCCCTTGCCCGCCGCGTCACCGGGGACGGGTGCGACGCCGAGGTTCGCCGGGTCGGTGAACGCGGCGCCCTTCAGGTAGTCGGCAACGGCCCACGGGCCGTTGACCACCATCGCGACCTCGCCGGACGAGAACGCCGCCTGCATGTTGTTGTAGGAGTTCGTCTGGTCGAGCGCCGTGGTCGCGGCTTTGGCGTCGAGCAGGCCCTTCGCGGTCTGCATCGCCTTCACGTTCGTCGCGGAGTTGACGACGATCTTCTTGGCGTTCGTGTCGATCAGATCGCCGCCCGCGCCGTAGATGAACGGCAGCGCGTAGTACGCGTCGTTGTTGAGGAAGAACGACTTCTCACCACCCAGCTTCGCGGCGGCGGCCTTGAGCTCGTCCCACGTCTGCGGCGGCTGCACGCCCGCGTCGGCGAGCTTCTTCTTGTTGTAGAGCAGCGCAAGCGAGTCGGTCACCTGCGGAACACCGTACGACTTGCCCTCGTACTTGACGGAACCGAGGGGCGTCTCGAGGAAGTCGCCGGTGTCCTTCGCGAGGTCGGTGTCGCTGAGGTCGGCGACCATGCCGTTCTTGGCGAGCGCGGGCACCCACGCGACCTCGGAGCGGAAGACGTCAGGACCCTGGCCGCCCTGTGCGGCGGTCTTGTAGTTGGCGAACGCCTGGTCGAACGCGACGGTCTCGGTCTTGACCTTGTAGCCGTCCTTGGTGGCGCACGCCTCCGCGATCTTCTTGAACACGGGGCTCTCGTTGGGGCCGCTGGTGTCCCAGAAGGTCACTTCGCCCGAGTCGGATCCGCTGCTGCTCGATCCACCGCCGCCACAGGCGGTGAGCACGAGGGCGACACCCGTCGCCATGGCGGTCACGAGGGTTGTCCGTCGCATCGTTGCTGCCGTTCCCTCCAGCTGGGCCTCATCTCCCAGCGAGATGAGGGTCTTGCAAGGTTTTGCGAGAATGTTGCGGGCGATTTCACTACCCGAACCATGGTCAGGTCAAGACGTCGACCGTAACCAAGCCGTAACGACACCGTCTTGCAAACGCTCGTTGCAAAATTTTTCTAAGCGCGGCAAGCTTGCCCCGAACCGAGGGTGACCAGGGAGGCAACGTGTCCGGACTGTCCGAGATCGCCAGGGCAGCCGGGGTGTCCATCTCGACCGTCAGCCGCGTGCTCAACAGGCGCGCCGGTGTGAACGAGGAGACCCGGCAGCGGGTGCTGTCGGTGCTCGCGGAGATGCCGTACACCCCGCGCGGCCTCGGTGCGCTGCAGCGCACCGGCGTGATCGGCCTGCTCGTGCCGGAGCTCTCGAACCCGGTGTTCCCCGCGTTCGCCGAAGCCCTGGAGACGCGGGCCGCCCGGCTCGGCTACTCCTCGCTGCTGTGCAACACCCGCAGCGGCGCGCCGATGGGCGAGGAGGAGTACGTCCGGATGCTCCTGGCCCGCGGGGTCGAGGGCATGGTGTTCGTGTCACCGGAGATCACCAACGTCGAAGTGCCGCTCGGTCAGGCGCCGCAACCGAGCTACTACGCGAAGCTCGTCGCGGACGGCGTCCACATGGTCTTCCTGAACGGTGCCACGCCCGCGCTGGACGTGCCCGACGTGACTGTGGACGAGCAGCTCGCGGGCTACACGGCCACCAAGCACCTGATCGAGCTGGGGCACGCGCGAATCGGGTTCGTCTCAGGCCCGGCGCGATCTCTGCCATCACGGCTGAAGCGCGCCGGTTGGGCCGCTGCTCTTGAGGAGAACCATCTGCCGGCGGGCTCGGAGTACGTCGCGCACGCGCCGTTCAGCGCGGAGGGCGGTGGCGTGGCGGTGGGGCAGCTGCTCGACACGGTCCGGCCGACCGCGGTGATCTGCTCGTCCGACCACATGGCGCTGGGCGTCATGCGTGAGGCACACCAACGGGGGATTTCGGTGCCGGACGAGCTGTCCGTCGTCGGGTTCGACGACATTCCGCTGGCCGCCTACTCGTCGCCCGCCCTGACGACGCTCGCGCAGCCGATCGACGAGATGGCGGCGGCGGCGATCGACGAGCTGGTGCTGCGCCTGGACCCGGATCGCCGCAGGCAGGGCACCGACAACTACACGCGTGTGTTCCGTCCGCGGCTGGTCGTGCGGGAGTCGACGGCCCCGCCCAAGTGAGACATCGAGTGGTCTGGACCATATTCTGAACAAGGCAGATGGGTCAACCAGCGGTGATGCGTCATTTGAGGGACACAGGTCACCCTCGCTTCACGAATTGGTTCTGAACCGTTACGGTCCTTTCATGGCGCGGTCGATGCATGTGCGACGTCCGGCGACGCTGGCCTCTCTGGCCGCTGAGCTGGGCGTTTCCCGGACAACGGTGTCCAACGCGTACAACCGGCCCGACCAGCTCTCGCCCGAGCTGCGTCGGCGGGTGTTGGACACGGCCCGAAGGCTGGGTTATCCCGGCCCGGATCCTGTGGCGCGCTCGTTGCGCACGCGCAAGGCCGGTGCGGTGGGCCTGTTGCTCACCGAGAACCTCTCCTACGCGTTCCGCGACCCGGCCGCGATCGGCTTCCTGGAGGGCCTCGCGCTGGCGTGCGAGGACGCCGGAACCGGTCTGCTGCTCGTCCCGGCCAACCCCGAACGCGAGGACGTCGCGTCCGTCCACCGCGCCGGCGTCGACGGCTTCGTCGTCTACTCGGTGCCCGACGACGACCCGCACCTCGCCGCGGTGCTGGAGCGTCCCGTCCCCACGGTCGTCTGCGACCAGCCCGACCTCGGCACCGTCGACCGGGTCGGCATCGACGACCGCGGTGCGATGTACGAGCTCGCCAAGCACCTGATCTCGTTGGGGCACAGGAGGGTCGGTGTCGTGTGCATGCGCCTCGCGCGCGACCGCAACGACGGCTTCGTGACCCCCGAACGCCAGCACGCCGCGCACTTCCACGTGCAGCGCAACCGCCTGACCGGCCTCGCCGAGGCGTTCAGCGAGGCGGGCGTCGACTGGTCCCAGGTCCCGGTGGTCGAGCGCTTCGACCACAACATGGCCTCCGGCGCGTCCGGTGCCGCCCAGGTCCTCGACCGCGACCCGCAGATCACCGCGTTGATCTGCACCTCGGACGTGCTGGCGCTCGGCGCGCTCACCGAGGCCGCCCGGCGCGGCCTGCGCGTGCCGCACGACATCACCGTGACCGGGTTCGACGGCATCCGCGCCGGTGAGGAGGCCGGGCTCACCACGGTGCGCCAGCCGGTGCTGGAGAAGGGCCGCGCGGCGGGCAAGCTGCTGCTCGACACGAACGAGCGGGCGCGGCCGCGGTCGGTCAACCTCGCGACCGAGCTGATCATCGGCAAGACGTCGGCGGCGCCGCGCGGTGGTGCCGAAGAACGTTGGTTCGGTCCCTGAGCAGTTGCCACAAAGTCCTGTGCGCGTTCGCCGTCGATGATGGGCTCCTTCATCCACCTGACGTGGATGAAGGAGCCCATCATCGAGCACCGGGCTCACAGGTCCGGGCCTTAGGACTCCAGCCGGAACACGACGGGTGAGCTGGCCTTGCCGGCCAGCTTCGCCACCAGCAGGTAGTCACCGGGCCCGACGCGGGTGTGCGCACCACACCCCGGCTGCGAGGTCGAGCCCGCCCACTTCGTGCCGAAGTTGAAGACTTCCTTCGGCTGCATGACCCGCACCTCGGACCCGGCCGTGGACAGGCAGTGGTTGCTCGACCACAGCTGCGTCGCACCGTCCGCGGTCAGCACGACCAGCTCGCGGTGCTGGCGGCCGATGTCCCTGATGCACGGCACCGGGCCGTTGTTCGCCACGTCCATCGACAGTTCCGGCTGGTCACCGATGGTGTAGAAGGGCTTGTTCGTCTTCGCCACGACCCCGATCACGTCGTCCGCGCACGCCTGCGGCGGTCCGGGCGGCGGGGGCGGCGGCGCGGGCTGCGTCGAGGACGGCGGTGGTGGAGGCGTGGTCGAGGAGGACGACGCGACCGGTGACTCGGACAGGCTCGGCGGCGGGTCCGAGGACGACGCCGCGGCCGCGTTGGTGGGCAGCGCGGGCTGCTCGTCGGACGAGAACAGCCCGACGATCCAGATCAGCAGCACGAGTGTGACGAGCGCGGCACCGATCGCGGCGATGCGGCGGCGCCAGTACACGGCGGGCGGCAACGGTCCTGTGGGCTCGATCACGGCCCGAACGTAGCCTGACCAGGTGGAATCCAGTGGTAGGCGAGCATCGCTCGATCGGTTGAACGTGACATTGACCGGAAACCCCTTGTGAACGGGCGCTAACTCCGGTTCCAATCGTTGCCGCGAGGTCCGCCGGTAGGCCATGGAGGGTGTCATGACCGCGATCGACGAACTGCTCAAGCGGAACTACGAGCTCGGGAACGTGGTTCCCGGAGACCGTTCGTCCCCCAAGCCGTCTCTGCAGGTGGCGATTCTGACCTGCATGGACTCGCGCATCCGGGTGTTCGAGATCTTCGGCTTGAAGCAGGGTGAGGCGCACGTCCTGCGCAACGCGGGTGGTGTCGTCACCGACGACATGATCCGTTCGCTGGCGTTGAGCCAGCGCAAGCTGGGCACGCGCGAGGTGCTGCTGGTGCACCACACGAACTGCGGCCTCGAGCTGGTGACCGAGGACGACTTCAAGGACGAGCTGGAGGCCGACACCGGCCTGCGCCCGACCTGGGCCGTCGAGGCGTTCAAGGTCGTCGAGCAGAGCGTGCGCGGATCGATGGCCCGGCTGCGCCGCAGCCCGTTCATCCCGCACACCGACAAGATCCGCGGGTTCGTCTACGACGTGCACACCGGTGAGCTGCGCGAAGTTGACGCAACGGAAACCGCCGCCGCCTGATTTCTCCGCACGCGGGGGCCTTTCGTGTGCGCTGAGCGAACGAAAGCTCCCCGCGTGCGTTTGCGAGAATGGCGCGCGATGAATCACGAGTTGCTGCTGGGCTGGTGGGACACCGCCGCCCGCGACCTGCCGTGGCGCCGTCCCGACTGCACCGCCTGGGGTGTGCTGGTCAGCGAGATCATGTTGCAGCAGACGCCGGTGGCCCGCGTCGAACCGATCTGGCACGAGTGGCTGGCGAAGTGGCCAGTGCCGAGCGCGATGGCGGCCGCGTCCCAGGGTGAAGTGCTGCGCATGTGGGGCAAGCTCGGCTACCCGAGGCGCGCGCTGCGGTTGCACGAGGCCGCCACGGCCATCGCCCGCGATCACGGCGACGTGGTGCCGTCGGACGTGGAGACGCTGGAATCGCTGCCGGGCATCGGCAGCTACACGGCCCGTGCGGTGGCCACGTTCGCGTACGGGCAGAAGTGCGCAGTCGTCGACACGAACGTCCGACGGGTCGTGGCACGCGCGGTGCACGGTGCGGGCGATGCCGGTCCGCCGTCGACCAAGCGCGATCTCCGGGACGTCGAGGCGATCCTGCCCGAGGCCCAGGACGACGCGGCGGTGTTCTCCGCGGCGTTGATGGAGCTCGGGGCGTTGATCTGCACGGCCAAGAACCCGAAGTGCGCCGACTGCCCGCTCTACGCCGAGTGCGCCTGGCAGCTGGCCGGTCGCCCGGCCTACGCGGGGCCGGAGAAGAAGATCCAGAAGTTCGCCGGCACCGACCGCCAGGTGCGCGGCAAGCTGCTCGACGTGCTGCGCGGCGCGCCCGGTCCGGTGCCCAAGGCGCACTTGGACATCGTCTGGCACGACATCACGCAACGAGAGAAGTGTCTGGTCTCGCTGCTAGACGACGGTTTGGTCGAGCAGACGCGGGACGGCCTGTTCGCGCTACCGGGAGAGCACTGACATGCACGCGCTGGTGGCGTTCTTCGACGACGAGGCGGACAAACGCGTTCGCGAGCTGCAGGCGCGTGTCGGCGCGAAGCACAGGTACCCGCCGCACCTGACCTACGCCGTCGCGGGCACCATCGGCCCCAAGGTGCGCAAGGAGCTGCGCGACGACCTGGAACGGCTGTGGCTGCCGGACCTCTACCTGCACACGCTCAGCACGTTCTCGGCCTCGGAGAACGTGCTGATGCTCGGTGCCGTCGTCGACACCGAGCTGCTCGCGGTCCACTCGGCCGTCCACGACGTGCTGGCGAGCAAGGTCAAGAACCCGAGCGCCTACTACCTGCCGGGCAACTGGGTGCCGCACTGCACGCTCGTGCACGACGTCGACGACGACGCGATGAAGGCCGCGTTCGCCGCGGTGTTCCCGGTCGAGCCGATCCGAGCGAAGGTCCGCGAGGTGTCGATCGTCGACACTCAGACCGGCGAGATCGACGTGCTCAAGAAGGCCTCCACGGCGCCCCGGTAGACCCACGGCGCGGTGGCGTGCACGACGTGGCCCGCCTCCGGCACGTACAGGTACTGGCCGTTCGACCGGCGTGCGGCCTCCTCCATCTGGTTCGGCAGCTGGCCACCCTGACCTGCCTCGATCACCAGTGACGGGCACTTCACCCGGTCGATGAAGTCCCAGTACGCCCGCGTGCCCCAATGGCCGGCGATCTCGTACAGGTCGTCCATCGACGCGATCAGGTGCCAGCCGTCCTCGCGTTCCTCGAAGTACTCGGCGAACACCGGCGCGCCGAAGAACGTGGTCACGTGTGCGACCGACTGGAACGGCACCGGCCACGCGTCGAAGAACCACTTCCACTCGTCGACCGTCCTGCCCCTGTTGTCCGGGGCGAAGTCCTCGACCACAATCGCCCGGACCAGGTCGGGACGGGTGGCCGCGAGACACCAGGCGTGCAGCCCGCCCATGGAGTGCCCGATCACGACGGCGGGCCCGAGGCCGAGCTCCTCGACGGCGGCAGCGGCATCGGCGACGAAGTCCTCGGTGCGGAACGGTCCGCGCTGCGGGTTGCGGCCGTGTCCGCGCTGGTCGATGCCCACGACCCGGCCGAAAGGTGTGAGCCACTGCGCGACCGGCCACCAGGCGGTGGCCCTGCTCATCAGGCCGTGCAACAGCAGCACGCCCTGGCCCGTTCCGCCGAACTCCACCACCGACACAGGGATGATTAACGCATGAAGGCCCGCCCGTACCTGATCGCCCTGGTGTTGATCGTGCTCGTCGCCGGGCTGCTCGTCGTGTTCCGCACACCGGGCAGCGACCCGGCGCAGCAGCGCCAGGAGACGTCACCGCAGGCCGCTGTTGAGGCCGGTGCGGGTGCGGGTGACGCGTACTACCCGGCGGACGGCAACAGCGGCTACGACGTCACCCTCTACGACCTGGCGATCACCTACGACCCGGCTTCGAAGCAGCTCGACGGCGTCGCCTCGGTCACCGCGACCGCCACCGGCGACCTCTCGCGCTTCAACCTCGACCTGGAGGGCCTCAAGGTCAGCGACGTGAAGGTCGGTGGCCAGACCGCGAAGTTCGCGCAGGAGGGCGACCACGAGCTGGTGATCACGCCGGCCGCGCCGATCGCGAAGGGCAGGCAGTTCACCGCGGTCGTCACCTACGCCGGCAAGCCCACGACGGTCAGCGACGCGTCGCTGGGCCGCAGCGGCTGGCAGATCTCGACCACCGGCGGTGCCTTCGCCGCGGGTGAACCGCACTCGGCCACGACGTGGTTCCCGGCCAACGACACCCCGCGCGACAAGGCCGCGTTCAAGCTCGCGGCCCGCGTGCCGGACGGCTGGACGGCGGTGTCCAACGGTGTCGAAGGCCCCGTGACGCGCGACGGCGGCTGGACGACGTTCAACTGGTCCGAGGAGACCCCGCTCGCGACCTACCTGGCCACCGTGGCGATCGACAAGTTCGAGATCGTGCGCGGCAAGCTGCCCAGCGGTGCCCCGATCCTGGACGCCTACGCACCCGGCACGGCCGGCTCCAAGAAGCCGATCCAGACACGGCTGCCGGAGATCCTCGGCTACCTGGAGACGAAGTTCGGCCCGTATCCGCAGCGCGCGGCCGGCGGCATCTGGGTGGCCGACCAGATCGGGTTCTCGCTGGAGACCCAGACCCGGCCGATCTACGCGTCGTGGGCGGACCTGGAGACGGTCGTGCACGAGAACGCGCACCAGTGGTTCGGCGACTCGGTGACCATCGAGAACTGGGCGGACATCTGCCTGAACGAGTGCCTGGCGTCGTACTCGCAGTGGCTGTGGCTGGAGAAGGAGGGCACGAACCTCGACCAGCGCTACCGCGACCGCGTCCAGGAACTGCGCACGCGGGCGTCGTTCTGGGCGCCGAAGCTCTACGACATGGGCAAGGGCAACGAGTTCAAGGGCGTCTACGACAAGGGCATCCTGGCGATGCACGCACTGCGCAAGCAGGTCGGTGACGACGTGTTCTTCAAGGCCCTGCAGTCGTGGACGACCAAGCACCGCGACGGCAACGCCTCGTGGCCGGACTTCGAGAACCACTTCAAGCAGGCCTCCGGTCAGCAGCTGGACGGGTTCTTCGCCGCCTGGTTCCGCTCTTCCGGCATTCCGGATGATCAGTACCTGCTGCCTGTCGGTGTGCGCCGCTAGGGTGGATGGCATGGCAGTCGTGAAGATCAACGCGATCAAGGTCCCCGAGGGCGCCGGCCCCGAGCTGGAGAAGCGCTTCGCCGCGCGGCTCGGCGCGGTCGACGGCCAGCCGGGCTTCCTCGGCTTCGAGCTCCTGCGCCCGGTCGCGGGCGAGGACCGCTACTTCGTCGTGACGCACTGGGAGACCCACGAGGACTTCGTGGCGTGGCGCGACGGCCAGGCCGGCCGGGAGGCGCACTCCGGTGAGCGCGCGAAGCCCGTGTCGACCGGTGCGGACCTGCTGGAGTTCGAGGTCGTGCTGGGGAGCAAGCCTCAGCGGTGATCGACGAGGCCTACGACCGGGCCGCCGAGCTGATCGCCGGCGCGGACGCGGTGCTCGTCTGCGCCGGTGCCGGCATCGGGGTCGACTCGGGCCTGCCGGACTTCCGCGGCACCGAGGGCTTCTGGCGGGCCTATCCGCCGTACGAGCGCCTCGGGCTGAAGTTCGAGGAGATCGCCGACCCGGCGCACTTCGTCGACGATCCCGCGCTGGCCTGGGGTTTCTACGGCCACCGGCTCGGGCTCTACCGCGCGACCGTGCCGCACGAGGGTTTCGCGATCCTGCGCTCGTGGGGTGCCCGCGTGTTCACGTCCAATGTGGACGGCCAGTTCCAGAAGGCGGGGTTCACCGACGTCGCCGAGGTCCACGGTTCGATCCACCACGCCCAGTGCGTGGAACCGTGCACCGACGAGATCTGGGAGTGCTCGTTCGACGTCGTCGTCGACCCCGATTCCATGCGCGCGGTGGGCGAGCTGCCGTCGTGCCCGTCGTGCGGCGGCCTGGCCCGGCCCAACATCCTGATGTTCGGCGACTGGGGCTGGATCCCGCACCGCAGCCAGGCGCAGCTCGACGCGCTGAACGAGTGGCGGCGTGCGCAGCGGAACCTCGTGGTGATCGAGATCGGTGCCGGTACCGCGGTGCCGACCGTGCGGCGTCAAGCCGAGCTGGCTTCGGCGTCCAACGGCTCACTGATCCGGATCAACGTCCGCGAACCGGAGATCCGGCACGGCCGCGGCGTCTCGTTGCCGGTCGGTGCCCTGGAAGCGCTCAGAACCTTGGCACGACGAACTGGGTGACGACGGCCCGGTGATCGCTGCCGGGCAGGTCGAACACGTCCAGCGTGTCGACCGGACAGCGCGTGTCGACCAGCACGTGGTCGATGGTGACCGGCGGCGGCCAGATCCCGCTGTTGCTCGGCCAGGTGTGGATCAGGCCCTTGCCGACCTGGTCGGCGGCGTCCACGTAGCCCTTGTTGAGCAGCCGCCTGATGCCGACGTGGTCGAGCGTCGCGTTGAAGTCGCCCGCGAGCACCCTGATCGCGCCGGTGGAGTCCGGCGCGGGCAGCCCGGCGAGCTCGCGTTGCCACGCCTCCGGGCCTTCCGGCACGACCGGCGGCAACGGGTGCACCGAGACGACCTCGATGTCCTTGCCCGGCAGGTCGACGAGCGCCCCCGCCTGCTGCAACGTGCCCGGCGGGGTGAGGTCGCGCCGGGTGAGCGGGTACTTCGACGCGATGCCGCTGCCGGACCCGCCCGGTTCGGCCAGGAAGACCCGGTTGGGCAGCACCTCGTCCAGACCGGCCCGTTCGAGGTCGCGCACCATCTCCGGCGTCAGCTCCTGCATGGTCAGGAGGTCGACGTCGCGCGCCTTGGCCTCGCGGACGAGCGCCTCGGCGTCCGCCATGCCGACGAGGAGGTTCGAGGTCATCAGCCGGACGGGCTGGCCGACTCCGTTCGGCCGCGCGTCGGGGAACGCTCGCGGCGCCACGTTCGCCACCAGCACGATCGCCACCAGGGTCATCGTCAGCCCGACGACCCATCTCCTGCGGAACAGCGCCAACAGCCCGATGAGCAGCCCTGCGACGGTGATGTACGGCGTCAGTGTCGTCGCGGCGATCATGTACCGGGTGCCGTCGATGCCGAGCAGCCTGACCAGTGCTGCCGTGACGAACGCCATCGCGCACACGACCAGCAGGAACGTGGCGAACCCGCTCTTGGGCGGCTTCACCTCGGTGGTGACCACGTCGTGCAGTGTCGCCGAGTGCTCGTCAGTCTCCGGTGTGGTGCCCACGGTGGAAGGACGGTCAGCGGCGGCGTCCCGTTGCGTCCCGGAACTGTCAGACCCCTCCGCCATGCTGAACCCATGGGAGCCAAAGACTGGATGCTCTTCTACGCGTCCGACGACGTCAGCAAGGTCTTGCGCGCAGCGCCGAAGATCGACCGCGAGGCCACCACCGCCCTGGTCGAGCGCCTCTACCCGGCGCACGACATCCGCCCGATCGCCGACGGCGACCTCTACTCGGCCAACCCGCCGGAGGGCGAGGTCTACGCCGCGGTCTTCCCCGGCCTGTCGATCGTCTGCACCTGGGACGCCGCCGGCGACGCCCCGACCCAGCTCGACGAGCGGTTCGTCCGCGAGGCCGCCGGCCGCACCCTCTACCTGCACGCCATGCACAGCGTCGTGGACTTCTTCGCCTATGCGATCTGGGCGCCGGACGGCACGGTGCGCCGCGCGTTCAGCCTCTCCCCCGACAGCGGCGTGATCGAGGACGTCGGCGCGCCCCTGCCGTTCGAGGAGAGGTACCTGGCGGGCGACCCGGAGTTCCTCGCCGGACTGGAGGAGGACGACGAGTACCCGTTCCGCTTCCACCCGCTCGACCTGGCCGAGGCGGCGCTGCGCTCGTTGTTCGGCTTCAACTACGAAGGCGCCTACGAGGACGACGACCCGGACCTGGGGCAGATCGTGCTGGCCGGCTACGCCGTGACGCCGCGCTGACCGGTCAGACGACCGCGGACGGGTCCCTCGGCGCCATGCCGAACGTGGCGTCGAGCGTCTCCAGGATCATGTCGACCACGACGAGGAGCTCCTCCGGCCGGACCGGGCCGTCGCCGACGACGTGCACGAAACCGTCCTCGAAGGACAGTTCGAGGAACTCCTGCCGGACCTTCCTCGGCGGCACGGGCATCGTCGCCACCTCGATCCAGTGCTCGCGCACCGCGGAGTCGTCCGCGGCCTCGGTCACGCGGACGTGCCACGGCCCGCGCCGGAAGGTCAGCGTCAGCTCTGCCTGAAGCGCGGAGCGCTGGAGCCGGGGAGTCCAGGCGGTGGCCTGGCCGAGGCCGGACAGCGAACCACCCAGCTTCGAGGCCAGCTCGGCCAGGTCCGGGGCCTGCTCGGCGATCGCCTCGGCGCGGGCACTGGCGCGGCGCTGGGGAAGCAGCGCGAGCATCACGACCATGATCACGACGAAGATCACGACATAGGGCTGCAGCAGGATCAGCAGGAATTCCATGGCCCCTCCAGCGAAGACGTGTCACGTCATCAAGTCGCCGCGGGCCTGGATTGTTGAAGCAAGACGAAAACAGCCCCCAGGCTGATGCCTGGGGGCTGTCTCACTGACCTGCTACGTCACTCGGTCTCGGTCGCCGGGGCGTCCTGCGGCTCGGTGGCCGCGGGGGCTGCCAGGTCGACCGGCGGGGCGTCCGGCACGCGGTTCGGCTTGGCCTCGCCGCGGAAGACGAAGCGCGCCTTGTCGTGGTCGTCGGACACGCCGTCCCAGCCCTCGACGTCGGTGATGATGATCTGGCCCGGCTGCAGTTCGCCGAACAGGATCTTCTCCGACAGCTGGTCCTCGATCTCGCGCTGGATCGTCCGGCGCAGCGGGCGGGCGCCCAGCACCGGGTCGAAACCGCGCTTGGCCAGCAGGGCCTTGGCCCTGTCGGTCAGCTCGAGAGCCATGTCCTTGTTCTTCAGCTGCGTCTCGACGCGGGCGATCATCAGGTCCACCATCTTGATGATCTCGTCCTGAGTCAGCTGGTGGAAGACGATGATGTCGTCGATGCGGTTGAGGAACTCGGGGCGGAAGTGCTTCTTCAGCTCGTCGTTGACCTTGTTCTTCATCCGCTCGTAGTTGGACGCGGTGTCCTGACCCGAGGTGAAGCCGAGGCCGACGGCCTTGCTGATGTCGGACGTGCCCAGGTTCGACGTGAAGATGATGACGGTGTTCTTGAAGTCCACCGTCCGGCCCTGACCGTCGGTCAGGCGGCCGTCCTCCAGCACCTGGAGCAGCGTGTTGTAGACCTCCTGGTGGGCCTTCTCGATCTCGTCGAAGAGCACGACGGAGAACGGCTTGCGGCGCACCTTCTCGGTGAGCTGGCCGCCCTCTTCGTAGCCGACGTAACCGGGTGGGGCACCGAAGAGCCGCGACGCGGTGTACCGGTCGTGGAACTCGCCCATGTCGATCTGGATGAGCGCGTCGTCCTCGCCGAACAGGAAGTTCGCCAGCGCCTTCGAGAGCTCGGTCTTACCGACACCGGACGGGCCGGCGAAGATGAACGAGCCGGAGGGGCGCTTCGGGTCCTTCAGGCCGGCGCGGGTGCGGCGGATCGCCTGCGACACGGCCTTGACCGCGTCGACCTGGCCGATGATCCGCTTGTGCAGCTCGTCCTCCATGCGGAGCAGACGCGTGGTCTCCTCCTCGGTGAGCTTGAACACCGGGATGCCGGTCCAGTTGGCGAGGACCTCGGCGATCTGCTCGTCGTCGACCTCCGCGACGACGTCCAGGTCACCGTCCTTCCACTGCTTCTCCCGCTCGGCCTTCTGGCCCAGGAGCTGCTTCTCCGCGTCACGCAGCTTCGCCGCGCGCTCGAAGTCCTGCGCGTCGATCGCGGACTCCTTGTCGCGACGCACGTCGGCGATCTTCTCGTCGAACTCGCGCAGGTCCGGCGGCGCGGTCATCCGGCGGATGCGCATGCGCGCGCCCGCCTCGTCGATGAGGTCGATCGCCTTGTCCGGCAGGAACCGGTCGTTGATGTACCGGTCGGCCAGCGTGGCGGCGGCGACCAGCGCGGAGTCGGTGATCGAGACGCGGTGGTGCGCCTCGTACCGGTCGCGCAGGCCCTTGAGGATCTCGATGGTGTGCTCGAGCGACGGCTCGCCCACCTGGATCGGCTGGAAGCGGCGCTCCAGCGCGGGGTCCTTCTCGACGTGCTTGCGGTACTCGTCGAGCGTGGTGGCACCGATCGTCTGCAGCTCACCGCGAGCCAGCATCGGCTTCAGGATCGACGCGGCGTCGATCGCGCCCTCGGCGGCACCCGCGCCGACGAGCGTGTGGATCTCGTCGATGAACAGGATGATGTCGCCGCGCGTGCGGATCTCCTTGAGGACCTTCTTCAGGCGCTCTTCGAAGTCACCGCGGTAGCGCGAGCCCGCGACCAGCGAGCCGAGGTCGAGCGTGTAGAGCTGCTTGTCCTTGAGCGTCTCGGGCACCTCGCCCTTGACGACCATCTGCGCCAGTCCCTCGACGACGGCGGTCTTGCCGACGCCGGGCTCGCCGATGAGGACCGGGTTGTTCTTGGTGCGGCGGGACAGCACCTGCATGACCCGCTCGATCTCCTTGGTGCGCCCGATCACCGGGTCGAGCTTGCCCTCACGGGCCGAAGCCGTGAGGTTGCGCCCGAACTGGTCGAGCACCAGGGACGACGACGGCGTGCCCTCGCCACGACCGGTCGACTCCGACGCGCCCTTCTCCGTCGAGTAACCGGACAGCAGCTGCAGCACCTGCTGCCGCACCCTGTTCAGGTCGGCACCCAGCTTGACGAGGACCTGCGCAGCAACGCCTTCGCCCTCGCGGATCAACCCGAGCAGGATGTGCTCGGTGCCGATGTAGTTGTGGCCGAGCTGCAGCGCTTCGCGCAGCGACAGCTCCAGGACCTTCTTGGCGCGCGGGGTGAAGGGGATGTGTCCACTCGGAGCCTGCTGGCCCTGGCCGATGATCTCTTCGACCTGCTGGCGGACGCCTTCCAGCGCGATCCCCAACGACTCGAGCGCCTTGGCGGCGACACCTTCACCCTCGTGGATCAGACCCAGGAGGATGTGCTCGGTGCCGATGTAGTTGTGGTTGAGCATCCGTGCCTCTTCTTGGGCAAGGACAACCACCCGCCTCGCGCGGTCGGTGAACCTTTCGAACATTCGCACTCCCTGACTGCTGCGTCGGCGGTCCTCGGCTCCACCGATCTACCCTGGTGAGCGCGGCACCGTGGCTCCACTGTAGTGGGCGGTACCGAGGCCTGTGGTTCCCGTCAGCGCACAGTGGCGTCCGGTAAACCCTGACGTCGGCATCAACGCAGGTCGGGAGCAACGGATTCCACAGATCGGGCGATGTCCGCTCAGCGCGAACAACCCACCGTTGAGCGATACTCGTGTGACCGGCGCCACCACAAGGCGCGAAGCAAGGTCACCCTTCGCTAAGGTTAGGCAAGCCTCATTCATCCGAGAGAGGGCTTGCGCGTTGACGGTACCGGCGAGGGTCTCACGGCAGCACCCGCGTGCGCTCACGCCGCTCGCCGAGTCCATCGCCCGCCTGGAAGCGAACTCCGAGATCCGCTTCGGCACTCCGACTTCACCGGACTGGACGATCTGCTCCGACCTGCTGGCCGAGCCCGCGCGCTTCGACCTGTGGCGCAAGGACCTCGCCGAGTGGATGGTCGAGCAGCACGGCAAGTCCGACGACCGCGCCACCGCCGGTTACATCATGGGCTGGTACCTGCACGTCCCCGGCGCCCTCGCGGGCCTGCTCTTCCACACCGCCCGCCGCGTCCCCTCGCTCAGGCCGTCCGACATCGCCTTCCGCGTCAACGCCGAGGGCCGCCCGCACCCGGACGGCATCTCCCTGTTCTGCGACGAGTTCGCGTGCCTGCCGGACGACCCGGCCTCGAACCACCCGGCCGCCACCGTCATCGCCGACGAGGCCGCACTCGCCGCACTGCTGCGAGCCCGCTACGCCGCCCACGCCGCCCAGTTCGTGGCCTCCTTCGGCCAGGTCGTCCGCTTCGGCCGCCGCACCCTCTGGGCCGCCGCGACCGACATGCTGGAGTACGGCGCCTGGGCCGCGGGCCGCGCGTGCGGCGACGAGAACGGCGGCGTCGCCGACGCCGCGCTGATCCTGCCGGAGAAGCTGGAGCCGTTCGTCTCCGCGTCGACGCTGCACCTCTCCGCCGACGGCTGGAAGCGCAAGCGCAACAGCTGCTGCTTCCACTACGTGCTGCCGGACGCCGAGCCCTGCACGGCCTGCCCGCGCACCTGCTCCTGACCGTTGCCCACCCCGGCGCCGTCGGCGAGCCGACGCTGGTTCCGACTGCCGCCGCAGATCTTCCCCCACCAATTGAGACCCACCATGCTGGTCGTGAACACATGGGTCTGCGGTAGCGCCAACTGCGGCGGAGACGCGGAATGCGCCTGCGAGCTGGTGCGGGCGGCACGGCCGGACATCAACGGCGTCGACTCCGGCGCCGCTGGTCCCGCGGCTCCTCGGTCAGCGACCTCCTGGCCGAGATGAGGTCACAGGTGGGATGGATCAGGTTCGGATGAGGGTGTTCGTGAGCTACTCCCGCAAGGACAACGACGACGACGCCCTCCGCGAGATCGAGAGGCAGGTCAGGGATCTGCTGCCCGGCAGCACCCCGTACCTCGACGACCTGCACCACGATCCGGACCACGACCGGCACGAGGGCGTGGAGCGGGCGTTCTGCGAGTCGGACGCCTTCGTGGCGGTCGTGTCCCCCCGGTACCGGCGGACGCACTGGACCAGGAAGGAGTTCCGCTGGGCCGTCGCCAGCCCGATGCCGATCTACCTGCTGATCTCGGAACAACACTTCACGGCTTCGGCCGCCTGACGCACAGCCGGCGAACGACCTGGTCGTCGCCCTGCACCTGCTCCCGGGCTAGCGGTGGCGCGACCCGACCGGGACGACGAGCGGCGTCCCGGCCACCGGGTCGTCCACGACGCGCGCGTCCAGCCCGAACACGTCGAGCAGCAGTTGCTCGGTCAGCACCTCGGCGGGCGTGCCCTGGGCCACGATCCGGCCGTCCCGCATCGCCACGATCGTGTCGGCGTAGCGGGCGGCCAGGTTCAGGTCGTGCAGCACCATGACGATCGTGCGGCCCATGGTGGCGTGCAGCTCCTGCACCAGGTCCAGCACGTCGATCTGGTGCGCGAGGTCGAGGTACGTCGTGGGTTCGTCGAGCAGCAGCAGGTCCGTGCCCTGAGCCAGCGCCATGGAGATCCACGCGCGCTGCCGCTGACCGCCGGACAGCTCGTCCACGGTCCGCTCGGCCAGGTCGGAGATGCCCGTCATCGCGAGCGCGGCGTCGACGGCGGCCGCGTCGTCCGACGACCACTGCCGGTACCAGGTCTGGTGCGGGTGCCGTCCGCGCGCGACGAGATCGGCGACGGTCAGGCCCTCCGGTGCCGAAGGCGACTGCGGCAACAACCCGAGCACCCGTGCGACGTCCTTGGTCGCCATCCGGTCGATCTGCTTGCCGTCCAGCAGCACCGCGCCGGAACGCGCGGGCAGCAGGCGGCCCAGAGCGCGCAGCAGGGTCGACTTGCCGCAGCCGTTCGGGCCGATCACCGCGGTGACGGTGCCGCTGACGACCGACAGGTCCAGCGTGTCGACCACCAGCCGCTCGCCGTAGCCGACGGACAGCGACGAAGCCTCAAGACGCACACTCATACCCGCGCCTCCCGGCGACTGCGAACCAGCAGGTACATCAGATAGGGCGCGCCGAGCACCGCGGTGACCACCCCGACCGGCAGCTCGATCCGGTAGATCGTTCGCGCCACCAGGTCCGACAGCATCACCAGGACACCGCCGATCACCACGGACCCGAACAGCGGCGGTCGCGCCGTGCCGGCCAGCCGCAGCGCGATCTGCGGCGTGGCCAGCGCCACGAAGGTGATCGGCCCGGCCGCGGCGGTGGCCACGGAGGCCAGCACGACCGCCACGACGATCAACCCGGACCGCGCGAGGTCGACGCGGACGCCCAGCCCGCGCGAGGTCTCGTCGCCGAACTGCAGCGCCCCCAGCACGTGCCCGCCGGCCAGCGCCACCGGCACGAGCACGGCCAGCGCCGACGCGACCGGGACGACGTGCTCCCAGCCGCGCCCGTTCAACGACCCGGTGAGCCACACCATCGCCCGTCCGGCGTCCTGCACGTCGCCGACCGTCAGCAGGTAATGCGTGACGTTGGCGGCCACCGCGGTGATGCCGATGCCGACCAGCACCATCCGGAAGCCCTCGATGCCCCGCCGCCACGCCAGCGCGTACACCAGCAGTCCGGCGACCAGCCCGCCCGCCAGGCCCGCCGCCGGCAACCCGACGTCGGCCGCGCTGCCGGTCACCACCCCGAGCGACCCGGCGAAGGTGATCACCGAGACCGCTCCGGCACCGGCGCCCCAGGTCACCCCGAGGATGTCCGGCGAGGCCAGCGGGTTGCGCACGACCACCTGGAAGATCGCGCCGGACAGCCCGAGCGCGGAACCGACGAGCAGGCCGGTCAACGCGCGCGGCAACCGCAGCTCCGTCACCACGAACTGGTCGCGGCGCGTGCCACCGCCCAGCAGCACGTCGACGACCTGCGCCGCGCTCAGCGGGAAGTCGCCGATCATGATGCCGACGACCAGCAGGGCCGCCAGCGCCACCAGCGCCACCGCCACCACCAGCAGCGGCCGGCGGCGCAGCCTGAACGAGGCGGGCCCCAGCCTCAGCGCGGTCAAATCTTCACCAGCCTCTTGCGGCGCACCAGGAAGATGAAGAACGGGGCGCCGAGCAGCGCCAGCATCACGCCGACCTCCACCTCGGACGGCCGGGCGACCACCCGGCCGATGACGTCGGCGCCCAGGATCAGCACGGCACCGAGGAGCGCCGAGTACGGCAGGATCCAGCGGTAGTCCGGTCCGGTGAACGCACGCGCCACGTGCGGCACCACGAGGCCGAGGAACCCGATAGGCCCGCACGCGGCCACGGCCCCTCCCACCAGCAGCGTGATGGCCAGGACGCCCAGCGACCGCGTTCGGCTGACCTTCACGCCGAGCGACCTCGCCACGTCCTCCCCCAGCGACAGCGCGTTGAGCCCCGGTGCGTTGAACGCGGCCACGACCAGGCCGGTGACGAGGAACGGCAGCACCTGGGTCAGCACCGCCAGGTCACGTCCGGCGATCGCGCCGACCTGCCAGAACCGGAACGCGTCGAGCGACTGCTGGTCGAGCAGCACGATCGCCGACACCAGGCCGTTCATCAGCGCGGACACCGCGGCACCGGCCAGCGCCAGCGTCACCGGCGACGGGCCGCCCCGCCCGGCCGAGCCGAGCAGGAACACCACCACGCTCGCGATCATCGCGCCGGCGAAGGCGAACCAGATGTAGCCGACCAGCGACGAGACGCCGAGCAGGAAGATCGAACCGACCACCGCCAGCGCGGCGCCGTGCGTGACGCCGAGGATGCCGGGGTCGGCCAGCGGGTTGCGCGTGTGGCCCTGCATCAGGGCGCCACCGACGCCCAGCGCGACGCCCACGGCGATGCCGAGCAGCGTTCGCGGGATCCGCAGCTCGCGCACCACCACGTCGTCCTCGGCCCCGGTCGGCGTGAAGAGCCCGTGCCAGACGCCCGACAGCGGGATCTCCTTCGAGCCGACCGCGATGCTCACCAGCGCCACGGCGACCAGCACGACCAGCAGGAGGAGCAGGCCGAACGACCGACGACCCAAGGCCCACCCCTCCTGGCTGCAACTGAAGACAGGCAAGCCTAACCGAAGTACCGCGGGCCTCCGACGTGCAGGGACGCGGTTCCGGTCACAACCGAGGGGAAGAACGGCCGGGAAGTTCGGAGCGCGATATTCGGTCAACTCGTTGTGACCGCCGACGATCTCGTTTGGGTAGACCTTCTTCTCACCGCAAGTAGTTGATCATTCACACAAAAACACGAAGGGGTTCCGGGAATCGTCCCGGAACCCCTTCGTGATTTAACGAATTTCAGCCCTGCTGGTGGTAGGCGTCGAGGACCTCGGCCGGGATGCGGCCGCGATCCGACACCTTCATGCCCTGCTTGCGAGCCCACTCGCGAATGGCCTGGTTCTGCTCACGGTCCGCCGATGCCGGGCGCGCCTTCACACCCGCCGGACGACCTGGCCCAACGCGCTTACGACCACCCGCGCGACGTGCACTACCGACGAAGTCGGCAAGAGCGTCCCGCAGTTTGCCCGCATTGCCCGAGGAAAGGTCGATCGTGTAGCTGACACCGTCCAGCCCGAACTCGACGGTCTCCTCCGCAGTGGAGCCGTCCAGGTCGTCGACGAGGGTCACGGTGACCTTCTGCGCCATGCGTATCCTCCTGGACCCCGAATGCGCGGTGCACCCGCGTCGCCAACTAAAGCCTTCTGCGAGGCAGGTTAGCGCACGGGTGGCACATTGCACCTATCGACATCCCGGAAAGTTACTCATTCAGGGCGAACGAGCGGGAACAAGATGGTCTCCCGGATACCCAGACCGGTGAGGGCCATCAGCAGCCGATCGATACCCATTCCGACACCACCACTCGGTGGCATTCCGTACTCCAGTGATCGCAGAAAGTCTTCGTCGATCGGCATGGCCTCGTCGTCACCGGCCGCGGCAAGGCGGGCCTGCGCTTCCAGGCGTTCCCGCTCGATCACGGGGTCCACCAGTTCGGAGTAACCCGTTCCGAGTTCGAATCCGCGCACGTACAGATCCCACTTTTCGGCCACACCCGGCTTGCTGCGGTGCTGCCTGGTCAGCGGGGACGTCTCGACCGGGTAGTCGCGCACGAAGGTGGGCAGGTAGAGCGAGTCGCACACCAGGTGCTCCCACAGCTCCTCGACCAGCTTGCCGTGCCCGAACTTCGGGTTGAGCTCGAGTTCGTGCCGGTCGCAAAGCTTGCGCAGCACCTCGGCCGGCGTCTCGGGGGTGATTTCCTCACCGACCGCCCCGGACAACGACTCGTAGATGCTGATCGTCGTCCATTCACCCGACAGGTCGTACTCGGTGCCGTCCGCCAACGTCACGATCTGAGAACCCGTCACCGCTTCCGCGGCTTCCTGGATCAGCTCGCGAGTCAGCTTCGCGTTGGTGTCGTACGTGGCGTAGGCCTCGTAGTACTCCAGCATCGAAAACTCGGGCGAATGCGACGAGTCCACGCCCTCGTTGCGGAAGTTGCGGTTGATCTCGAAGACCTTCTCGATGCCGCCGACCACACAGCGCTTCAAGTACAGCTCCGGCGCGATGCGCAGGTACAGGTCGATGTCGAGGGCGTTCGAGTGCGTGATGAACGGACGCGCCGACGCACCACCCTGCAGCGTCTGCAACATCGGCGTCTCGACTTCGAGGAATCCACGCCGGTGGAACGAGTCGCGCAGAGAACGAACGACGTTCGCGCGGGTCCGAACGGTGTCCCGCGCCAACGGCCGCAGGATCAGGTCCACGTAACGCTGCCGAATACGGGTTTCCTCGCCGAGTTCCTTGTGCGCGACCGGCAACGGGCGCAACGACTTCGACGTCAGCTGCCACGCGTCGGCCATCACGGAAAGCTCGCCGCGGCGCGAGCTGATGACCTCACCGTGGATGAAAACGTGGTCACCGAGGTCGACGTCGGTCTTCCACTCGGAAAGGGCTTCCTCACCCACACCGGCGAGGCTCAGCATCGCCTGCAGTTCGGTGCCGTCGCCTTCGCGCAACGTCGCGAAGCACAGCTTTCCGGTGTTGCGCATGAACATCACGCGCCCGGTCACACCGACGATCTGACCGGTCTGCGTGTCGGGTTCGAGTTCGGGATGCGCGTCGCGAATCTCGCGCAACGTGTGCGTGCGCTCGACTTCGACGGGATACGGCTCCTTGCCGGAAGCGAGCAGCCGCGCACGCTTCTCCCGGCGCACGCGCATCTGCTCGGGCAGGTCCTCTTCGCTGGTCACGGGGTTTTGCTTCGGCTGCTCACTCACGCGGAGAAGGGTACGGAAGTGCTCTGCGGTGAAGCGAACCGGATACCCCGGCAGATCCGCGGCCCCCTAAGTTGGGGTTATGGATCTACACGCGAGGCGAGCGGACTCGTTCGGCGCTCAGGCGGAGGCCTACGCCGAACACCGGCCTGACTATCCCGTGGCGGCGATCCGGTGGGCCCTGGAGCCACTGGGCACCTCAGAGCGGTTGGACGTGCTCGACCTGGCCGCCGGCACCGGCAAGCTGACCTCGGGACTCGTCGCGGAAGGCCACCGCGTCACGGCCGTGGAGCCCAACGAGCAGATGCTGTCCGAGCTCGTGCGCCGCGTTCACGACGTGCGCGCCCTGCCCGGTCATGCGGAGCACATCCCGTTGCCGGACCAGACGGTGGACGCCGTGCTGGTCGGCACCGCGTTCCACTGGTTCGACCAGGAGCAGGCACTGCCGGAGATCGCACGGGTGCTGCGACCCGGTGGCGTCCTCGCGGCGATGTGGAACGAACACGCCCGGGACGTCGAGTGGCTGTCCGAGTTCGAACAGCTGTCGTCCACCAGCGTCGAGTCGCAGCGGCAGGACCCGACGGGCGACATGACCAACTCGTCGTTCAGCCCGATCGAGACCAGGACGTTCCCGCACGCGCACCGCAGGGACTCGCCGGAAGCGCTCATCGCCACGGTCAACACGCATTCGCGGATGCTGGTCGTCGACGACGAGGAGCGGGCGGCGATCAACGAGAAGATGCTCGCGTTCCTCCGTTCGCGGCCGGAGACGTCGAACGGGCCGTTCGACGTCCCCTTGCGCACGGAGGTCTTCCGGTCGGTTCGCCTCAGCGACTAGGCAGGTTGCGCTCGAACACGAGCCGCAACCCCAGCAGGGTCAGGTCGGGCACGTGGTGCGCGATCGTCGAGGACTCCGACACCACCAGCGGGGCGAGACCTCCCGTGGCGATCACCGTCACGGGTCCGGGATCGGTCTGCTGGAGCTCCTCGGTGATCTTGCGCACCAACCCGTCGACCTGGCCGACGAACCCCCAGACGATGCCGGACTGCAGGCACTCCACGGTGTTCTTGCCGATCACGTTGCGCGGCCTGACCAGCTCGACCTTGCGCAGCTGCGCGGCGCGGGCGGCCAGGGCGTCGACCGAGATCTCGATGCCGGGGGCCAGCGCGCCGCCGAGGAACTCGCCGCGCGACGAGATCACGTCGAGGTTCGTGGACGTGCCGAAGTCGACCACGATGCACGAGGTCGAGTAGAGGTGGTGCGCGGCCAGCGTGTTGATCACGCGGTCCGAGCCCACCTCCTTCGGGTTGTCGACGAGCAGCGGCACGCCCGTCTTCACGCCCGGCTCCACCAGGATCTTCGGCACGGAGTCGTAGTAGCGGCCGAGCATCACCCGCAGCTCGCGCAGCACCGCGGGCACGGTGGACAGCGCGGAGATGCCGGTGATCTTGTCGGCGTACTCGCCGAGCAGGCCGCGCATGGTCAGCGCGAGCTCGTCGGCGGTCATCCTGGCGTCGGTGCGCATGCGGTAGTCGCGCACGAGCGGGGCCGAGTCGCCGACCCCGTCGTACAGACCGAGCACGATGTTGGTGTTGCCGACGTCGATGGCGAGCAGCACGGTGCGGTTCCTCAGTTCTCGGCTTGGATCAACGCGTCGAGCGCGGTCGCCTCGACGGTCTCGGACGACGGCGCCGAAGTGGAGCCGTTCACCAGACCGGAGCCCTCGGGAGCGTGCGCGGGGTCGGCACCGAGGTCGACGACCTTGTTGTCGGCGTCCACGAAGACGACGCGGGGCTGGTAGGTGCGGGCCTCGGCGTCGTCCATCTGCCCGTAGGCGATCAGGATGACGATGTCGCCGGGATGCACGAGGTGCGCCGCCGCACCGTTGATGCCCAGCACGCCGGTGCCGCGCTCGCCCGGGATGACGTAGGTCTCCAGCCGCGCGCCGTTGGTGACGTCGACGATGGCGACCTGCTCGCCCGCCAGCAGGTCGGCGGCCTCCATCAGGTCCTCGTCCACCGTCACCGAGCCGACGTAGTGCAGGTCGGCCTGCGTCACGGTGGCCCGGTGGATCTTGGACTTCAGCATCGTGCGGAACATGTCATTCCCCCTACTCGTCGCCTTCGCCGAGCAACACCGCGATGTTGTCGATCAGGCGGGTGGAACCGACGCGGGCCGCGATGAGCAGGCGCGCGTCGCCGTTCTCCGGCGCGGGACCGAGGTCCGGCCCGCGCAGCTCCAGGTAGTCGAGCTCGATCTCGGGCGTCTGCGCCAGCACGTCGTGCGCGGCCTTGAGCACCGCGTCGGCGCCCTGCGACGACACGTGGGCACCAGCGGTCAGCGCGGCCGACAGCGTCACGGCCTGCTGCCTCTGCTCCGGGCTCAGGTAGGCGTTGCGCGACGACAGCGCCAGGCCGTCGTGCTCGCGGACGGTCGGCACGCCGACGACGTCGAGCGGGAAGTTGAGGTCCCGCGCCATCTTGTGGATCAGCTGCAGCTGTTGGTAGTCCTTCTGCCCGAACACCGCGTACGTGGGCTGCACGATGTTGAACAGCTTCGAGACGACCGTGAGCACGCCCGCGAAGTGGCCGGGCCTGGACGCGCCCTCCAGCTCGTCGCCCAGCGGGCCGGGGTGCACGGTGACCTGCGCGCCCTCGGGGTACATGTCCTCGACCGACGGCGCGAACACCAGCCCCACGCGCTCCTCGCGGCAGATGTCCACATCGGACTCGAACTGCCGCGGGTACTTGGCGAGGTCCTCGTTCGGCCCGAACTGCAACGGGTTCACGAAGATCGACACCACGATCACCGTGTTCTGCATGACCTTGGCCTCGCGGATCAGCTGCCGGTGGCCCGCGTGCAGCGCGCCCATCGTGGGCACCAGCGCGACGTTGCGGCCGGCACCCCGCAGGGCCCGCACGACGCGGTTGAGCCGCTGCGGGTCGCGGTGCACCGTGACGTCGTCCGGGCGGTAGTCGTCCTTGGTGAGTGGCTTGGTCACGTCAGTCCTCAAGAGTGGTGCGAACGTCGTTGGCCGCGTCGGGCTTGAGCAGCCCGGAGTGCTCTGCCCGTTCGGCGGTGCGGCGGGCGAGCACGCGATAGCTGGGCAGGAGGTCGGGTGCCTGTTCGGCGAGCACGTCGAGATGCTTGCGCAAGGTACCCGTGTCGCCGCGGGCGACCGGACCGGTGAGGGCGCGGTCGCCGTGGCGCAGCGCGTTGTCGAGCGCCGCGGACAGCAGCGGGCCGAGCAGGCGCTCGGCGTTGGCGACGCCGGCGTTGGTGAGCAGGTCCGCGGCATCGCGGACCAGCGTGATCAGGTGGTTCGCGCCGTGGGCCAGTGCCGCGTGGTAGAGCGGGCGGACGGCCTCCGGCACCCGGATCGGCTCCGCCTCCATCTCGACGACCAGGGCCTCACCGACGCTCCACGCCACCTCGTCGTCGTCCGCGGCCGTGACGCCGACGCACGCGGCGCGCATCCGCTGCAGGTCCTCCTCACGACCGGTGAAGGTCATGACGGGGTGCAGGGCGAGCGTCAGGGCACCCAGCCGGGCAGCGGGTTCGAGGACGTGCACGCCCTGGGCACCGCTGGTGTGCACGACGATCTGGCCCGCGCGCAGCGACTCCGTGGCGACCAGGCCCTTGACCAGACCGGGCAGCTCGTCGTCCGGGACGGCCAGCAGCACCAGGTCGGCGCGCCGGGCGACCTCCGTCGGGTCCTCGACCGGGACGCCGGGCAGCAGCTCCTCCGCGCGGTTGCGGGAGGCCTGGGAGACGGCGGACGTGCCGACCACCACGTGACCCGTCCTGGCCAGCGCGGCGCCCAGCACGGAACCGACCCGGCCTGCCGAGATGACACCGACGGCGAGCCTGGCCGGACGTGGGGTCGCGTCCATGCGACTAACTCCTTCAGACGTTCCAGTCCCTGTGCGGGTACCGGACGACGCCGCCGAGGGTAATCCCGCCGATCCTGGCCTGAGGCCGGTCGGTGACGGGACTCACCGGCGCGCGGCCGCCCGTGCGGCGTGCAGCGTGTCCAGCAGCACTCCGTGCCGCTGTTCCGCGCTCTGCCCCGCCGTGCCCTGCTCGATGCGGTGCCGCAGGAAGGCCAGCTCGGTGACGGCGTTCTGGTAGCTCTTCACGGCCTTGGCCGCGCCGTCACCGGACTTGCGCTTGACCGCCCGCAGCCAGTTCCTGCGGCCTTCGAGGCTGGCCAGCAGCGCGACCTCGCTGTTGGCGATCCACCTGTTCTGCGCCATCGCGGCCAGCTGCCCGGCCACGATCCGCTGCTCCCGGCGCCGCTGCCAGACCACGATCGCCACCGCGCCCGCGAACACCGGCACCATGATCAGGAAGTACAGGTTGATGAAGTCCGACCCGGTGCCGACGGTCGTGGAGAAGTTCCACAGCGAATGCAGGCCCACAGCGGTGAGGTAACCCAGGATCGGCGCGATGATGCGCGTCGTGGCCTTGCTGCTGCTGCTCGCGATGCCGACGCCGATGCCCGTCATGGCCGTGAACAGGGGGTGCGCGAACGGCGACAGCACCCCGCGCAGGATGAACAGCGCGATCACGCCACCGCCCATGCCGCCGAGCCCGTCGGCGAGGAAGACCCGGCCGAAGTACCAGATGTTCTCGGTGAACGCGAAGCCCGCGGCCGTGATGCCCGCGTAGACCATGCCGTCCACGACGCCGTCGAACTCGTGCCGGCGCCTCAGGAACACCGCGAGCAGGAACGCCGCTTTGGTCGCCTCCTCGACGATCGGCGCGCCCACCACCGCGGTGAACGTCGTGCCGTCGTCGGTGAGCAGGCTGCCGAGCACCCGGCTCGTCTGGTTGAACGCGAGAGAGCTGATCGTCGCCCCGCACGCACCCCAGACGAACGCGAACAGCAGCATCTTCGCCGGTTCCGGCTCCCAGCGGTCGATCCACAGGAACGCGCTCACCACGAACGCGACGGGGATCAGCGCCGCGGCCGCACCGACCAGCAACGGCTCGATGCCGATGGCCGACGTGCCCAGCGCGAACAGCACGAGACCCGCGGCGGCGAGAGCGATCAGCGCCACGACGGGGAACAGGACGGTCCAGCGGCGCTGCTCGATGCGCTTGCGGGTCGGCGTCGGCGTGAGGTCGGCGTCGTTCACGGGAAATGACCTTAGAGGCACACTTGACCCGTGTTCGACTGGGAAGCCGCGTGGCACGCCGCTCTTTACGGGCCTTCCGGCTTCTTCGCGCGCGGCGAGAAGCCGTCGTCGCACTTCCGGACCTCGCCGCTGGTCGGGCCGGAGCTGGCGACGGCACTTCTGGAGCTGTTGGCGCGGGTGGACGCCGCACTCGGATTTCCCCCGGTCGTGGACTTCGTCGACGTCGGCGCGGGTGGCGGTGAGCTCGCGTTCGCGGTCCGGTCGCTGGCGACCGGGTCGCTGGCGTCCCGCTTGCGCGTCACGGCCGTCGAGCTCGGTCCACCCGTTGAGCTGCCCGGGGTTCGGTGGGTTTCCGAGGTGCCTTCGTGCGTGGGGTTGCTGGTCGGGCACGAGTGGCTCGACTCGATTCCCTGTCCGGTGGTGACCGGGCCTTCCGCGGATCCGTGGATCACCCGGTGGTGGCCCTCTTTGCGGGACGGTGAGCAGGCGGAGGTGGGTGCGCCGCGGGATGCGGCCTGGGCTGCGGCGGTGTCGTCGGTGCACGGGGCGGCGTTGGCGATCGACTACGGGCATCTGGTGTCGTCACGGCGGTTCACGCTGACCGGGTACCAGGACGGGCGTCAGGTCTCGCCGGTGTTCGACGGGTCGTGCGACATCACCGCACACGTGGCTCTGGACGCGTGCGCGGCAGCCGCCGGTGGGGACTTCGTGCTCGTCTCGCAACGGGATGCGTTGGCGGCGCTGGGTTTGACCGGGGTCGTTGCCGGTTCCGGGTGGGACTGGCTGGAGTCGGCCGCGCGGGCCGGACGGATCGCCGAGCTGCGTGACCCACGCGGTCTGGGCGGGTTCGGGTGGCTGCTGCACGGGTGTGGTGTCGCGGTCGCGGACCTGCTGCCCGCGCTGCCGCCCTGGCGTCCGATTCCCGCCAGCTTCGCGGTCTCCTGAGGACGATCGTTGACGGCATGCGAATCCACAACGTGCCGCCGTCAGCCGCTTTGTCCGACGCGGGCCGCGAGTACCGCGCCTCCGAGCCCGACGTGCCGTTGCGCTGCTGCCTGCGCAAGTCGCTCGCGGACGAACCGGTCTGGCTCTTCCGCTACTCGCCTGCCGCCGGCAAGGGCCCGTACGCCGAGGTCGGTCCGATCTTCACGCACGTGGACTGTCCCGACTCGCCTTCGTTGGATCGTCTCCCTGTAGAATTGTTGAACAATCCTCGCATCCTACGTTCTTACAACGCGGCGGGTCAGATCCACGACGGCGAGCTGGTGGAGCCGGGATCGTTCGATCGCGTGATCGCCGAATCGTTCAACAATCCAACGATCGAGACTCTGCAGGTCCGCAGCCTGTCGCACGGGTGCTTCCTCTTCGCGATCACGAGGGCGTGAAACCATGCTCCGGTGAGCGAGCAGATCACCGTCGGCGTGGGCGCGGGCGCCCAGTACCTGGGCGTGGACCGCGTGATCGACCTGGGCCCACTGCACCCGTCGGCCCACGGCGCCTACCGCCTGCGCCTGACCGTCACCCCGGACCTGATGATCACCGCGGCCGAACCGCTCGTGGGCCACCTGCACCGCGGCGCCGAGAAGCTCTTCGAGGTCCGCGACTACCGCCAGGTGCTGACGCTGGCCAACCGCCACGACTGGCTCTCCGCGTTCTGCAACGAACTGGCCGTCGCGCTCGCCGTCGAACGCATGACGGGCATGGACGTCCCAGCCAGGGCCCAGTGGCTGCGCGCGTTGCTGTGCGAGCTCAACCGCCTGATGGCCCACATGATCTTCCTGACCCCGTTGTGCCCCAACGCCGCCACCTACCGCGAGGGCGTGCAGGGCCTGATGGAAGAGGCTTCGGGCGGCCGCATCCACTTCATGTTCAACCGAATCGGCGGCCTGCGCGAGGACGTCCCGGCAGGCTGGACGGACCGCGTCGCCGCATTCCTGTCCACTGTGGACGTCAACACGCTGGAGATCGACTTCTCGGAGCTGGACGGCCTCGGCGTACTGCCGCAAGCGGATGCCCTGGCGTACGGCGTGACCGGACCGATCGGACGCGCCAGCGGGGTCGACTTCGACCTGCGACGTGACGACCCGTTGCCCGCGTACAAGTCGTTGGAGTTCACGCCCGTCGTACGAACAGAGGGCGACGCCGCTGCCCGCGTGCGGTGCCTCCTGGACGAGGCGCGGCTGTCTGTCTCGTTGGCCTCGGCCTGTCTGGAACAGCTGCCGTCGGGCCCGGTGAACGTGCGGCTGCCCAAGGCCATCAAGGCACCGGAAGGTTCGGTCTACACGCGCGTCGAGGCGCCGTTGGGTACGTCCGGCGTGCACCTGTCGTCGCGCGGCGAGAAGACGCCGTGGCGGCTGAAGCTGCGCACGCCGTCGTTCAACAACGTTCAGGCGCTGTCGGCGTTGTTGCCGGGCACCGCGGTGGACGACCTGCCGGCGGTGCTGAGCTCGTTCGCCGTGATCGTCGGGGACATCGACAAGTAGCGAGCCGCCGGACCGTCACGGCGCCTGACCACGAACCCGCCGTCTGGTGAGGTGGATGAAGGGCGCCTTCCTCCACCTGGAGTGGATGAAGGCGCCCTTCATCCACGTAACAGCCCAGCAGGCGGGACCTCTGGCAGGCGCCTAGTCGTCGCGACGGCGGCGCCGGCGCGGCGCGTCACCACCACCGAGCGAGGCCAGCAGCTCGCTCACGGACTTGCCGTCCGCGTGCGCACCGGACGGGTCCTCCGGCGCCGCACGGCGTCCGGTCGACACCGCGGGCAGGCGCGTGGACGACTCCTCCGCGACCCGGCGTCCGGCGACCGGGGGCTCATCGGTGGCGGCGCGGCGTCCGGTCGACACCACGGGCAGCCGAGTCGACGACTGGTCCGCGGCACGGCGGCCCACTGGCGGCAGCGACACCAGCGAGTCCTCCGACGGGCGTGACGGGGTGTCCTCCGCGCGGCGGCGACCGCCGGAGGTGCCGCCGCTCGACGGCTTCAGGGTTTCCCACGAACCGCTGTTCTGCTCGGGTTCCTGCCGGTCGTCGGCACGGCGGCGACCGCCGCCGGCGGGCTTGGCGCGCGAGTCGGCGAGCACCTGCGGGTTGATCATCTCGGTGCGCTCGGCCACGCGGGACCGCGGTTCCGGCTTGCGCGTCTCGACCGCCTTGGCGACCGCGGCGGGTGCCTTCGGCGGTTCCACCGGGCGTGACAGCGACTCGGTGCGGTTCTGCTGCGGCTGCGGGCGCGGCACCCGTTGAGTGGCCTGCGGCGCTGCGACGGGCGGCTGCGGGGCCTTCACCGTCGGCGGCTGGGCGACCTGGGGTGGGGTTCCGCCCAACCGGGCTGCCACGCCACCGGCAGGGCGTTGTTGCGGGCGCGCGGGCTCCTGCTTCACGGCCTTCACCGGCTCGCGGCGCACTGCGGCGGGCTGCGGACGGGGCGAGACCCTGGTCGGTTCCGGCCGTGCGGGCTCTGGGCGCGCCGGCTCGCGGCGTGGCGGCTGCACCTTCGCCTCGTGGGCGACGCGTTCGATCAGCTCGGTGCGCTCGGACGGCTTCTCCGCCGGAGAGGACGGCACCGAGGCCGTGATCGCGGGCTTGGCGTTGATGACGCGCTTGTCCGACAGCGAGGCCAGCCGTGCGGCGTCGGAGGCGAGCGAACGCAGGCGGGTCGACTCGGCCCGCAGGGCCACGCGTTCGACGAGAACATCGCCGCCCAGCAGGGCTTCGAGGTTGTCCCGCAACGCCCTCAGGTCGGCGCGCAGCGACTCGATGTCCGCGCGCGACTCCTCCTCGATCCGCTTGCGGGTCTCGGACTCGATCTCCAGCTCGTACTCGCGGCGGGCGGCGACCTCGCGTTCGAGCTCCAGCTCGTAGACGGACTGGAGGTCGGCCACCTCGTCGTCGCGCTCGCTGACCTGCTTGCGGTACTTGGCGGCGAGGAAGGCTCCCACCAGGGCCGCCCACAGCGCGGCCACCACGGCCAGGCGCAGCATGCGGGCGCTGTCGCTCAGCACGAGCACCGCCGCGGCCACGAGAGCGAGCGCCAACGCCGCTACCAACAGCAATCGCCCGGAGCCACGACCGTGATCTTCTTGCTCGTCGTCGATCGACGCGCCTCGCCCGGTCATGGGGACTACGGTACCGCGTAGTTATGCGACTGAGACCTACAGCCGGGTATCTAATCCTTCCCGGGAGTCTCCGTCGGCGTCTTGCAGCAGTGCTCCAACCACAGCGCGGCCGCCGTCAGACCGGCCGCCGAAACGATCCCGACCACGGCCGCGAACAGGTCGTTCCCGGCCGCCGCGAACTCGTCGCGCACCGGCACGACGTAGATCAGCAACCCGGTCCAGGCACCGAACATCAACGCGCCCAGAACCGAGGAGGCCTTCGCCAGCGCGACGGCGCGGGCCGCGGTGAGCGGCTGCACGGGCCGTGCGCCCGGACGGCGCTGGATCCTGGCCCGCAACGAGAACGCGAGCACCAGCTCCGCCACCGCCACGGCGAGCAGCGTCGAACCCGCCGCGAGCGGCAACGGCGGCAACGTGTCGTACGCGAGTCGCAGCAGCAGGTGCGCCAGCAGTCCGGCGATGATCGCGATCGTCGCCAGATCACGAGGACGGGTGAACCTCACGAGTCCATCCAACCGGAAGTCAGCACGAGATCGTCGCGCCGCCGCACGCCCTCGGACGAGAACGGCAGCGCCGCAACGGGTCCGTGGCCCGGCAGCACGGCGTCGGGTTCGACGTCGAGCCACGGGATGATGACTGTTGCGCGCTCAAACGCCCCAGGATGCGGCAGAAGCAGCTCCGGGTGGTCCGAGGTCACCCCGTCCACCGAAACCACGTCCACGTCCAGCGTGCGCGGTCCCCAGCGCTTCTCCCGCACGCGTCCGGCGGCGTTCTCCAGCTCCTGGCCGCGCCGCAGCCAGCCCCACTCGTCGATCCCCTCGCCAGAAACGATCACCACGGCGTTGAGGAAGTCCGGCTGGTCCTGCACGCCCCAGGCCGCCGTCTCGTAGACCGGTGACACCGCCACGACGAACGGCCGCAAGCCGTCCACGACCGACCGCAGGAACGCGAACCGGTCGCCCAGGTTCGAGCCGATCGAGAGAACCGCGCGGGTCACCGGGATTCCTTGGGCGGCAGCGGTGCGGCCAGCCGGCGCGAGCGGCGGATCGTCACCGACACGTCGTCGAACGCCAGCGGGATCGGCGCGGACGGCTTGTGGACGGTCACCTCGACCGCGTGCAGCCGGGTGTCGGTCATCGCGGAGTCGGCGATGCGCCCGGCCACCGTCTCGATGAGGTCGCACGGTTCGCCGCCGACGATCGCGGCGGCCATCTCGGCGAGCTCGCCGTAGTGGTAGGTCTCCTTGAGGTCGTCCGTGCGCGACGCTGACGAAAGGTCCAGCCACAGCGTGATGTCGACGACGAACTCCTGGCCGTCGCGCTTCTCGTGCTCGAACACGCCGTGGTTGCCGCGAACCCGCAGACCCGTCAACGCGATCCGGTCAGCCATGTCCCCGCCTCCACGCTCCGGCGACGGCGACCGCGTCCAAGGTCCGGTCGACGTCGTGCACCCGCACACCCCACGCTCCGTTGAACGCCGCCAGAGCAGACACCGCGGCGGTCGCGTCTTCCCTGCCATCCGGTGGACGGTTGCCGAGCAACGTGCCGAGGAAGCGTTTGCGCGACGCCCCCACCAGCACCGGGAAACCCAGCTCGACCAGTTCGTCGAGGCGCTGCAGCAGCTCCCAGTTGTGGTCGCCGAGCTTCGCGAAGCCCAGTCCCGGGTCGAGCACGATCGACGACTCCGCGACGCCCGCGGCCATCGCGGCCTCGACGCGCTCCAGCAGTTCGTCGCGGACGTCGCTCACCACGTCCTCGTAGGTCGCCAACGAGTCCATCTCCGTGCTGTGCCCGCGCCAGTGCATCAGCACGTACGGCACGCCTGCCTCGGCAACGACGGCGGCCATCTCGGGATCCGCCAGCCCGCCGGACACGTCGTTCACGATCGACGCGCCCGCCTCCAGCGCCGCCGACGCGACAGCGGCCCGCATCGTGTCCACGCTGACCGGCACGCCCTCGGCGACCAGCTCGCGGATCACCGGGACCACGCGCGCGATCTCCTCGGCGGGATCGACGCGGACGGCGCCCGGCCTGGTCGACTCACCACCGACGTCGATCAGGTCGGCACCGCGCTTGCTCATCTCGACGCCGTGCGCGACCGCGTCCTGCCGGTCGAGGTAGCGGCCTCCGTCGGAGAACGAGTCGGGCGTCACGTTCAGCACGCCCATCACGACGCACCGACCGGGCCTCGGCAGTGTGCTCACCAGGGCACTCACCGCGTCCGGCCCCTGATCAGCTCGATCGCCTCCGCCCGCGTGGACGCGGACGTGCGCAGCAGCCCGCGCACCGCCGAGGTGGTCGTGCGCGAACCCGGCTTGCGCACGCCGCGCATGCCCATGCACAGGTGCTCGGCCTCGACGACCACGATCACGCCGCGCGGTTCGAGCCTGCGCACCAGCGCGTCCGCGACCTGCGACGTGAGCCGCTCCTGCACCTGCGGCCGCTTCGAGTAGAGGTCGACGAGCCGCGCGAGCTTCGACAGGCCCGTCACCCGGCCCTGCTCGTTCGGGATGTACCCGACGTGCGCCACGCCGTGGAACGGCAGCAGGTGGTGCTCGCAGAAGCTGAACATCGGGATGTCGGTGACGAGGACGAGCTCCTCGTGGCTCTCGTCGAACGTCTTCGCCAGCACGCTGTCGGGATCCGTGTAGAGCCCGGCGAACAACTCCCGGTAAGCCCTCGCCACCCGAGCGGGTGTCTCGCGCAGGCCTTCGCGCTCCGGGTCCTCACCGCACGCGATCAGCAGCTCGCGCACCGCAGCTTCGGCGCGCCCCTGGTCGAAGACCCGCCGCGCGGAGACGCCGGCCTCCCCGTTGCGGGTGAGGCCGGCGTCTCCGTCGAGCTGATGCTGCTCTGTCACTGCCGTTCGTCCTGGTCCGGCTGCGGCTTCTTCGGCTCCCAGACGTTGTGCGGCTTGCCGCCGGGCACGGTCGCCGGGGTCCATCCGGGCGGGGCGCCGTAGTTCGGCGGACCCGACTGGTTCGGCGGCCCCGACTGGTGCACGCCGTTGGAACCGTTCGGCGAGGGCAGCTCCTCGGTCGGTGCCGCGGCGGGCTCCGCCTGCTGCGGCTCGTCGTCGAGGGTGTCCTCGACGACCGGGGGCCACGGCTCCCCGCGTTCCTTGGCGAGCTCGCCGGGGGTCTTGACCGGCGGGATGTCGGACGGCGTGCGGTCACCGAAGTCGTTGAACTGGGTGATGCGCGGCCGCTTCTCGACACGGGCGAAGATCCGCTCCAGGTCCTTCTGGTGCAGGGTCTCCTTCTCGATCAGCTCGAGCGTGAGGTCGTCGAGGACGTCGCGGTAGGTGTTGAGCACCTCGTACGCCTCGGTGTGCGCCGCCTCGATGAGCTTGCGCACCTCCTCGTCGATCTCGTGCGCGACCTCGAGCGAGTAGTCCGCCTGCCGGCCCGCCGAGCGGCCGAGGAACGGCTCGCCCTGCTCCTGGCCGTACTTGACGGCACCCAGCCGCGCGCTCATGCCGTACTCGGTGACCATCGCGCGGGCGATCTTGGTCGCCTGCTCGATGTCGTTGGACGCGCCGGTCGTGGGCTCGTGGAAGACGAGCTCCTCGGCGCTGCGCCCGCCGAGCGCGAACACCAGCCGCGCGATCATCTCGGACCTGGTCATCAGGTCCTTGTCCTCTTCCGGCACCGAGAGGGTGTGGCCGCCGGTGCGGCCGCGGGCGAGGATCGTGACCTTGTAGACCGGGTCGATGTCCGGCATCGCCCACGCGGCCAGGGCGTGCCCGGCCTCGTGGTACGCGGTGATCTTCTTCTCCTTCTCGGAGATGATCCGGCTCTTGCGGGCCGGACCGCCGATCACCCGGTCCACCGACTCCTCCAGCGCGGACGCCGTGATGACGTGACCGTTCTGGCGGGCGGTGAGCAGCGCGGCCTCGTTGATGACGTTCGCGAGGTCGGCGCCGGAGAACCCGACGGTGCGCTTCGCGAGGCCGTCGAGGTCCGCGTCCGCGGCCAGCGGCTTGCCCTTCGAGTGCACCCGCAAGATCTGCTTGCGGCCCTTCAGGTCCGGTGCGGAGACCGGGATCTGGCGGTCGAAGCGACCGGGGCGCAGCAGCGCGGGGTCGAGGATGTCGGGACGGTTCGTCGCCGCGATCAGGATGATCCCGCCGCGCGAGTCGAAGCCGTCCATCTCGACGAGCAGCTGGTTCAGCGTCTGCTCGCGCTCGTCGTGGCCACCGCCGAGACCGGCACCGCGGTGGCGGCCCACCGCGTCGATCTCGTCGACGAAGATGATGCACGGCGCGTTCTGCTTGGCCTGTTCGAACAGGTCGCGCACACGCGAGGCACCGACACCGACGAACATCTCGACGAAGTCCGAACCGGAGATCGAGTAGAACGGCACGCCCGCCTCACCGGCGACGGCCCTGGCGAGCAGCGTCTTGCCGGTTCCCGGCGGGCCGTACAGCAGCACGCCCTTCGGGATCTTCGCGCCGAGCGCCTGGTAGCGGCCGGGGTTCTGGAGGAAGTCCTTGATCTCCTCGAGCTCCTCGACGGCCTCCTCGGCACCGGCGACGTCGGCGAACGTCGTCTTGGGCATGTCCTTGGACAGCTGCTTGGCCTTGGACTTGCCGAAGTTCAGAACGCGGTTGCCGCCGCCCTGAGCGTTGTTCATCATCCACATCAGCAGCAGCAACAGCAGGCCGAGCGGCACGAGGTAGATCAGGATCTGCATCAGGATGGACTCCTGGCTGACCTTGGTCTCCACGGTCGGCTTGTTGCCGGCCTGGTCGAGGACGTTGAAGATCTCGTCCGTCGCACTGGCCGGGAACTGCGTGATGAGGCGGTTGCTGCCCTCGAAGGTGGTGCCGTCGGTGAGGGTGAGCCGGAGCCGCTGCTCCTTGTCCTCGATCGTGGCTTCCTTGACCTTGCCGTCCCGCACCTGTTGCAGTGCTTGGGACGTCTTGACCGGGTGGTAGCCCCGTGAGTCGTCGAAGAGCACGGTGAAGACGAAGTAGAGCAGCAACACCGCAGCGATCCACAGCAGCGGGTTGCGAAGCAGGCGCTTGCGGTCCATGCACTTACGGCCGGCGGGCGGCCTCGACCCTCCCTGACTTGCGCGTCGGGCAGTGGAAGACCCACATACCGCGTCCGACCAGCCTACCGCCCGCTGGTCGGGTACTGAGCAACCAACGGCCGGGGACGGTTCCTGGTTCCCGTCCGTGACCGCTACCACGCATGTTCACGCTGTTTGGTTCATCCGGAACAAATACGGCCGTCCAGACGAGTGACGCAGGTCACGCCGTCTCACTACGTTTGGGGGTCCCATGTCATCCTCATGCATCCCCTGAGTGTTCCCCCGCCACTCGAAAGAGTGAACACGTGACCGAAGGTCAGTAACTGTATGTCAGCACGTCACACGTCCCCCGGTCTGTTCCGGCGGGTCGCCCTTCCCGTGGGCGCTCTGCTCGGAGTGGTCGCGGCGGCGGGCGTCACGGTCGTGGCACTGCGTGTCACCAGCGGCGCCGACTGCTCCGGTGCACTGCCGTTGAAGGTCGCCGTCACCCCCGCAGCGTTAGATGTGGTGAACGCTGCAGCGCAGGACTACCAGCGGTCGCAGCCCGTCGTGCACGGCCGGTGCGTTCAGGTCCAGGTCGAGGCGCGCAACGCGGCCGACGTGGCGAACGAGCTGCCCACCGCGCAGATCAACCCCCATTCCCTGTGGATTCCCGACTCGTCGATGTGGGCGGCCGAGGCCCAGCGCCAGGCGGCCGAGACCGGCCCGGAGGCCCCGAAGCTGGACATCAAGCCCTCGCTGGCGTCCAGCCCGCTGGTGCTGGCCGGCTCCGAGCAGGCGATGGGCAAGATCGGTTACCCGGTCTCGCCCGTGTCCTGGTCCAAGGTCCTCGACCCCAAGGTCCAGGTCTCGATGAGCGACCCGACCATGACCTCCGAGGGCCTCGCCACGCTGTTCGTGATCCGCACGCTGCTGGGCAACGCGGACGGCACCCCGAAGCCCGAGCTGGTCGGCGCCCTGCTGAGGGTGGGCCGCAGCGCCATCCCGTCGGTGCGCGACGCCTTCGGCAAGGTCACCACGGACGCGGCGAAGGCACCGCTGTTCGCCGCCACCGAGCAGTCGATCGTGGCCAACAACCGCGCGGCCAAGGCCAACTCGGTGCTGGGCGCCCCGCCCAAGGAGGGCACGCTCTCGTTCGACTACCCGCTCGTCCGCGTCTCCCGCCCGAACGAGACCGAGGGCATCGGCGAGGCGGCCGCGGAGTTCGAGAAGGTGCTCCGCTCGGCCGAGACGGTCAAGCGCTTCGGCGAGGCCGGCTTCCGCACCGTGCAGGGCGCCGCTCCGACCAAGTGGTCGACGAAGGTCGAGGGCGTGCAGGCCGGTGACGTGAAGCTGATCGAGACGCCGAACGCCGACCAGGTCTCCGAACTGCTCCGCACGTGGGGCGCCATCAGCCTGGACATGCGCATGCTGACCGTCATCGACGTCTCCGGCTCGATGATCGAGAAGAGCAGCAACGGCAAGACGCGCATCGAGGCGGCGGCGGAGGCGTCCATGACGGCGCTGTCGATGCTGCCGGACACCACCCAGATCGGCCTGTGGGCGTTCTCGACGAACAAGAAGCCGCCGAACGACTGGATCGAGCTGGTGCCGGTGGGTCCGCTGGGCGAGCCCCTGGCCGGGGTGACCCGCCGCAAGCGCCTGGAGGCCGGTGCCAGCCAGCTGCCCGGTCTCGTCGGCGGCGGCACGGCCCTGAACGACACCACCCTGGCGGCCTTCCGGCACGTGCTGTCCGGCTACGACCCGTCGAAGGTCAACTCGGTGGTCCTGATGACCGACGGCCGCAACGACGACATCTCGTCGATCGACACGGCCGCGCTGATCGAGACCCTGAAGCGCGAGTCCGACCCGGCCAAGCCGGTGCCGATCATCATGGTGGGCCTCGGCGACGAGGTCGACATGGACGCCCTGCGGGCCATCTCCGGCGCCACCGGCGGCAAGGCCTACCAGGCGCGCAACCCCGAGGACATCCGCGGCGTGCTGCTGGACGCGGTCTCCCAGCGCCGCTGCCGCCCGAACTGCTGAACGCGAACGGCCGAGGGGCAGCCCCCACCCTTCCCGGGGGGACGGCCCCTCGGCCATTCTATTGCCCCTCCACCTGCGAAAACGACCGTTCGCAGATCTGTGGACAACTCAGCTGGAGTAGACCTTCGGGTCCAGCGTGCCGATGTACGGCAGGTCGCGGTAGCGCTCGGCGTAGTCGAGGCCGTAGCCCACGACGAACTCGTTGGGGATGTCGAAGCCGACGTACTTGACCGGCACCTCCACCTTGACCGCGTCGGGCTTGCGCAGCAGGGTGCACACCTCGAGCGACCGGGGCTTGCGCGACTGCAGGTTCTTCAGCAGCCACGACAGCGTCAGCCCTGAGTCGATGATGTCCTCGACGATCACCACCCGACGGTCGGCGATGTCGCGGTCCAGGTCCTTCAGGATCCGCACCACGCCCGAGGAGGACGTGGAGGAGCCGTAGGACGAAACGGCCATGAACTCGAGCTGCACCGGAACGGGCAGCGCACGTGCGAGGTCGGCCATGAACATCACCGCGCCCTTGAGGACGGTGATCAGCACGAGGTCGGAGTCACCTTCTGGGTGATCAGCCGCGACCTGCTTGGCGAGTTCGGTGACCTTGTCGCTGATCTCCTGCTCGGTGATGAGCACGGATGCGATGTCGCCGTCGTACACGGACAGGTCCCCTCTGCTTAAGACTCTGGTTCTGCAACGAGCCTGCCATGCGCGCGCCGCACGACAAAGCCACCCGGCAGCCAGACACCGCCCTGACCGCGCCATTCACTCACCAGTGCGTCAACACGTCGCAGGTGCGAATCGGACAGTTCCGGCACGCCGGAATCGATGAGCCACGACCTGAGCACTCTGCGTCGAAGTGCGACGGGCAACTCGGCGATGTCGTCCACGGCACAGCAGTCGCCGCTGAACGCCGCGGCGAGAGAGTCGAGTGCGTCACAGTCCTCGCGCAGTTGTGCCGCCGTGCGCGCCAACGACGACGCGACACCGCCCTGCAGCACGTCCTCCAGCAACGGCAGGACCTCTGTGCGCAACCGCACGCGTGTGAACGAGGGGTCGGCGTTGTGGGGGTCTTCCCAAACCTCGATGCCCTGTTCCGCGCAGAGAGCGCGCGTCACCGCGCGGGACACGCCGAGCAACGGGCGTCCCCAGGGAGGGTCGAACGCGCGCATGCCGGCGATCGAGCGCGGACCGGAGCCGCGGCCCAGGCCCAGCAGCACGGTCTCGGCTTGGTCGTCCAGCGTGTGGCCGAGCAGCACGACACCGGACGCGGGCCTCAGCGCCGCGTAGCGGGCCTTGCGGGCCGCCGCCTCCGGTCCGCCGGGCCCGGTCACCTCGACCGCCTCCACGCGCGGCACCAGACCGAAGTCCGCGCACAACGACGCCGCGCGCAGGGCCACGCCGGCCGAACCCGGCTGCAGCTGGTGGTCGACGACCACCGCGGACGCGCCGGGCACCAGGCGTCCCACGCAGAACGCCAGCGCCATCGAGTCGGCGCCGCCGGAGACCGCGACGGTCACGGCGTCCGGGCGCACATCGTCGAGAAACCTGCGGACCGCCGTCCTGACCTCGGCGACCGGACCGTTCACGGTGCCACGCGGCGCAGCCAGGTCATCGGCTCGGCGATCTCCGCGCGTGTCGGCAGGGTGTCGGCGGAGGTCCAGATCGCGTTGAAGCCGTCCATGCCGACGCGTTGCACGACGTACTCGGTGAACGCCGCGCCTTCCTCGTACTGGCGCACCTTGGCGTCCACGCCGAGCAGCGTCCTGAGCACCCGGTCGAGCAGGCCGCCGCCCTTGCGCCGCGCGGTGAAGCGGCTGCGGATCGTCCCGACCGACGGCACGACGGTGGGACCGACGGCGTCCATCACGTGGTCGGCGTGGCCTTCGAGCAAAGTGGACAGTGCGATCAGCCGGTCGAGCACGATCTTCTGCTGCGGCGACTGGATGAGCTCGATCAGTCCGATCGGGCCGTCGCCGGCGCGCAGCTTGTGCCGGAAGTCGCGGATGACCTCGGGCAGCGGTGCGCGGTCGTCGTCCATTGTGGAGAGCAGCGCGGTGACCTGGTCGGAGAAGTACTTCCGCAGCCACGGCACACCGGTGAACTGCAGGCGGTGCGTGCACTCGTGCAGGCACACCCACATCCGGAAGTCGTCCGCGGGGACGTCCAGGGCCTGTTGCGCGCCAACGATGTTCGGCGCGACGAGCAACAGCCGTCCGGCGAGCTGGTCCTGCGGGCTGAACGGGTCGTACTGGCCGAGCACCCGCGAGGACAGGAACGCCATCACGACGCCCGCCTGCACACCGGCGGTGCCCGCGAGGATGCTCGCCATCGCACCGGCCTGGCGCGGCATCCCGGGCGCGGTCAGCGCGGCGAGGCCCTGTGCGGCGGCCCGGACCCACGCGGGGCGGTCCACGACCTCACCCGGCAACAGCGGCAGCCCCTGTCCCAGGCCGGTCAGCTCGCGGACGTGCACCTCCGCCTGCGGCGCGAGCTCGCGAAGTCTGCCGACGACGTGGTCGGCCTCGTCCTTCCCGATCACCGGACCTGGCCGCACGAGCCGGACGGCGGTCGCCACCGCCAGCTCCCAGTCCACCGGGCCGAGCTCTGCCTCCGTCGCGCCGTTCACCCTGCCGAAGTTACCTGCGCACGCCCCGCTACGAACAGCCACAGCCCCGCAACGCCGCGGCCATCGCGTCCAGGCCGGGCCGCACCTCGGTCTCCGGGTTGCGGTTGCTCGCCGACATGAACGCGAACACGAGCACTCGTCCGTCCACGTCGACGACCATGCCGGCGAGCGCGTTGACGCCGGTGAGCGTGCCCGTCTTGGCCCGCACCCAGCCCTTGCCGTCGGACGCGTTGCCGCCGTAGCGACCGGCCAGCGTACCGCTGCCGCCCGCCACCGGCAGCGCCGTCAGCAACGGCCGCAGCTTCGCCGTGCGCGGGTCGTCCAGCGAAGGCTTGGCCGCCGTGGCCAGCACCTCGGCGAGCAGCCTGGCCGGGATCCGGTTCGTGGCGGAGAGCCCGCTGCCGTCGACGAAGTTCGCGCCGGTGAGGTCGAACCCGTTCTTGGTGAGGATGTCCCGCACGGCCTTCACGCCACCCGCGAACGACGGCTCGTTGCCCGACTTGATCGCGACCTCCCGCGCGACCGCCTCGGTGAGGACGTTGTCGGAGATCTGCATCATGTTGTCGACGAGCTGCTCGATCGGCGCGGACTTGACCTCGCCGAGCACCTGCGCGCCCTGCGGAGCCGTGCCCGCGGTGGCACCGGGAGCGCCGATCCGCTGGGCGAACGCGTCCGCCGCGGTCTGCGCGGGGCTGCCGGTGCGCGCCGACACGTCCTTCTTCGGGTCGAGCCTGCCGCCGTCCAGCATGAACGGCACGATCGGCGCCACCGAACCGCCCGCGATGTCCGCGGTCTCCCACTGGGGCCCCAGCGCCTCGCCCGTGTACCGGCTCAGGTCGAACAGGACCTTGGTGACCGGGCCCTTCTGCTTGACCTGGTTGACGAGGTCGTCGAGCGTCGCCGCGCCGGGGTAGACGGAGCTGCCGGGCGTGCCGGAGATCGTCGGGTCACCACCGCCGACGATCACCACCGTGCCGGGTTCCGCACCCTGGACGACCTTGGTGGACAGCTGCGCGGTCTTGTCGAGGCTCAGCAACGCCGCGGCCGCCGTGAGGATCTTGAGGCTCGACGCGGGGGTCGCCGGCGTGGTGTCGCCCTGCTGCCACAGGGCGGTGCCGCCGGCGGGGTCGATGATGCTGCCGGTCAGCGTGCCGAGCGCGGCGTTGCCCGCCGGACCGGTGATCGCGGCCTTCACACCGGCCGCGCTCGGGGCCGGTGCGCCTGCGGTGGCGGCCTTGACCAGCAGCTGGACGTTCGCCGGTGGGGCCGGCGGCTTGGTCTCGACGGCCGCGGGGCCGCCGAACTCCTTCACCGCGTAGATCGTGGCGCCGGCGAGGGCGGCCACGACCAGCAGGGCGAGGACGACCGCCAGCGGCTTGCGGCTCTTCTTCGGCTCGTCGGAGGTCAGCCGGTCTTCCGGCTCCTCGTCGTAGCCGGAGACCGGGAGGGTCTCGCGGATCTGCTCCTGGCGGTGCGGTTGGTCGGCGCGCGGCGGTTCGTGGCGCTGGAGCTGGTCCGCGCGCAAGGGTTCCTGGCGCTGCGGCGGTTCGGAACGCGCGGGCTCGGGACGCTGAGGCTGCTCGCCGCGCGGAGGTTCGTAGCGCTGGAGCTGGTCCACGCGCAGCATCTCGGTGCGCTGCGCTTCCGCACGCTGTGGTTCGGTGCGCTGCGGCTCCTGACGCGGCGACTCCGGTCTCACCGGCTGGTCGAACCACGACGGCTCGGTCTTCGGCAACTGGTCGACCCGCGCCGTCTTGGCGTTCGCGGCCATGCTGACGCGGGGGTCCCCTCCCTGGGGTCCCCCGTTTTCAATTTTGCCAGGCGGCACCGACAGTTCTGTCGTCTTCTGGTCCGGCCTGTGGACAACTTCCGGCTTCGGCACCACGCGGGTCTGGTCGCTCTTCGGCTCCACCACCGGCGCCGGCTTGCCGTGCTCGCCCGGTGCGATCCGCACCGGCGCCGCGCGCGGCGGCTCGGCGGGGGCCTGCCGGGGTTGGCCGCCGTCCGGCCCAACCGCGCCGTGAGGCTTCCCACTGGAAGATCCGCCCGGAACCCCGCCGGACCCGTTGGAGGGCAGAGCCGGACCGTGGCCGCCGTTCGGGTCGGAACGGACGGGTGACGATCGCGGAGGCTCCGGAGTGGACGGTGGCGTCAGCACCGCCGCGACGGGGAACCGCATGGTCGGCTGATCCACTGACGGGCGGCTGACCTGCACCGTCGACTCGGCGACCGGTGTGTCCAGGTCCGCGTCGTCATCGTCGGTCGGCCACTGGGGCTCGTCCGGCAAGGGGGCCTCCGTCAGCTCGGTACGGGCAATCTCACACCCTCCAGCCGCCGCTCCGATGAGGGTTGACAGGGCGTCGTGGTCCACACTAGTGGCGTCACGAATGGGCTACATGAGCGAGGACCAGTGGAGTTCGACGTCCTGATCGAGATCCCCAAGGGCGTGCGCAACAAGTACGAGGTGGACCACAAGTCTGGTCGCATCCGCCTCGACCGCACGTTGTTCACGTCGACGCAGTACCCGGCCGACTACGGGTTCATCGAGAACACCCTGGGTGAGGACGGCGACCCCCTGGACGCCCTCGTTCTCGTCCAGGAACCGACGTTCCCCGGCTGCCTGATCGCCGCCCGCGCGATCGGCATGTTCCGCATGACGGACGAGAAGGGCGGCGACGACAAGGTCCTGTGCGTCCCGGCCTTCGACCCGCGGCACGAGCACCTGCGGGACATCCACCACCTGGCGGAGTTCGACCGCCTGGAGATCCAGCACTTCTTCGAGGTCTACAAGGACCTGGAGCCCGGCAAGAGCGTCGAGGGCGCGACCTGGGTGGGCCGCACCGAGGCCGAGGCCGAGATCAAGCGCTCCTACCAGCGCCTGAAGGACGCCGAGGCGCGCGGCGAGACCTTCCACTGAGCCTGGAAACGATGAACGGCGCTTTTGTCCGCCTGAGGTGGACAAAAGCGCCGTTCATCGTTTGAAGGTCAGACCGCGATGGCCTCGGCGTCGGCCACCCGCTCCAGACCCGACTTGGTCGACAGCGGCTTCTCGCGCAGGAACCACACGAGGACGAACGCCGCCACCATCACGATGCCGCCGGTCATGAAGACCGTGTCGATCGCGCTGGAGAACCCGTCCAGGAACGGCTTGGCCAGCACCGGGTCGAGGTTCTTGAGGAACTCGGTGTTGTTGATGTCGACACCGGACCCGCCACCGGCCTGCAGGGCCTTCGCGAAGCCGGGGTTGTGGCTCAGAGCGACCTTGAACGCCTCGGTCTGCATCGCGGCCTTCAAGCCCTCGGCGATCTTGTCGCCGACCGTGCTGAACAGGATCGACAGGAACACCGCGGTACCGACGGTGCCACCGATCTGGCGGAAGAACGTCGCCGAAGCGGTCGCGACACCCATGTCACGCGGCTCCGCGTCGTTCTGGATCGCCAGCAGCAGCGTCTGCATGCACTGGCCCAGACCGGCGCCCATGATGAACATGTAGATCATGACCTGCCAGTTCGGCGTGCTCGTGCCGATGGTGCTGAACAGGAACAGCGCGATCGACATCAGCGCGGCGCCGATGATCGGGAAGATCTTGTAGCGCCCGGTCTTCGACGTGATCCGGCCCGCAGTCGCGGTGGCCGACATGATGCCGAACGTCATCGGCAGCAGCATCAGACCGGAGACCGTCGGCGAGACGCCCTTCACGATCTGCAGGTACAGCGGGATGGAGACCATGCCGCCGAACATGCCGATGCCGAGCACGAAGTTGATCGTGTTGCCCAGCGCGAACGTGTGGTTGCGGAACATCCGCATCGGCAGCAGCGCCTCGTCGCCCATGCGGGTCTCGACGAAGACGAACGCCAGCAGGCCAAGCACACCGATCGCGTACATGGCGATCGACGTGCCGGAGGCCCAGCCCCACTCGCGACCCTGTTCGGCCACGATCAGCAGCGGCACCAGGCCGACGGTCAGCGTCAGCGCGCCGAAGTAGTCGATGCGGTGGTCGACCCGGTTGTGCGGGATGTTCAGCACGCGGCCCACGACGAACAGCGCGAGCAGCGCGATCGGCACGTTGACCAGGAACACCCAGCGCCAGCCGGTGACGCCGAGGAACGTGTCCAGACCCGCGAACACACCGCCGATGACCGGACCGAGCACGCTGGCCGAACCGAACACGGCCATGAAGTACGCCGAGTACTTGTTGCGCTCACGCGGCGAGATGATGTCCGCCATGATCGCGAACGCCAGCGACATCAGACCGCCGGCGCCGAGACCCTGCACCGCGCGGAACGCGGCGAGCTCGTACATCGACGTCGCGATGCCCGAGAGCAGCGAACCGGCCAGGAACAGCGAGATCGCCGCGAGGTACATCGGCTTGCGCCCGTAGATGTCCGACAGCTTGCCGTACAACGGGGTCGTGATGGTCGCGGTGATCAGGTAGGCGGTGGTCGCCCACGCCTGCAGCGTCTGGCCGTGCAGCTGGTCCGCGATGGTCTTCATGGCGCTGGCGACGATCATCTGGTCCAGCGCCGCGAGGAACATGCCCAGCAGCAGGCCGGACAGCACCGTCATGATCTGGCGATGCGTCAGGGAGACCCCTGGTGCGGGTGTCGCCTCGGTGGTTGATGACATCTCTACTTTTCCCCTCCTGCGCGGGTCCCCGTCCCGCGTTCGATCAAGAGCGCTGGAACTGCGCGCTCGTAGTCCTGGACGAAGCGTTCGAACAGCTCCGCGAAAATCTTGAGGTCCTCGTCCGGCCAGTCCGCGAACATCTGCTCGATGGCCTCGTTGCGCTGCCGGCGCCGGTCGATGATCAGCTTGCGTCCCGCCTCCGTCACCGCGAGAACGCTGGCCCGTCCGTCGCCCGGATCAGCTCGCCTCTCCACGAGCCCGTCCTTCACCAGCCCGGCTACCTGCCGGCTGACCGTGGACGGGTCGGAGAGCACCGCCTCCGCGAGCGCGCTCGAACGGCACTCACCGAGAGCGGAGAGCGTCGCGAGGAGCACGAAGGCCGACTTGTCCATGCCCTGCTTGGCCATCTGATGGGCGACCTGAGCGTGCATCTTGTTCAGTCGCACCATGGCCATGCCCACCCGATCCGCGAGCTCGTGCTCGGGATCGATGCTGATGCACCTGCCCGGATCGACCATCTGACACCTCGATGCTTGTATCACCCAACTAGTTGCTCGCTACAAGCATCCATCTCTGCCGGCCGGATTGCAAGTGAGTTTCAGGTCTCACTGCACAGTGGAGCGGCACAACTGCGCGCAGTAGCGGTTACCGACGGGTAGCCCTACTGGTTACTCGTCGGTAGCATCCGTCCCATGAGCCAAGACGTGTCGTTCCTCGCCAACGCGATGAAGCAGGCCGTGCCGTACGTGAAGACCACCGGCATCGAGTTCGAGGAGGTCTCGCCCGGCCGCGTCGTCGCGTCGCTGCCGGACAACGAGGCGCTGCACAACCACATCGGCGGACCGCACGCCGCGATGATGTTCGGCCTCGGCGAGTCCGCGTCCGGCGCTGTCGTCATGTCCGCGTTCGCCGCCCACCTCGGCAAGGCCACGCCGCTCGCCGTCCGCGCCGAGATCGCCTACAAGAAGGTGGCGATGGGTGTGGTGCGAGCTGAGGCCGTTCTCGGCCGGTCCGCGGACGACGTGCTGGCCGAGCTGGACTCCGGCACGCGGCCCGAGTTCCCGGTGACGGTGACGATCACCGACGCCGAAGGTGTGACCACTTGCGAGATGACCGTCGTCTGGACGTTGAAGCCCGCACGCTGAACTGGGCATCTCCGTATTTCAGTTCGGACTACTTGTGAACCGATCCGAGCGAAATACGTAACCTTGGCCACACTCCGGCCGGAGAGCACCATTCGGGTTCATGTCGGGGTGGAGAATTGTGAGCGGAGTCCTGCTGGTCGCGCTCACCGCGGGATGCACCGCGCAGGCGCAGCAGTCGACTCCCGTTGCCGTGGAGAAGCCCGCGGTCGACACGCCGGTCACGACGACACCGTCGGTGCCACCGGCCATGCTGGGCATCACCGTGGCGTCCATCGTCGACGGCCGTTCCGTGATGCTGTCCGACGGCTCGAAGGCCGAGGTCAACGGCCTCGCCCAGCCGGGGCCGTGCTGGGCGGAGGCGGCCGCGGGGTTCGCCAGGAGCATGCTGCTGGGCCAGCAGGTGCGCTACGACCGCACCACCGGCACGCTCAGCCTCGCGGACGGCACCGACTACGCGTTGCTCGCGCTGGGCAACGGCGCCGGGCGGACCACGGGCAGCGCGACGCCCGCGCAGAAGGAGGCCGAAGGAGCGGCGCAGCGGGTCCCCATCGGGCTGTGGGGAGCACCGTGCGGCGGCAAGGACGCCACCGAGACGCCCACGCCGCCTCCTCCCCCGCCACCACCGCCGCCCGCTCCGAAGCCGACCACGACGACCCCCAAGCCCAAACCGGTGTTCTTCGCGACGTGCGAGGACGCCTGGCGGGCCGGTGCGGCGCCCATCTACTGGGGACAGCCGGGTTACCGCGTCGAACTGGACGCGAACCGGAACGGGATCGCCTGCGAGCCGCCGCGCCGCTGATCGCCCGAGAGTTTTCTAACCTCAACGGCATGAAGCTGGACAGCAGCGCCGTCGACTACACCCCCGCCGGCGCCGGGAACCTCGCGAAGCAGGCGGAAGAGCAGGGCTACGACGGCTTCTGGCTCGCCGAGACCAAGCACGACCCGTTCCTGGCACTCGCCGGCGCGGCCGCGGCGACCGAGCGGATCGAGCTCGGCACGGCCATCGCGGTGGCGTTCGCGCGCAACCCCATGACCGTCGCCACCACCGCGAACGACCTGCAGCTGCTGTCCGGTGGCCGGTTCAACCTCGGGCTCGGCTCGCAGGTCGAAGCGCACATCACCAAGCGGTTCTCCATGCCGTGGGGCAAACCTGCCGCGCGCATGCGGGAGTTCGTGCTGGCGATCCGGGCGATCTGGCACGCGTGGGAGACCGGCGAACGGCTGGCGTTCCGCGGCGAGTTCTACAGGCACACGCTGATGACGCCGTTCTTCGACCCCGGCCCGAACCCGCACGGCACCGCGCCGATCTACCTCGCGGGCGTGGGCGAGCTGATGACCGAGGTGGCCGGCGAGGTCGCGGACGGCTTCCTGTGCCACAACTTCACGACCGAGCGGTACCTGCGCGAGGTGACGCTGCCTGCGCTCGCCCGCGGCCGGGCCAAGGCCGGCAAGACGTTGGAGGGCTTCGAGATCAGCGGTCCGGTGTTCGCCGCGACGAACGACGAGGAGATCGCCGACGTCAAACGGCAGATCGCGTTCTACGGGTCGACGCCCGCGTACAAGCCGGTGCTGGACCTGCACGGCTGGGGCGCGTTGCACGAGGAGCTGCACCGGATGTCCCGCAGGCAGCAGTGGGCCGAGATGAGTGAGCTGATCACCGACGAGGTGCTGCACGAGTTCGCCGTGGTCGGTTCGGCGGACACCGTCACGGCGGGCCTGATGGACCGCTTCGGTGACGTGGTCACGCGGATCTCACCGTCGAAGAACGTGCTTCAGCCGCCGGAGAAGTGACTGAGACCCTGCCGCGCCAGCTCGTCGTGGAAAGCGGCGAGCTCGGCGCGCACTCTGGCCACGCCTCTCTTGCGAATCCACCTGCGTCTGCCCACGTTGGCCGCGGTCAACGCGAACGGCAAGGCCAGCAGGGTCAGGACCAGCATCGTGATCATGTGTCTCCTCAGGGGTTGCGAACAAGCAACGACCAATCGAGACGCCACTTACGGTACCGGGTTCAAAGCCACCCAGGTGGAGCAAAGTCACCGACAGCAAGTCAGTTCTTGACTAAATTTGTTTTCGGTGTGACGCTTGCGCCATGTTCGAAGTGGCGGTGATCGAGGACCCGGCCGCGGCCGAGGTGTCGCTGGACCCCGTGCGGGCGCGCCTGCTCGCGGAGCTGGCAGAGCCCGGATCGGCGACGATGCTCGCCGCGAGGGTGGGTCTGCCCAGGCAGAAGGTGAACTACCACCTGCGCACGCTGGAGCAGCACGGCCTGGTGGAGCTCGTCGAGGAACGGCGCAAGGGCAACGTGAACGAGCGCCTGCTGCAGGCGACCGCAGCGTCCTACGTGATCTCCCCGACCGCGCTCGCGGCCGTGCAGCCGGACCCGGCGCGCTCACCCGACCGGCTGTCCGCCCGATGGCTGCTCGCGGTCTCGGCACGACTGGTCCGCGACGTCGGCACGTTGATCACGGGCGCGACCAGGGCGAAGAAGCGGCTCGCGACCTTCGCGCTGGACGGCGAGGTCCGGTTCGCCACTGCAGCCGACCGCGCCGCGTTCGCCGAAGAGCTCGCCACGTGCGTGACGCGGCTCGTCGCGAAGTACCACGACGAACAGGCCGAAGGCGGGCGGGCGCACCGAGTCGTCGTCGCCCTGCACCCCAGCGTCGCTCCCAAGGAGGAGGAGTCGTGACCCGCGAGTTCGAGATCAGGAAGGAAGTCGAGGTCGAGGGCACCCCCGAGCAGGTCTGGGACGCCATCGCGACCGGGCCGGGCATCGACTCGTGGTTCATGGGCCCGCACACGGTCGACGGCCGCCTCGGTGGGCGGATGTCGATCGACATGGGCTTCTTCCAGGAGGGCTCCACCATCACCGGGTGGGAGCCGGGCAAGCGCCTCGCCCACTCCTCCGACAAGGCCGAGGACGGCACGTTCCACGCGTTCGAGTACCTGATCGAGGGCCGTGACCAGGGCTCGACCGTGCTGCGGTTCGTGCACGACGGCATCCTCGGCGACGGCTGGGGCGACGAGTACCTCGACCAGACTTCGCACGGCTGGGACATGTACCTGTTCACGCTCGGTCAGTACGTGCGGTACTTCCCCGGCCGGCACGGCACCTACGTGTTCGCACAGGCTCCCGCGGAGCAACCGGAGGACGCGTGGCCCCGGTTGGCCGCCGCGCTCGGTGTGCCGGCGGACTTCCAGGTCGGCGACGAGGTGAAGCTGGAACCGTTCGACATCACCGGTGTCGTCGACTACGGCGTTCCCGGCCTGTTCCTGGGCGTGCGCGGACCTGAGGGGCTGTACCGGTTCCACGGCACCCACGCCGTCGGGCACCACGTGTTCGGCGACGCGAGCGGGCAGAACGAGAAGTGGTCGGCGTTCCTGGCTCGGGTGCTCGAGGTGTAACACCCAGGGCACTCCATCGCTTACAAATGAGATTTAGATTCCGCCATGTGAAAACTCGGTCGCTCTTTCTGCAGCTCCTCGTCGCGGTCGTCGCCGGAGTGCTGGTGGGTCACTTCTTCCGGTCCTTCGGCGCCGACCTGAAGCCGATCGGCGACGGCTTCATCAAGCTGATCAAGATGGTGATCGCGCCGCTGATCTTCTGCGTCGTGGCGACGGGCATAGCGAAAGCGGGCGACCTGCGCGCGGTCGGCCGGATCGGCGTGAAGGCGCTGATCTACTTCGAGGTGGTGTCGACGGCAGCGCTCGCGCTGGGACTGCTGGTCGGCAACGTGGTGCGGCCGGGTGCGGGCATGAACGTGAACCCGTCCACGTTGGACGCCTCCGCCGTCGAGGCCAAAACGCAGGGCGGCCATCTCCCCGGCGTCGTGCAGTTCCTCCTGGACCTCATTCCGTCCAGCGTGGTGGACGCGTTGGCGCGCAACGCATTGCTTCAGGTGCTGCTGTTCGCGGTGCTGTTCGGCTGCGCGCTGGCCCAGCTCGGCGACCGCGTGACCCCCGTCGTGGACCTGCTGGAGCGCATCAACCTGGCGTTCTTCACGGTGCTGGGTTACGTGATGAAGCTGGCGCCGCTCGGCGCGTTCGGCGCGATGGCCTTCCTGATCGGACAGTACGGACTGGGCTCGCTGGTCACGTACCTGTGGCTGATCCTCTCGGCTTACGGCGCGGCACTGCTGTTCTGCGCGTTGCTCGGCGTGGTCGCGTGGACGTTCGCGCGCGTGAACCTGCTGCGGTTCGTGCGGTACGCCAAAGAAGAGTTCCTGCTGGCGCTCGGTACTGCGTCGTCTGAAGCCGTGCTGCCGCGGATGATGATGAAGCTGCAGCGGGCCGGATGCGCGCCCACGTCGGTCGGCCTGGTGCTGCCGACCGGGTACTCGTTCAACCTCGACGGCGCCTCGATCTACCTGTCGCTCGCGACGGTGTTCCTGGCCCAGGCGCTGAACGTGCCGCTCGACCTCGGCGACCAGCTGACGATCGTGCTGGTGCTCGTGCTGACCTCGAAGGGCATGGCCGGCGTGCCCGGCTCGGCGTTCCTCGCCCTGTCGGCCACGGTCGCCGCGGTCGGCTCGATCCCGGCCGCTGCGGTCGCGTTGCTGCTCGGCGCGGACCGGATCATGGACTCGATGCGCGTCTTCACGAACCTGCTCGGCAACTGCGTGGCGACCTTCGTGGTGTCGCGCTGGGAAGGCATGCTCGACGTCGAGCAGATGCGGTCAGTCCTCGGCGAGCCAGTCCGCGACGACCTGGTTGAGCAGCGCGAGGGTTAGCCGTCCCTGGCTGAGCACGACCTCGTGGAAGTCGCGGACATCCCGGCCGGCCCGGTCCGATCTGGCCCGCAGTTCGTCGAACTTGAGGCGCCCCACCGCGTACGCGAGCGCTTGGGCAGGTTCGGCGAGGTGGCGGTCCACCTCGGCCTCCGCCAGTTCGCGCGGCATCGGCGTGTTGCCGAGCAGGTAGTCGACGGCTCGCTGCCTGCTCCAGCCCCTGGCGTGCAGGCCGGTGTCGGCGACGAGCCGACCCGCGCGTTTGGCGGCCATGGTGAGCATGCCGAGCCGGGCCTCTTCGCTGCTGTACAGGCCCATCTCGTCGGCCAGACGTTCGCAGTAGAGCGCCCAGCCCTCGCTGAACACGCTGATCTGCGCCTTGCGGCGGAGCAGTGGCAGGTCCCGGAGCAGCGCGATTCTGGCGGCCTCGAAGTGATGACCCGGCACGGCCTCGTGGAACGCCGTCGCCTCCGCGACGTCGCGGAGCCGCGTGTGCGGCTCCTTGGTGTTGACGAAGTAGGTGCCGGGGCGGCTGCCGTCGAGCGCGGCAGGCAGGTAGTGCGGCGACGTGCTCGCGGGTACCGACGGCGCCGTCTGCGCGATGACGCAGCGCTCGTCCGGCGTCGTCCAGAACCATTGCGGCGCAACGGCTTCGGCTCTGCGCACGGCTGCTTCGGCGTCCTGGACCATCTCCTCGGCGCTGACGTACTTGGCACCTCGATGGTCGCCGAGCTCGCGCTTGAGGTCCTCGACGAGCTGCCGGCCGGTGGCGTGCAGCTCGTCCGGGTCGAGATCCGCGGTGGTGTGCGTGCGGATCGCCGTGCGGTACAGCTCTTCGCCGTCCGGCAGCCAGCACAGCCCCGCGTGCTCCTCGTCGCGGCCGTGCGGAAGGACGTCGTTCACCAGCACATCGCGGTAGCGACGGACGGCCGGATCGTCGTACCGGCCGACGAGCTCGATCGCCTGCTCCACGAGGTGCCTGACCGGCGTCCGGCCTGCCTCGATGCCGGCACGGTGCCGTTCGGCGACGGTCGCGAGGAACCCCGGCACGGCGTGGTGGCTCTTCAGGTGCCCCAGGAAGTAGAGCAGCTCGGGTACCGCGGACCGCACGTGCGCGCTCACCCCGAACTCGACGGCCCTCGACTGGATCGTGTCGCACTCGGCGCGGGCCAGGTGCAGGACGAGCTCCTGCGTGATGCGGTCGTCCGGGGTTTCCGCGGTCCGTCGTTCTGCTTCCTCGGCGATCTCCCGGTAGCGCCGCAGGTAGCGCTGGTCCGCCTCCTCGCTGTGGTCCTGCAGCACGCCGTCGTCGCGCAGCCCCATCAGGTTCGGCCGCAGCGCGTGGTGGTCGAGCACGGTGTCGAAGAGACGGTCGGCGAGCGCGTGGATCTCGGACATCTGTCCCCCGGGAGTTACGCCGTTGAGCGGCCATCGCGGTTCGGCTTGAGGGGTATGCCCTTCTCATGCGGTGGTTGCTGCTGATCATCCTGCTGACCGGCTGTTCCGCGATACCCCTGTCGTCCGCGCCTCAGGTCGACCGAGTACCCGCGGGAACCCTCGATGTCAGCACCGCGCGTACCTCTCTCGCGGCACTCCCCGTCGCCACACCAGGCCGCTTGGACGGCTACGTGCGCGATTGCGACGACGGAAAAGCGTGCGTGTTCGGCCAGCCGTGGTTCGACACCGACGGTGACGGCTGCGACCAGCGCAGCCAGGTCCTGGCCCGCGACCTGACGAACGTCGAGCGCAAACCCGGCCGCTGCGGCGTGCAGTCCGGGACCCTCGACGACCCGTACACCGGTTCGCGCATCACCAGCGTGTCGAAGATCCAGATCGACCACGTGGTGCCGCTCGCCGAGATGTGGCGGAGCGGGGCGGCCGCCTGGGCACCTGATCGGAGGGTGACCGCGGCCAACGACCTGCGGAACCTGGTCGCGGTCTCCGGCAAGGAGAACCAGTCGAAGGGCGACAAGACGCCGGACGAGTGGATGCCGCCCAACGCCGCGTATGCGTGTTCGTACGGGCGGATCTACGTGACGGTCAAGGCGGCGTACGGGTTGAGCGTCACTCAGGCGGAACGCTCGGCTTTGGAGAACGCGCTCACCACTTGCGGCTGAAACCCGAGTTCGAGCGGCTGCGCGCGGACTGGAGAAAGCAGAAGGGCCAGGTCAGCGAAGTGACCTGGCCCTTCCATCTCACCGAGCCGCCTGTCGGAATCGAACCGACGACCTGCTCATTACGAGTTCCCCGGTGTTCGTGTTGAGTGCTGACGGGTAGTACCGCACCGGTCTGATTGATCCTGGTCAGGCCGGTGCGGCTGCCGCTCGGTGCCGTTGTCGATCAGCTCGTTTCGGAGCGTTCGGGCACACAATGGGCACACCTTGCGAACCCCCATCTCACCCTCGCTGACCAGCACGGATACCGCTCCGCAAACGGCGAACCAGAGTGCGATCCCCCGGAAGTCGACCGGCCGTTCTCGCGCGTCGACCGCGTGCGCCAATGCTCGGAAGACCCCTACTGCCGGTCTGACTATGGCGTCCACAGGATCGGCCCGGTCGCCTTCACGAGCCGAGGCGCGAGCCGATCACCGGGAGCAGGAACGCTCAGCAGCTCCTGAACCACGTTCGTCAGCGAACCTGCGCGCTCCCACACGATGCCGGGCGGCTCATCCCCATCGGTGCGCAACGCCATCGCGTCGTCCTCATCGCGAACGCGGACGGCGTCGATCCATCCACCTGGCCAGACTCGGTAGCCGTCGACCTGTGTCGGCACTCCCTCGACCGCGTCGCGGTGGACGAAGCTCCAGCCCGCGTCCCTGATCGCGATAAGCGCAGCGAGTGCGGGAAAGGCACGGATCGCCGCGTCGTCGTTCATGCGGCATCACTCGACGCCCGGACGCGAACACCGGTCGCCACAACCAGTTCCGGCAACGGATCTCCGTTCATGCGGTGGACCACGCGCTGTCCGGTGAACGCTCGCCGACCGTGCAACCAGCGGTGGTTGTCGAGGACGTAACCCTGTCCGGCAGTGAGCCTGAACTCGAACGCGTGGCGGTCGATCGCCGCCCGGAGTGCCGGAATCCAGCGGTTGACCTCAGGCGCGAACTGAGCGAGCTCGTCGAGCCGAAGCCTGACGGCGATTCGACCTCGACCGTTGTCGCTGAAGATCGAGCTGAGATGCCCTGCCGCACCGCCGAACAGCACGGAACGCGGCGTGCTCAACGCGGTGAGCGCTTCGGGCTCCGACTCGGCGAGATCGTCGTACACGGCCTGGCCGTCGATGCGCACGCACTCGCCGCCGGTTGCCGCCGCCTGCGTACAGCTCATCATCAGCAGGGCGGGCGGATGTGGAACGCCTGAGCGGTCGGTGTGCGGGTTGAGCGCACAAGCGCTGAAGCCTGCGAACCCACTACGCACGATGGACTCGCCAAGATCAGCGATCGTGGTGACGCCGTCAGGTCCGCTGTCGCGATGAGGAACGACTATGGCGATCGACTGCGCGAGCCTCAGCAGGTCCCCGGGGCCGTCGAGACCGTCGACTACAGCGAGTCCCTGCTCAGCGATCAGCCCGACCAGGTTGGTGGAGTCCGCGTTGACGCGATACGGCTCGATCATGGCGTCTACCTCCCGAAACGACTCGTCTACGGGATCAGCAGAACGCCGTTTGATCCACCACGTCCAGTGACAGGTTGTCAACACCGCGTCGCCTCGGCATGGTGGGTTCCGGTGCTACGTTGCCGTTGAGCAACCGCCCGCGATCACGGAGGACACCTCGATGAGCCAGCTTGCCTACCCCGTCTCGATCAAGGGCGTGGTGGTCCGCGACGGCAAGGTGTTGCTTCTGAAGAACGAACGCGAGGAGTGGGAGCTGCCGGGCGGCCGGATCGAACCGGGCGAGACGCCGGAAGAGTGCGTTGCCCGCGAGATCACGGAAGAGACGCAGTGGAAGGTGACGACCGGGCCGATCCTCGACACGTGGATGTACTACATCAACGTCGCCGAGAAGAACGTCTTCATCGCGACCTACGGCTGCCACCCGGACGGTGACAGCGAACCCGTACTTTCCCACGAGCACAAGGAAATCGGCCTATTCACCGAGGACGAGGTGCCCGGCTTGAACATGCCAGAGGGCTACAAGCGCTCGATCGCGACGTGGTTCGAGCGGCTACGCACGGACGCGGTCAGGTAAGCCATGACGGGCGGACGGTGTGACGCGTGTTGAGCTGAACTCAGTCGGCTCGCCGTCGAGCCGATCTGTCCCACTTGTCACGCCAGTGCGCGTCACGTCGCCCCGGTCGTTCCTGCTCGTCGGTTCATGCCCGCCGTGTGGTTGTGGTCGGCACCAGAGGCAACCGCGGCCCTCAGAAGTCGTGATCTGGCAACAATCCTGCGCACCTACCGCAAGTTGAACAAGCTCAGTCAGGAACGTCTCGCCACCCTGCTCGGCTATGACAAGACCTACGTGTCGATGATCGAGACCGGTCGCCGGAACATCAGCGATGTCGTCACACGCCGGCACATCGCGCGGACACTCGGGCTGCCGATGCACGCGCTCGGCGTGACCGACAACGACGACGCCGACTTCGCGGCGATGATCCAGTTCGGTGACTCGACCATCCGCCTTGCCGAGATCGCGCGACAGTCCGGCAAGGCCGTCGATGCGGTCAACGAGCTGTGGCCGCTGGTCGCTCGGCTTGAGGCACGAGCCGCCGAGGGACGGGCCGAGCGAGACACGATGATCCTGCTCGGGCAGGGCCGCGCCGCGCTCGGCGTCTCGCTCGGCACGGTGCTGCCTGAGGAACGGCTGACGGCTGCTGCCCGCTGGACGGGCAAGGCACTGGTGATCGCCGAACGCCTCGGCGACCGGGCGTTCCTTGCTCACGCGCTCCGGATGCACGGGAACGAGCTGCGCAAGGCTGACCACTTCGGCGCAGCAATCGCTCGACTCAGCCGAGCTGTTGCTGTGTCCGAGGATCGGGAAGGGCAGGGAGCGGCGTTCGCGCTTCTCGCTCGTGCGGCAGGCGAACACGGTGACCCCGACCTGTTCGACCTCGCGATCAACGGGTATCGCGAACGACTCGACGACGGTGGCGGCCGAAGCATGCTGTTCAACTCGTTCACGTTCCGGGAGATCGAACTACGCGGACTGGTCGCAACCGGCCGAGCCGCCAACGCGGTCCGGATCATACAGACGCACATGCCGGATGCAGCGCCAATCGCCCCGCAATGGCACATCATCGAGCGCGTCACCGCAGGGCAGGTTCTACTTGCCGCCCGACAGCGAGACGGCGCGGAGGACGCCTTGCGTACCGCACTCGTAGCGGCAGAGACCCACCGCCTGCCGCATCAGATTCAGCGAACAATCCGCGCTGCCGACGACGGCGGGCTCGTCGAAATCAGCACGAGTGGGCAACTGGCGCTACAACGCCTCAACGCCCTTCTGACGCCGGGCGGATGAGCGTCGACTGAGTCGATCTCAGCGGACGACCACAGTCAGTAACGCGTTGCTGGTGTCACACCGATACAGGGCATGCCTGGCAGCCAGATGTGACACCACTTGCGACTAACGCCGTGTTCACCGAAGCCAACGGGACGCTGCTGCACCCCGGCAAGGTGTCCGAAGCATTCGAGAAGATCGTGCGGACGTCGAGCCTCCCACCGATCCGGCTGCACGACCTGCGGCACGGTGCCGCGACGCTCGCACTCGCGGGCGGTGCGGACATGAAGACCGTGCAGGAAATGCTCGGCCACTCTTCCATCACCATCACGTCGGACATCTACACGAGTGTTCTCCCCGAGGTCGCTCATCGGGCCGCCGAAGCAGCGGCCAAGCTCGTCCCGCGCAGGTCCACCGGAACCGATGGGCACACTTCGGGCACACACGAGGCCCAGAGCAGCGCAGCTCTACAACTCGTCACGAACCTGGGGCAAAAGAAAGACCCAGGTCAGGAAGCCTGACCTGGGTCTTATCTCACCGAGCCGCCTGTCGGAATCGAACCGACGACCTGCTCATTACGAGTGAGCCGCTCTGGCCGACTGAGCTAAGGCGGCGAGACGCGATAACTATAGCGGGTCCGCGGACCCGTCACTCACGGGGGTCGGCTTCGTTGTACGGACCGTGACCGATGTCACCACCTTCTCACCGCCGAGGAGTGGTTCATGCGCCGATCGTTGTCCGTGCCGCTGGCCGGGGTGTTGCTCGCGCTCGTTGCCGCGCCCGCGCTCGCGCAGCCTCCCACCACGCCGGTGCCAGGGCCGCGGGACCCGAACCAGCCGCCCGCGTCGGCACCGAACGGGCCGCAACCGCTTGCGCATGCGGTGGGGGATGCGGGAACTGGGCTCAGCGTCGTCAGGCTGGGACCGCAGGGGGTGCCGACGAACACGATTCTGCCCGGGTTGAGCGACCAGTTGCCGAAGCAGTCGGTCACCGAGTTCGGGTTGGGGCTCGCCAGTGCGCAGGTCAACACCGAGGCGTTCCTGAGCACCGAACGCGTGGTCACGCAGGCCAGTCCGTTCGGGTTCGCGGTGGCCGGGCGGTCGCCGCAGTCGCCGGGGACGCTCGTGCAGACGGCGATTCCGGACAACCCGCAGCCGACGACGGGTGGGCTGCCGATTCCCGAGACGCCGCTGGGCAGGCTCAAGGTCCTCAACGGCAGCGTGCAGGCGCGGTGGGACGAGAAGCTCGGGCCGTGCGTGAGTCCGCTGGCGACGGCGAGGACCTCGCTCGCGGGGCTTGAGGTGCTCAGCGCGTTGCCGGCTGAGGTGCCGTTGCCGTCCAAGAGTCTGGTGAGCATTCCGGACACGTTCGAGGCGAACTCGAACGTGCGGCTGGTCGACCTGCCCGGCAGCAGGAACAAGGCCGTCGAGTCGACGTCGACCATGCGCGCGGTCAGCGTGGAGATCGCGGGTGGCATCAAGATCGACGTGGTGACGCCGCCGACGCTCACGGCGACCGCCACCGGCGACGAAGGAACATCCAAGATCACGTACACCGCGCCGGTGCTGAAGGTCAGTCAGAACGGCAAGGAGCTCGGCACGTTGGACGCCGCGCATCCGGCGTTGGACGTTCCGCTGGTGCTCGACCTGGTCGTCGTCAAGCTGCAGATCGCCGGCCTCACCGAGAAGAAGGCGAGCTTCTCCGGCAACGGGTTCAGCGGGTTCCAGCTCGGGGCCACGGCGCGGATGCTCGACGTGCAGCTGCTGCCGACGGACAAGCTGAAGCTGCCGAACCTGCCGACGGCGCTCGCGCAGATCTCGCTCGGCGAGCAGATCGTGCGGGCCGCGGCGCCGCAGGGTGGCGTGATCTGCGGAACGGCCCAGCCGCCGGAGCAGCCAGGCGGACCGGCGGCGCCTCCACAGCAGAAGACGCCGCCGCTCGCCTACACCAACGCCGCGTACCAGGCGATCCCGCTGTTCTGGACCGGCACGGGACTGCTGCTCGCGGGCGTGGTCGTGGTGGCCGCGCTGCCGGTCAGAGGCCGATCGCGCGTCCGAGCTCGCGAGGTTTCAGCACCCTGAGCAACGCCTCCATGAGGTAGTAGTCGCCGTAGGGCAGGGAAACCTCGATGCCGGTCTCGGTCCGGCGGTTGCGGGTGCCGCGCGCCAGGACGGCCTCGTGCTTCTCGGCACGGGTCGTCAAGCACGTGCGGCACAACGCATCCAGGATCTGCAACGCGGACACCCGATACGACAGCCGTCCGGACGCGGCGGCCAGGTCCAGCAGACCGCACGCCATGACCGCGCCCGCCGACGAGTCCTTGATGTCGTTGGGCGCCAACGGTGAGCGGTAGTCCCACACCGGAATGTGGTCCGGGGTGAGGACATCCAGCGCGAAGTTCGCCAATCTGCAGGCCGCGTCGAGGAACTCACGACGTCGAGACCGCCGGTACATCGTCGTGAACCCGTAGATGCCCCAGGCCTGGCCACGCGACCAGCACGACGTCGGGCTGTAGCCCTGGTTCGTGTTGGGGCCGATGTCCTCGCCGGTGTCCGGGTTGAAGTCGAAGACGTGTGGCGTCGAGCCGTCCGGGCGGATGAACTTCGCGCGGGTCGTCGAAGCGTGCGCCACCGCGACGTCCAGGAACCGCGACTCCCCCGTCTGCTGCGACGCGAACGTCAGCAGGTCGAGGTTCATCATCGTGTCCATGATCGCCCGGCCCGCGTTCGCAGGTGTCCCGAGCGCGCCCCACGCCCTGATGAAGCGGCCCTTGTCGTTGTAGCGCTGGATCAACGACGAGGCGGCCTGCACCGCGCCGTCACGCCAGGAGGTGTCGCCGGTGATCCGGTACGCCGTCACCCACGACGGGTAGAAGAGGAAGCCCAGGTCGTGGGTCGACGTGTCGGTGCGCCGCGGGGACAACCGCGACGCGGACTCGACCGCCCACTTCTTGAACTGCTCGTCACCGGAGTCGAGGAACGCCAACCAGTGCATGCCCGGCCAGAAACCGCCGACCCAGCCACCGGAGCTGACGTAGGTCCACTTCTCGAACTTGGTCTCCTCGGGGAACGAGGTGACGTTGGGCGCGACCTGGCGCAGCTTGCCGAGCGCGTAGTCCAGGGACTCCCGGAACAACCGCACCGAAGCGGCCGAGGCCTCCCCCGCGACCCCTGCCACGACCGGAGCCGCCGCGGCCGCACCGAGCAGGGTCCTGCGACTGAACGTCATGGCACCATCCATCCGAGCACGGGCGTGGACTGCAGGTACGCGATCACGCACATCGCCAGCAACAGCAACAGGCTCCAGCCGAAGACCTTCCGGAACAGGTCGCCCTCACGCCCCACCAGACCGGCCGCGGCGGTGCCGATGGCCAGGTTCTGCGGCGAGATCATCTTGGCCATCACGCCACCGGAGCTGTTCGAGGCGCCGAACAGGAACGGTGACACGTGCAGCTGCTGCGCCGCGGTGACCTGCAGGCCGCCGAACAACGCGTTGGAGCCCGCGTCCGTGCCGGTGATCGCGACGCCGAACCAGCCGACGACCGGCGACAGGAACGCGAAGAACGCGCCGGTGCCCGCGAGCCACAGGCCCAGGGTGGTGATCTGGCCCGAGTAGTTCATGACGTACGACAGCGAGAACACGGCGAGGATCGCGAGGATCGCCCAGCTGAACTGCTTGATCGTCTGGCCGTAGATCTGCGCGGCCTTGCCCAGGCCGATGCCGAGCACGGCCAGCGTGATCAGGCCGGACAGGAACAGCAGCGAGCCGGTGGCCGACGCCCAGTTGAGCACGTACTCGACCTTGATCGGCTTGCCGGACGGGTTGGCCAGGTGCAGCGACGTCCACGGGAACTTGATCGTCACCGAGTCGAGCGCCTTCTTGATCGGCACGATCTGCGCGAGCGAGAAGACCACGACGATGACCGCGTACGGGGTGAACGCCATGATCACGTCACGCCGCGAGTCCGTGGCCGCGCCGCCCGCGATGACCGGTGGGATCGACCGCTCCGGCTGCCACACCCGCGACAGCAGGATCACCGCGAGCACCGAGACGATGGCCGCGATGATGTCGCACAGCTTGTAGGACCAGAAGTTCGAGACCAGGTACTGCGTCACCGCGAACGAGCCGCCCGCGACCAGAGCGGCCGGCCACGCCTGCTTGAAGCCGCGCCTGCCGTCGACCACGAAGATCAGCACGAACGGCACGAGCATCGCCAGGATCGGCACCTGGCGGCCGGTCATCGCGCCGAACGTGTCGGCGGGCAGTCCGGTGACCGTGTTCAGGACCGTGATCGGGTTGCCCATGCCGCCGAACGCCACCGGCGCGGTGTCGGCGATCAGGGACAGCGCCACGGCCTTCATCGGGTCGACGCCGAGCGCGATCAGCATGACCGAGCAGATCGCGACCGGGCCACCGCCACCCGCCAGCGCCTCGAGCAGCGCGCCGAACGAGAACGCGATGACGATCGCCTGCACGCGCTGGTCGTCCGAGATCGAGCTGAACGACCGCCGCAGCACGGCGAAGTGTCCGCTGTGGACCGTCAGGTTGTAGATCCAGATGGCGTTGAACGTGATCCACAGGACCACGAGCACGCTGGTCAGCGCGCCGAACGCCGCCGAGTTGAGCGCCTGGCCGACCGGCATCGAGTAACCGAACACGGCGACGCCGATCGCGAGCACGAGGGCGGTCAACCCCGCCCAGTGAGCCTTCCACTTGAGACCGCCGAGCAGCACGAGCACGGCAACGAGCGGTATCAACGCGAGCAGAGCCGACAGGAACAACGATCCCGTCGGATTCGGATTCTGCTGGTACACCAAGGCCGCCTTTCATAAGCCTGAACTCCGGCGGCGTGGAGGTCTCAGGCTTGTTCCATTGCACGGAACGTAGTTCCATGGTGGTCGGCGCACATCGTGTCATTCCGCCGCCCCGATCGGAAGGCACCGACAGATGCAAATCAGGCACTCGACCCATCCGGCGCAGTTGCCGGGCTTCGACACGGACGGGCTGCGGCAGCACTACCTGGTGGACGACCTGTTCGTACCGGGCGAGATCCGGACCGTCTACACGCACGAGGACCGCATCGTGCTGGGCGGCGCGTCGCCGTCACCAGGCCACCCGCTCAAGCTGGAAAGCGCTCCACCGCTGCGATCAGCGCACTTCTGCGAACGGCGTGAGCTCGCCGTGCTCGCCGTCCGCGGTTCCGGAACGGTGACCGTGGACGGAACCGAGCACGAACTCGGTACGCGCGACTGCCTCTACGTCGGCCAGGGCGCCGTGGACGTCGAGTTCCACGCCGCCGACGAGGACACGCGCTTCTACCTCTTCTCCACGCCCTCGCACGCGTCGTTCCCCACCGCCGTCGCCCGTTTCGACGAGGTCGACGTGCTCAAGCTGGGCGACCGGAGCACCGCGAACGTCCGCGAGATCCGCAAGTTCGTGCACGCGGACGGCATCCGCAGCTCCCAGCTCGTGCTGGGCGTGACGTCGCTGGCGCCCGGCAGCGTCTGGAACACCATGCCGCCGCACACCCACGACCGCCGCACCGAGTGCTACCTGTACTTCGACCTGCCGGAGGACCACCGCGTCATCCACCTGTGCGGCGAGCCCCAGAACACCCGCAACATCGTGGTGCGCAACGAAGAGGCCGTGATCTCGCCGTCGTGGTCCGTCCACAGTGGAGCGGGCACGCACTCGTACACGTTCGTCTGGGCGATGGGCGGCGAGAACCAGGCCTACGACGACATGGACCCCGTCGCCGTGGCGGAGCTGCGGTGAGCTTCTCCCTCGAAGGCAAGACCGCGGTCGTCACCGGTGCGCGCACCGGCATCGGCCGCGCCATCGCCCGCGGCCTGCACGACGCCGGAGCCCAGCTGATCCTCGTCGGCCGCGGTGACCTCTCGGACGTGGCTCCGGCCGTGGCCACGGTGTCGGTGGACCTCTCGGATCCCGCTTCCGTCGAACCGGCGCTGGCGCCGGTCCTGGCCGAGCACCAGGTGGACGTGCTGGTCAACAACGCCGGCACGATCCACCGCGGTCCCGCCGTCGACGTGTCGCTGGCCGACTGGCAGCGGGTGATGGCGGTCAACCTCGACTCGGCGTTCGAGATCTCGAAGCTGTGCGGCCGTCAGATGGTGGCGCGGGGCAGCGGCAAGGTCGTGAACATCGCGTCGCTGCTGTCCTTTCAGGGCGGAATCCTCGTGTCGGCCTACACCGCCTCGAAGCACGCGCTCGTCGGCATGACGAAGCTCCTCGCCAACGAATGGGCGGCCTCGAACGTGCAGGTCAACGCCATCGCGCCGGGCTACATCGAAACCAACAACACGGCACCGTTGCGCGCCGATCCCGACCGTGAACCCGCGATCAGGAGCCGGATTCCGGCGGGCCGCTGGGGCACGCCGGAAGATCTCGTGGGCCCAGCGGTGTTTCTTTCGTCCAGCGCGTCCGATTATGTGACCGGACACGTGCTCGTGGTCGATGGAGGCTGGCTGGCGAGATGACCGATACCGCCGTCGAGAAGACGCTCGCCGTGCTGGAGGCCCTGGCCGACCACGCGCGCATCACCGACATCGCGCGGGTCACCGGCCTGCCGAAGTCCACGGTCCACCGCCTGCTGCAGACGATGGTGGACCGGGGCTTCGCGACCATGGGCTCGGACGGGTACCTGACCGGACCGCGGGTGCTCGCCCTCGCGGGCAAGGTTCTCCGGCCGTTGGACACGGTGGAGCGGGCCCGGCCGTTCCTGCGCACGCTGCAGGAGTCCACGGGCTGCACGGTGCACCTGGCCGTGCTCTTCGGCGACGAGCTGGTCTACGTGGACAAGATCGAGGCCAACAAGCCGTACCGCATGGCGTCCCGGCTGGGCATGTCCCTGCCCGCGCACGGGACCGCCATCGGCAAGGCCGTGCTGGCCTCGCTGTCCGCGTCCGAGCTGGACGCGTACGTCTCGCGCGTGGGACTACCGGGCAGGACGCCGAAGACGATCACGTCGGCGACCCGGTTGAAGTCGCAGCTGGCGCGGGTGCGGCGGTCGCGGTTCGCGCTGGACGACGAGGAGAACGAGCCCGGCGTCCGGTGCGTGGGCGCGGCGATCCGGGACCACGCTGGCGTCGTGATCGGCGGGTTGTCGGCGTCGGCGCTCGCGATGGAGCACTCGATCCAGGAGCTGATCGCTCTCGGGCCACGCGTGGTGCAGGCGGCGGACGAGGTGTCGGCGGCGCTCGGCTGGGCTTAGTGCCTACCCCCGGTGGAGCGTCGTCACCATCGCTTCGATCGCGATGCGCGGCTTCACGTTGACCTCGATGGCCTCCCGGCAGGCCAGCACCGCCTCCAGCCGCCGCAGGATCGACTCCTGGGACCACTGGGCAGCTGCCGTCTTGGAGTCACCGGCCCGGTCCGGGTGCATCAACGCGGCCTCGGACCCGGTCTTGGTCACCAGCGCGTCCCGGTAGAACCCGGCCAGGTCCACCAGGGCCATGTCGAGCGAGTCGCGCTGGGTCCGGGTGGCGCGTGACTTCTGGCGCTTCTCCAGATCCTTCAACGCGCCCTTCGCCCCACGGGTCGCGGCGGCGGTGCCCTTGCCGGTGCCGCCCGCGCCCATCGCCGTCTCCAGCGCCGCCCGCTCGGCTTCGTTGCGGGCCTCGTTGGCCGTGGTGGCGTCCTCCTCCGCGGCCTTGATCAGCTCGTCGGCGCAGGTGAAGACGTCGGCGGGTTTGCGCAGCGCCAGCGGGATCCGCAGCACGGCCTCCCGCCGGCTCCTGGCCTCCTCGTCGACGGCCAGCCGCCGCGCCCGTCCGACGTGCCCGCCGCACACCGAGGCCGCCCACCGGGCCATCTCCGGCGCCACCCCGTCGACCTGCTCCAGAGCCGAGGCGATCGCGGCGGGCCGAGGTGAGCCCAGTGACACCAGCCGGCACCGCGACCGGATCGTCACGGACACGTCGTCGGGGTGGTCCGACGGCGCGCAGAGCAGGAACACCGTGCGGTCCGGCGGTTCCTCGACGGCCTTCAGCAACGCGTTGGCCGCACCCTCGGTCAACCGGTCGGCGTCCTCGATGATCACCACCTGCCAGCGTCCCGACGTGGGACGGCGAGCGGAGATCTGCACCAGCGCGCGCATCTCGGCGACGGAGATCGAGAGGCCCTCGGGCGTCACCACGCGCACGTCGGCGTGGGTGCCGTGCAGCGCGGTGCGGCAGCCGGTGCACTCACCGCAGCCGGGACGGTCGTCCGTCACCACGCACTGCAGGGCGCCGGCGAAGGCGCGGGCGGTGGACGAGCGGCCGGATCCGGGCGGGCCGGTGAACAGCCAGGCGTGCGTCATCACGCCGGGTGCGGGAGTGCCGCCCGCGACGATCGTGGCGGCGGCCTCGGCAGCCGCAGACAGGGTCGCCACCGCGTCGGGCTGCCCGACAACCTCGTCCCACACGCTCATGGACCGCAGTCTTCCAGCGAGCGGTCAGACCGCGGCTTCGGGGACCGCCCGCTTGCGGGTCGCGAGCAACGGCACCACGGCGGACCGGACCCGATCGGCCACCTCGTCGGCGTCACCGTCGGCCTCGACGACCACGTACCGGTCCGGATCGGCGGCGGCCATCTCGCTCAGCAGCCGCTGCACCCGCCAGTGGTGCTCCAGCGCGATCGACTTGCCGTCGGCGACCGGGCGGTCCAGCAGGATCGTCAGGTCGGGCCGCAGCCGGCCGGTGGCCCAGTCGACCAGGCCTTCGAGCTCCTGGTGTTCCAGCGTGCTGGTCGCCGTGAAGTGCGCGAGCGGTGAGTCGACATAGCGCTCCATCACAACTACGGAACCCTCGTCCAGCGCCGGACGCACCTGCCGTTCGACGACATCGGCGCGCACGGCAGCAGCCACGAGGGCCTGCGCCCGCACCCCGGCCAGCTCGGCCGACGACAGCACCGCACGCAGACGGCGTTCATCGTGCTCGGGATCGGCGGCCAGCAGCACGTCCAGCCCCTCGGCGCGCAACGCCGCGGCCAGGCGGCGGGCCTGCACCGAGGTGTCCTCGCGGGTGTCACCCTCGACCGCGATCAGCATGCCCTTGGTGTGCCGGCGCCCGCGAATGGCCGCGAACAGCGACGACAGCACCGGCTCCTCGCGGCGGTCGTCCATCTGCCGGTACGCGACGAGGCCCAGCACGATGGCGATCACCGCGCCGCCGAGCATCACCGGACGGGTCGCGTCGACCTCCATCGGGTGACCGAAGACGCTGACCTGCCGCTTCTGCAGCAACGCGACCAGCAGCGGGGCCCCGGCGGAAGCACCGAACAACACGATCTTGAGCAACGACTGGATCAGCGCGACCGTGCGACCGCGCATCTCGTCCTCGACCTGCGAGCCCACGATCGTCAGGCCGGTCAGGAACGCCACACCCGCGCAGGCACCGACGAGCGCCACCATCAGCAGCGCGATCCACAGGTGCGGGGCCAGCGCGACCAGCACCAACGTGATGCCCGCGCCCACGATCGTCACGCCGAAGAGGCGGTTGTAGGCGAGCCTGCGGGCCAGCCGGGGCGCGGTGGCCATGCCGAGCGCGAGGCCGAGGAACACGGCCACGAACAGCAGGCCGAACGTCGAGGCGCCGCCGAGCAACGACTCCGCGTAGAGCTTCGCGGTCGCGATCACCACACCGGCCGCGGCGAACGCGCCGATCATGCCGATCACCAGGCCGCGGACCAGCGGCGTCGCGGCGGCGAACCGGATGCCGTCGCGGAACATCGCGAGGAAGCCGGGCTTGTCGGCCTCGACCTCCTTCTTCCTCCTCGCCACGTGGCCGGAGAGCTCGGGCAGGCGGGTCGCGATCAGCACGGCGGAGGTGAAGTAGAGCAGGCCGTTGATGATCACGGCGATGGTCGCGATGCGGAACTCGAGGTCGCCGCCCTGCAGGTTCAGGTACGTCGGCACGCCCGCGATCAGCGAGTACAGGCCGAAGCCGCTGATCGTCGAGATGCCGTACGTCATCACCAGGCCCAGCTGGTTCGCCGACTCGACCTGGTCGGGACGGCGCAGCAGGTTCGGGACCGCCGACTCCTTGGCCGGGATCCACAGCATCGCGCAGCAGCCGACCAGGAAGTTCGCGACGAAGAGCCAGACCGGCGACCCGATCAGCGCGATGGAGATGAACAGCGAGCCGCGCGCGACGTCGCAGACCATCATCACCTTGCGGCGGTCGAACTTGTCCGCGAGCACGCCACCGATCGGCGCGAACAGGATGCCCGGCAGCAGCTGCGTGAGCACGACCAGCGACAGCGCGAACGACTGCCACTGGTAGCTGTGCATCATCTCGGAGACCAGACCGGTCAGCGCGAGCAGTGACAGCCAGTCACCGACGCTGCACAGGTAGGTGACGAGCCAGAGCCTGCGGAACGGCCTGATCGCCAGCACCGAGCGCAGCCGGTGAACCGTGGACACGCTGGACTCGGCCTGCCCCGTCTGGCCTGCCTCGGTCACTGCTGTGTCCGCGTCCTGAATCTCAGTCACCCCTATGTCGGCCCACCCCGTGGGATCAGAGTAACCGGACTGCGCGCCGGCCAATGCCCGACTCTCAGCGTCAGGAGCTGAAGATCGCCCCAAGAATGTTGACGATCACCAGCACGAAGAAGCCGATCACGATCAGACAGCCGATGAACGCGGCCACGCCACCGGAGGACTTGGCGGGCTGTTGTTGTTGCACCGCAGGCACTTGCGTCGGGGCGAACGACTGCAGAGGAGACACGTTCGGCGGCGCCGGCTGACGACGGCCTCGTGGCCGCCTGGACCGCTCCCGTTCCATCTGCGCCCAGACCGCCTGCCGCATCTCGTCGGTCGGCGCCGGCGGTGTCGGCACGGACACACGTGACGTGGAAGACGTCCACTGAGGAGCGATCCACGTGTCGGCGGTGACCAGACCCGCCAGGGGGTCGGGGAACAGCCGAGGGGGCGGCGGGGCCTGAGTCCCGTCCGGACCGAACTCGTTCGCCGGCACCGCCACCCCCTGCTGTCAGCTCTTGGACTTGGCCGGAGCCTTCTTGGCCGCCGCGGGCTTCTTCGCGGCGGGCTTCTTGGCCGGCGCCTTCTTCTTGACCGGCCCCTTGGCGCGCTTCTCCGCCAGCAGCTCGGCCGCGCGCTCGTCGGTGATCGTCTCGACGCTGTCGGTCTTGCGCAGCGACGCGTTGGCCTCACCGTCGGTGACGTACGGCCCGAACCGGCCGTCCTTGATCACCATCGGCTTGCCGGACACCGGGTCGTTGCCGAGCTCGCGCAACGGCGGCGCGGCGGCGGCCGACCGGCCCCGCTTCTTCGGCTCCGCGTAGATCTTCAGGGCCTCTTCCAGCGTGACCGTGAAGATCTGGGACTCGTCCGCCAGCGACCGCGAGTCCGTGCCCTTCTTCAGGTACGGGCCGTAACGGCCGTTCTGCGCGGTGATCTCGGCGCCCGTCTCCGGGTCCTTGCCGACCACGCGCGGCAGCGAGAGCAGCTTCAGCGCGTCGTCCAGCGTGACGGTGTCCAGCGACATCGACTTGAACAGCGAGCCGGTGCGCGGCTTCGGCGCCTTCGCCTTCGACGTGCCGTTCTCGGACGGCTCGGGCAGCACCTCGGTCACGTACGGGCCGAAGCGGCCCTCCTTGGCCACGATCTCGTTGCCCGAGACCGGGTCGGTGCCCAGCGACCGGCCCTCCTGCGGCGTCGAGAACAGCTTCTCGGCGATCTCCGCGGTCAGCTCGTCCGGCGGCAGGTCGTCCGGCAGGTTCGCGCGCTGCGCGGCACCGTCGACCTCGCGCTCCAGGTACGGCCCGAACCGGCCGACGCGGACCACGACCGTGCGGCCCTCGGCGTCGCTGAACAGCGGGATCGAGTTGACCTCGCGCGGGTCGATGTCCTCGACCCCCGACCCGACCAGCTTCTTCAGGCCACCGGAGCGGCCGATCGAGCCGTCCGGGCCGACGCTGCCGCCGAAGTAGAAGCCCGACAGCCACGTCGTGCGCTGCTGACGACCGGCGGCGATGCCGTCCAGCTCGTCCTCCAGCGCGGCGGTGAAGTCGTAGTCGACGAGCCGGCCGAAGTGCACCTCCAGCAGCCCGACCACGGCGAACGCCACCCACGACGGGACCAGCGCGGCGCCCTTCTTCCACACGTAGCCGCGGTCCTGGATGGTGCTGATGATCGACGAGTAGGTGGAGGGACGGCCGATGCCGAGCTCCTCCATCGTCTTGATCAGCGACGGCTCGGTGTAGCGCGAGGGCGGCGAGGTGGTGTGACCGTCCGCGGACAGCTCCGCGATCGTCAGGTCCTGGTCCTTGACCAGCTGCGGCAGGCGCGACTCGGCGTCGTCGGACTCGCCACCGGCCTCGGCGTCGACGGTCTCGACGTAGGCCTTGAGGAAGCCCGCGAACGTGATCGTGCGGCCGGACGCGGCGAACGTGACCTCCTGGCCCGTCGCGGCACGGCCCTGGATGCGGACGCTGGTCGTGTTGCCCCGCGCGTCGGCCATCTGGGACGCGATCGTCCGCTGCCAGATCATCTCGTAGAGCTTGAACTCGTCGGAGTCGAGCTCGGCGGCCACCTGACCGGGCGTGCGGAAGACCTCTCCCGCCGGCCTGATCGCCTCGTGGGCCTCCTGCGCGTTCTTGACCTTGCGGTTGTACTGGCGCGGCTGCGGCGAGACGTACTGCGCGCCGTACAGGTCCGTGGCCTGCGTGCGGGCCGCGTTGATCGCGGTCTCCGACAGCGTCGTGCTGTCGGTGCGCATGTAGGTGATGTAGCCGTTCTCGTACAGCTTCTGCGCCGTGCGCATCGTGCGGTCGGCGGAGAACCGCAGCTTGCGGCCCGCCTCCTGCTGCAGCGTCGAGGTCATGAACGGCGCGTACGGCTTGCGGCTGTACGGCTTCTCCTCGACGGAGGCGACCTTGACCGGCGCGTTCTCCAGGCCGGCCGCGATGGCACGGGCCTGGGCCTCGTCCAGCACGACGACGTCGGCCTTGCCGGTGAGCTTGCCGTCCGAGCCGAAGTCGCGGCCGGTGGCGAGACGGGTGCCGTCGACGGCCACGAGACGCGCGCCGAACTGACGCGGCGTGGCGTCCGCACCGGCGTCCATCTGCGCGGAGATGTCCCAGTAGCTCGCGGAGACGAACTTCATCCGTTCGCGTTCGCGCTCCACGACCAGACGCGTCGCCACGGACTGCACGCGGCCTGCCGAGAGCTTCGGCATGACCTTCTTCCACAGCACCGGGCTGACCTCGTAGCCGTAGAGGCGGTCGAGGATGCGGCGGGTCTCCTGGGCGTCGACCAGGTCCTGGTCGAGGTCACGCGGGTTGGCCGCGGCGGCCTGGATCGCGGACTCGGTGATCTCGTGGAACACCATCCGGCGGACCGGGACCTTGGGCTTGAGCGTCTCCAGCAGGTGCCACGCGATGGCCTCGCCCTCGCGGTCACCGTCTGTCGCGAGGTAGAGCTCGTCGACGTCCTTCAACGCTTCCTTGAGCTCGGTGACCAGCGACTTCTTGTCGGCGGACACCACGTAGAGCGGCTCGAAGTCGTGGTCGACGTCCACGCCGAGCCTGGCCCACGCCTGGCCCTTGAACTTCGCGGGAACGTCGGCGGCACCGCGCGGCAGGTCCCGGATGTGTCCCCTGGAGGACTCCACGACGAAGTTGCTGCCGAGGTACGACGCGATCTTGCGCGCCTTCGTGGGCGACTCGACGATCACCAGTCGTCGGGTGCTGCCCGCGCCTCCGCTGCTCTTTCTCGTCCGTGTCGATCCAGCCACTCGCCGTCCCGCTCTCTTCCAAACCCGGTTCCCAGGCCCGCCAGTGTTGCCCAGCGTCGGCCGAAAAGCACACCATCCGCGACGCCTGTACGACGAGACAGAGTGACACAACCTTGCCGGACCGCCCGCTCAGGCCGCCGGCCAGGTGCTCATCGCCACTCCGTGCGGAGGGCTCCCGACCAGCTCAGCGAGCCGAGCCAGCCTTCGTCGGCCGGTTACCCGCAACGCCGGAGCCCCTACCAGGGTGCACGGAAGTCCGGATGCGAGCAGGGCATTTTGCAACGGTTCGTGTGTCTGCGGTGCGTTGGGGTCCAAACCGAGGAGGTACGCCGACTCCATCCAGCTGCCCGCCGCCAGTGCCCACACTCGCAGCACTGCTCCGTTCAGCTCGAAGTCGGACGGCACCCGCTTGACGGATCCGTCCAGCCAGCGGGCGGCCAGTGGGGTGAGATCGGTGCGGAACGGCGTGCGGACGAACCGCGTGCCCTCTTCGTTCACGCAGAGCTCCGTCGTGACGCCGCGCTCGTCACACGCCTGCTTGAGCGGCCGGTGCCGCCACTCGTCACGCAGCTCGACGTACACGCGGGCAGCCGTGCCGCGTGCGAAGCTGACGGCCTGCCCCGGCCCGCAGAGCAGGCCGGCGAGGTCCGCCTTGGCCGGCGTGCGCGCCTCGGCCGAGAAGAAGGACAGCTGCCCAACCACGGCCCACAGAGTAGAACAGGCGTTCGACTGTGACCAGTGGTGCGCTTGTGACTACGCCGGTCGAGCGACTACCGCTGACCGCCGCTCTTGAGCTCACCGCACGGAACGGACTTGCCGATCGCGGCCGCGTACTTGGGCGACTTCTCCAGCGCGTCGAAGGTCGCGCGCAGCTCCTCCGGGCTGCTCACCTGCGAGGTGTCGGCGAGCGCCTTCTCCGCGCTCTCCCAGAACTGCGCGTTCGGTTCGAGCTTCTCGACCGGGGCCTGGGCCGCCGCGTAGGACCTGGCCGACTCGCCGACGTACTTCATCAGCCGTTCGTGCACGTCCTTCAGCTCGTCCGACGGCGGCCCCAGCTCCTTGAGCTTCTTCTCCGCGTCGACGAACGCGGTCGCGTTGGCGGTGACGAGCTTCAGGTAGGCCGTCTTGACCGCCTTGGCGTCGGCCGGGTCCGTGGCCCTCAGCTCCAGTCCGGCCTTCATGCCGGGCACCAGAGCGCCGCAGAACGCGTCGATCCACTGCCCTTGGGCGTCGGTGAGCGGCTTGTCCTCGTCGGAACCACAGGCGCTGGTCAGCACCGCTGTGGCCAGCACAGCGGCGAGCAGGCGCGTCCTCATGGCGGCTATTTTCCCTTGGCCAGTGCCTGCCAGTTCGCGCACACCTTGGTCTCCCGGAACGCCTCGGCGTACTTCGGCGTGCCCAGGATCTGTTTGAACATCGCCTCCGCGTTCTCTCGCGCCGTGTCCCCGCTGGTGGCCATGACCTGCCGATACCGCTCCGGGAACGTCTCGTCGGCAGCCAGGGTCCGCAACCGTCCGGACGCCTCCTCGAAGCCCTTCGCGGAGACCCGCAACGACTCGATCAACCGGTCGTGCGGGTTGCGGACGTCAGATCCCATCGGGCCGAGCTTCTCCAGGTCGTCCGCCGCCTTGCGGTCGGACGCGGCGGCCAGCGACGCCCAGGCCACCACGGCGTCCTTCACGGCTTCCCGCCCCTGCGCGGCGTTGCTCCCGATCTGGGACCGTGCGACCTCCACGGCACCCATCGGACCGCAGTACGCCTCGAACCACGCCGCCGGGTCGGCACCGGCCACGTCGGACGTCGTGGTGGGCGTGCTGACGGTGGTGGCTTTCTGGTCTGTTCCCGGGTTCGCACCGCACGCGGTGGTGATCGCCGCTGCGGCGACCACCACCGTGATCATGCCCGCTTTCACCGGCCCAGGAGCTTGCCGAGCTTGGTGCGCATCTCCGTGCACTCGGGCGCCTTCGCGATGGCGTCCTTGTACTTCGGGTCCGCGTCGAGCTTCTTGATCTGGTCGGCGAGCTTCGACGGGTCCGCGGACTCGCCGCCCAGCTTCTGGACCTGGTCCATGAAGTCGGGGGCGTTGGCGTCGAGCTTGCGCATCTGCTCGGCGACCGTCACGTACTCCTTGGCACCGTCGCCGAACATCTTCACCAGGTCGTCGTGCAGCTGCTTGGCCTCCGGGCCGGGCGCGCCGACCTCCTTGAGCTTCTTCTCGGCGTCGGCCAGCGACTTCGCGCCGGTGTCGAGGATCTTGAGCATGCCCTCCTTGAGGGCGACCGGGTTGCCGGCGTTCGTCGTGGCGACGCTGATGAGCTCGGCCGCGCCCGTCAGCACCGGCGTGGTGCCGCCGCAGAAGGCCCCGGCCCACTTGACCGGGTCGGCGGCGGGCGCAGCGGCGGACGTCGTGGTGGGCGCGGGCGTGGTGCTCTGCGTGGAAGGCGCGGCGGAGTTGGAGCAGCCGGCCAGGGCCAGTGCGGTACCAGCGCAGGCGGCAACGAATCTCAAACGTGCGTTCATGGTGAAATCCCCCAGGACAGGTCGAACCGGATCGCCGAACGGTACACGTTCGGGCGATCCGGTCCGAGGGGATTCCGGTGTGCGTCAGGACGTCGGGGTCGAGCTGGACGCCGTCTCCAGGCCCTTGCAGTTGGGCGCCTTCTTGGCGGCGTCGCCGAGACCGGTCTCGTCGAACTTCTTCTGCACGTCGGCGCCGGACTTCTCCAGCGCGGACGCCTTGCCGATCATCTCGGTGAACGCCGCCACGACCTGCGTCGGATCGGTGGACGAGTCGAGCTTCGACTTGGTGTCGGCGAGCAGGGTCCTGATCTGCCCCATGCCGTCCTCCGCCGTCGTGACCAGCTCCTTCGACTTCGGGTGCGGGCCGTTCTCCAGCGCCTTGAGGTCCGCGATCGACTTGTCGGCCGCGGCGACCTTGGTGCCGAGCCAGTCCGACAGACCGGTCTTGAGCTTCGCCGGGTCGTTCATGTCGATGCCGGGCTCGTCGGACATGGCCTTCACGGTGCCGTCGACGGCTCCGCAGACCTTGTCCATCCACGACACGACGTCGGCCTCGTTCGGGGTGGCCGGCGCCGAGGACTTGGACGAACCTCCGCTGCTGCACGCGGTGACCACGAGCAGAGAACTGGTCAGAAGCGCGATGGCTGTGTGACGCATGGGCCGGAAGCTACTCCGGACGGCCTGGCTCAGCTCGTCGGCGTGATGTTGAGGCGCTGCATCTCCTGGCACTTCTGCGCGCTCTGGGTGGCCTTCTGCAGCTCCGGAACGGCCTTGAGGTCGCGCAGCGGGTCAGCGAGCTCGGAGAGCTTGGCGATGGCCTCTCCCGCGGCCTGCATACCTCCGGTGGCGTCGTTCGCGTCGGCCTGCTCGATCCTCGTCTTGGCGTCGCCGAAGACGGTGCCCAGGGAGGTGAAGGCCTCGGCCATCTTGTTGACGGCGTCCTCGCCGCCCGCGACGGGAGACGGGCCGACGTTCTTGAGGCCGTTCGCCGACTTGGTGAAGGCGTCGGCGAGTTGCCCCATGTAGGCGGCCATCTCGGCCTTGAGCTTGGCGGAGTCGCCGGCGTCGAGCTTCGGGGCGGTCTTCTCGACCTTGGCGAACTCGGACGCGGCGCCGCACACCTTGTCCATGTAGGCGATGGCCGCGGGGCTGGCCGCGCCGCTGGTGGGCGTCGCAGAGGTGCCGGAGTTGCCGCCGTTGGTGCACCCGGCCAGCGCGGCGGCGGTGATCACGGCAGTGGCGACGAGGCGGAGCCTCATGTCGTAACTCCTCGGTCGGGGTACGTCGGGGGATGCCCCGAACGTACCCCGACCGTGGAGTGCGGAACTACGCGGCGCCGTTGCTCACGGTCTCCGCGGGCGTGTCCGCGATCGCGGTGCCACGACGCTTCGACACGACGATCGCGGCGACGATGATCAGTGCCGCGACCACGGCGATCGCGATGCGCAGCGCGTCGGACGCGTTGGCACCGATGGAGAAGGTGACGACGGCGGGCGCGATCAGCACCGAGACCAGGTTCATGACCTTGATCAGCGGGTTGATGGCGGGACCGGCGGTGTCCTTGAACGGGTCGCCGACCGTGTCGCCGATGACCGTCGCGGCGTGGGCGTCGGAGCCCTTGCCACCGTGGTTGCCGTCCTCGACCAGCTTCTTGGCGTTGTCCCAGGCACCACCGGAGTTGGCCAGGAAGACCGCCATGAGCGTGCCGGTCGCGATCGCACCGGCCAGGTAGCCGGCCAGCGGGCCGACGCCGAGACCGAAGCCGACGGCGATCGGGGCGAGCACGGCCATCAGACCCGGCGTCGCGAGCTCGCGCAGCGAGTCCTTGGTGCAGATGTCGACGACCTTGCCGTACTCCGGCTTGACCGTGCCGTCCATGATGCCGGGGTTGTCGCGGAACTGGCGGCGCACCTCGAACACGATGGCACCGGCGGCGCGCGTCACGGCGTTGACCGCGAGACCCGAGAACATGAACACGACCGCCGCGCCGATGGCGACACCGACGAGGACGTTCGGGCTGAACACCAGGTTGGTGAACGACACGGGCAGGTCGCCCGCGACGTTGCCGACCTTGATCACGGCCTGCTCGATCGCGTCGCGGTAGGAACCGAACAGCGCCGTCGCGGCCAGCACGGCCGTCGCGATCGCGATGCCCTTGGTGATGGCCTTGGTGGTGTTGCCGACCGCGTCGAGCTCGGTGAGGATCTGCGCGCCCTCGCCGTGCACGTCACCGGACATCTCGGCGATGCCCTGCGCGTTGTCCGAAACCGGGCCGAAGGTGTCCATCGCGACGATGACACCGACGGTGGTGAGCAGACCACAACCGGCCAGCGCGATCGCGAACAGCGCGACGACGACCGAACCGGAGAGCAGGAACGCGCCGTAGACGGCGGCACCGATGACCAGCGCGGTGTAGACGGCCGACTCGAAACCGACCGAGATGCCGGACAGGATCACCGTGGCCGCACCGGTCAGCGAGGTCTGGCCGACCTCCTTGACCGGCTTGTGGTCGGTGCCGGTGTAGTAGCCGGTCAGCCAGAGGATGACGCCGGCCAGCACGATGCCGATGATCACCGCGACGGACGCGATCAGCGCCGGGTTGCCGCTGGTGGCCTTGATCGAGTCGCTGATGCCGTTGAGGTCCGCGAAGGAGCTCGGCAGGAACGCGAACGCCGCGATCGTGCACAGGACGGCGGAGATGACCGCGGAGATGTAGAAGGAGCGGTTGATGGCCGTGAGGCCGCTCTCGCCCGTCTTCGCGCTCGTCGTGTAGACACCGATGACCGCGGTCAGCACGCCGATCGCGGGGACGATCAGCGGGAACAGCAGGCCCTGCGCACCGAACGCGGCGGTGCCGAGGATCAGCGACGCGACCAGCGTCACGGCGTAGGACTCGAAGAGGTCCGCGGCCATGCCGGCGCAGTCACCGACGTTGTCGCCCACGTTGTCCGCGATGGTGGCGGCGTTGCGGGGGTCGTCCTCGGGGATGTTCTGCTCGACCTTGCCGACCAGGTCGGCACCGACGTCGGCGGCCTTGGTGAAGATGCCGCCACCGACACGCATGAACATCGCGAGCAGCGCGGCGCCGAAACCGAAGCCCTCCAGCACCTTCGGGGCCTGGCCGGCGTACACGAGCACGACCAGCGCGGCACCGAAGAGACCGAGGCCGACCGTCGTCATGCCGACGACACCACCGGTGCGGAACGCGACGCGCATCGCCTTTTCGCGACCGCCTTCACCTTCGTTCGCGGCGGCGGCAACACGCACGTTGGCGCGCGTGGACAACCACATGCCCAGGTAGCCGATCGTCGCCGAGAACGCGGCACCGACGATGAAGAACAACGACCTGCCGATTCGTTCGGCGAGATCATCTGCCGGTAGCGCGAACAGCAGCACGAACACGATCACGACAAAAATGCCGAGCGTGCGGAACTGCCGGTTGAGGTAGGCCGCTGCGCCCTCCTGAACCGCCTTGGCGATGTCCTGCATCTTCGGGGTGCCCTGGCCCGCGGCCAGCACCTCCCTGAGCAGCACGTACCCGACGGCGAGAGCAGCCAGGGCGACCACGGCGACCACGGCTACGACGCCGCGATCACCCCCGGAGAGCTCGAGGCTCTCCGCGAGGAATTGCCGGGACATCCGTCCTCCTGGTGAGTTGCCATGTGCAGCGCCAAGGCAGACCAGCCGCCCAGCGCGACGTGACGCATCCCTCATTGGATGCGATGAGCGGGGAGTCTAGGGGGTACTTGCAACGGGGCAACGAAACGTCCCGATCCGTGCACACACCGTTATCTGCGCAGGAAGTCGAGCACGCCCCAGGCAGAAGTGTCGGTGTCGTGTGCAAAGCTCGCCTCGTGGTGGATCAGGGACGGCGGTTGCTGGACCGCGTGCTGGCGGGAGTACCCGCCGGGGAGTCACCTCTCACACACGTGCGTGATCTGCCGTTGCGGCAGGCTGATCACGTGGAATGGCCCTCGTGGGCCGCTCCCGCGGTGGTGGCCGCGTTCACCGAGATCGGGGTGCGCGAACCGTGGCGGCACCAGGTCGAGGCGGCCTCTCTCGCGTGGTACGGATCACATGTCGTGCTCGCGACGGGCACCGCGTCCGGCAAGTCGCTCGCCTACCAACTTCCCGTGCTTTCCACTCTTTTGGCGGACACGAAGGCCACCGCGCTGTACCTGTCGCCGACCAAAGCCCTTGGCGCGGACCAGCTCCGCGCGCTCGACGAGCTCGGCATCAAGGGGGTCCGTGCGGCGGCGTACGACGGTGACACCCCGATGGCCGAGCGCGACTGGGTCAAGGCGCACGCCAACTGGGTGTTCACCAACCCGGACATGCTGCACCGCGGAATCCTGCCGCAGCACCCGAAATGGCTGCGGTTCTTCCGCCGGCTGAAGTACGTGGTGATCGACGAGTGCCATTCCTACCGCGGCGTTTTCGGTTCGCACGTGGCGTTGTTGATGCGGCGGCTGCGGCGGGTCGCGCGCAAGTACGGCGCGGATCCGATCTTCGTGCTGGCATCGGCCACTGTGGCTGATCCTTCCGCTTCCGCGGAAAGGCTGCTCGGGGTACCGGTTTCCGCTGTCGTGGACGACTTCTCGCCGCGCGCCTCGCGGACCGTCGCGTTGTGGGAACCGCCGCTGACCTCGCTGGAGGGTGAGAACGGTGCTCCCGTGCGCCGCTCGGCCGGTGCGGAGACCTCGCGGATCCTGGCCGATCTCGTGGTCGAGGGCGCGCGGTCGCTCGCCTTCGTGCGGTCGCGGCGCGGCGCCGAGCTGACAGCTCTGGGCACCCAGCGAATTCTGTCCGAAGTGGACAGTGAGCTGCCCGGACGGGTCGCCGCGTACCGGGGCGGGTTCCTGCCGGAGGAGCGCCGGGCGCTGGAGAAGTCGCTGTCCACCGGCGACCTGCTCGGCGTGGCCACCACGAACGCGCTGGAGCTGGGCGTCGACATCGCCGGGCTGGACGCCGTGGTGGTCGCCGGTTTCCCGGGCACGCTCGCGTCGTTCTGGCAGCAGGCGGGCCGGGCCGGGCGGTCCGGTGACAGCGCTCTTGTGGTGTTCGTGGCACGCGACGACCCGTTGGACACCTACCTGGTGCACAACCCGGCCGCGGTGCTCGACCGCCCGGTCGAGGCGACCGTGCTGGATCCGATGAACCCGTACGTGCTCGGCCCGCAACTGGCGTGCGCCGCGGCCGAGATGCCGTTGACCCACGCCTGCCTCGACGACTTCGGCGGGCCGCCGGCCGAGGCCGTGCTGGCCGAGCTCGTGGCGGAGAAACTGCTGCGCAAACGCCCTGCCGGCTGGTACTGGGCCTCGCACGACCGCCCGCACGCCGGGGTCGACATCCGCGGCTCCGGCGGCGACCAGGTGGCCGTCGTGGAAGCCGACTCCGGCCGCATGCTCGGCACGGTCGACCCCGGCTCCGCCTGCTGGCAGGTGCACCCCGGCGCCGTCTACCTGCACCAGGGGCGGGCGTACGTGGTCGACGAGCTCGACCTGGACAACGGCCTCGCGATGGTGCACCGCGAAGACCCGGAGTGGACGACGCAGCCGCGCGACTGCGTGGACATCACCGTGGTGCAGGAGATCGAGCGCACCGACTTCGACGGCGTGTCGGTGTGCCTGGGCGAGGTCGAGGTGACCACGCAGGTCGTCGGCTACCTGCGGCGGCTGCCGTCCGGCGTGGTGCTGGACCAGATACCGCTGAACCTGCCCGAGCAGACGCTGCAGACCCGTGCCGTCTGGTACACCGTCGACGAGTCGTTGCTGGTCGCTGCGGGTGTTGAGGGCAAACGGATCCCCGGCGCGCTGCACGCGGCCGAGCACGCGGCGATCGGCCTGCTGCCGCTGTTCGCGACGTGCGACCGGTGGGACATCGGCGGCGTGTCGACGGCCGTTCACCCGGACACGGGCATGCCGACGGTCTTCGTGCACGACGGCCATCCGGGCGGCGCGGGCTTCGCGGACAGGGGCTTCGAGGCGCTGCGCGCCTGGCTCTCGGCGACGCGGTCGGCGATCAGCTCCTGCTCGTGCCCGATGGGCTGCCCGTCGTGCGTGCAGTCGCCCAAGTGCGGCAACGGCAACGAGCCCCTGGACAAGGCTGGTGCCGTGCTCGTGCTGGACGTCGTGCTGAGCAAAATCGCCTGACTCGTCCGGCGTCGCCCGGCTACGGTGGCCGCGTGACCGCATGCAGCTGCAACGCAACTGACCGGACCCGTCGCGCCTAAGCGCGGCTGAGTCCGATGCTCCGCCGCGCCCGTCCCCTTCACGGCCACGGGTTCATTGGAGTTTGCCTTGTTCACGCCATTCGCTGATCTGAACGCACTGCTCGCCGACTTCGTCTCGGCGGTCCGCTCGATCCTCGGTCCCACCTACGTCGGTGCCTACGTGCAGGGCTCGTTCGCCCTGGGCGCCGGTGACGTCCACAGCGACTGCGACTTCATCGTCGCCTGCACCGAACTGCCGTCGGGTTCTGCCGAGGCCGGTCTGCGCGAGCTGCACGACCAGATCCCGTTGCGACCAGGCCACTGGTCGACCGAGATCGAGGGCTCGTACGCCGACGTCGAGTCGCTGCGCTCGGTGGCTGGTCTCGGGGTTCCGTGGCTGTTCAACGACCACGGCCACCGCACGCTCATCTGGGACACCCACTGCAACTCACCGCACGCCCGCTGGATCCTGCGCCACCACGGCATCGTGCTGGACGGCCCGCCGATCACCTCGCTGGTCGACGAGGTCCCGCCTGCGGTGCTGCGCTCGACGATGCGTGCCGACCTGCCGCAACTGTGGGAAGGCATCAAGTCGTGGGCACCGATGGACGTCGCGTGGACTCAGCGCTACATCGTCGCGCAGTACTGCCGGACGCTCTACACGCTGCACACCGCGGAGGTGACCTCGAAGCGCGGCGCTCTGGAGTGGGGTTTGAAAATGCTCGATCAGCGTTGGCACCCGCTGATCGAGCAGGTCATCGGGGACCGGGACCTCGGCTTCGACGCCGCCGCTGCCCCGCGTCCGGGAAGCATGGAGCAGACCAGAGCTTTCGCGGCCTACTGCGAGCTTCTCTGAGTTTCGCGGGGGCGCGCCGCAGGCTCACGGGTACCTGCGGCGCGCCCTCTCCACGTGCCGAACACTGTTTTCCCGCCTGCTACCGCTTGGCGACCGGATCCCTTGGAACATCGGTGGAATCTGGTTGTTCGTCTCGACAGGACACGCGGGAGGCGACGGTGTCGACTGTCTTGGGACGAACTCCGGGGAGGAGCCGGCTTCACCGACCGCGGCAGAGCAGTTGCCCTGCCACTAACGTTCCTCGGCCCGGTCGTTTTTCGCGGGAGGCTGTCCTTCGGGGTGCGTGTTCGGCTTTTTCGCCCGGTCCTCCGCGGCCCCGAAGTGCGGGGTACGAGGGCCGATCATCGGACCGGGCTGGGGTTGGAACGGCCGTGCAGGGCATCGCCTTCGGGGTTGTCGGGGAGAGTCCACGACGACACCCAGCACGGCCGGGCTTGTTTCAGTTGTGTCAGACGGTTTCGAGCTGGTAGCCGGCCGGGGCGTGCAGCGCCTCGACCAGTGCGTCCTGCACGACGTGCGCGTCCGGGAGGTTCCAGCCGCAGATCGACGGCTTGACCCTCCAGTGCACGACGCCGTGCGCCATCGGGGTGGGCGGCAGCGGGATGTACTCGCCCTTGGCGTAGTGGTGCACGTCCGCGTTGTTGGCCAGCTCGGTGTTGAGCTTCGAGCCGGACTTCACGAGGAACATCCACCGGCCGGACGGGGTCGCGGCGATCGGCACGGGAACACCGATCGACCGCAGTGCGACGGCCGCGCGGCGGCCGAGGTCGGTGCCGACCTCGATCGCGTCCACCACGTGGCCGGTGGCGACGAGAAGGCTGTAGGAACGACCGGTCCACCACGTGGCGACCTGGTCGGGACGCGTGCCGATGCGGTCCACCCAGTCGCGGTGCACGGGGATGGGGCCGTGCAGCTCCAGCCCGCTGCGACCCGCCCACTGGGTGACGCCCTGCTCGGAACCGGCCGGATAGGTGCCGGGCAGCACGGGCCAACCGCGGTACGCGAGGCTGACGGCCTCGGCACGCAGTTCGATGCGGAAGGCCCCGCGCCAGCTATCCGACCAATCCATCTTCCTTCGCCTTCTTCCTAGGCTCTGACTCGACATCGACGTGGTGTCGGTTTTCGTAGGACACCCGCTCGGTGCCGCCACTACAACTAACGACACCCGCCCCCGGCTTGGTAACCCCCGCCGCGACAACTGGTAGCTACGGGACGGCGAACGCCCCCTGCGAGGAAGAGCCACTGAACTCCGCGCGTTTGGTTCGATCACCGTTCAGCATGTCCTGGCACCGGTGTGAGTCCGCTCACCGCTGGAAGGCGACCGCTCGTCGCGCTCCAAACGCTTCGATCTTCGGCCGGACCTGCCCTCGACCGTGCGTTCACCGGGCCGAACGGCGTAACGGCCGACACCTGAACAACCACCTCCCAACCGCTCACCGAGCAGCTTTCGAGCACGGACCTGTTGCTCTCGGCCACGCGTTTTGCCTGCTCACAAGCGACTTCGTCGCCATCGGGCACGCTCGCCGCACCGGCGAGCGCCGCCAGATCAGCCGCACCGGTCACCCGATGCCGCACGACGAGCGCCGCACCGATCTGCGCACCGGTGATCATCACGATGATCAGCAACAACATCGCCACCACGCCGCTCACCGCAGCCGAACCGCGCTCATCACCAGGCGCTGCACCGTTCATCGCGGCTCCACGACGGCGAACGCCTCCGCGCTGAGCGGCACGCCCAGCGGTCCGCGTTTGGTGACGACGACCCGCACGGCGTCGCCTTCGTCCCGGAACGCGACGCTCGCTCCGGGCAGGATCTGCCCGACTGAGTCCTCACCACGCTGTCGCTCACCGCGCGCCGTGAGCCGTGCGGCCTCTCTCGCCGCGTCGGTGCACCGCATCTGCTCGATGACCGCCGTCAGACCGGCAGCCGCAAATCCCATGACCACCAGCAGCGCGCACACCGCGATGGCAGCCTCCACCGTGACCATGCCCCGGTCATCAGACCGACGACAGCGCACGCTGTATCAGCCCCTGCAACTCGTGCTGCATCCAGTCACTGGAGAACAGCGCGTACAGCAGCCCGGCGAGCGCGGCCACCGCCAACGTCCCGATCGCGTACTCCACCGTGCTCATGCCGCTGTCGTCCTTCAGCAGTTCCATCTCTCGTCGTCCTTTCATCTGAGGAATTGGTCGGCCAGCCCCAGCACCACCGGCACCACGCCGAGGCACAGGAACGCTGGCAGGAAACACAGCGCCAGCGGCGCCGCCACCGCCACCGCGGCTCTTTGCGCCTTCGCCTCGGCCTGATCGGCGGCCTCGGCCCTGGTCCGCTCGGCCAGCTCGGCCGCCTGCCTGGCCAGCGCCGCTCCCGACCGCGCGGTCCTCCTCGCAGCCCGCGCGAGGGCGGCGGTCGTGGGCTGACGCAACGCCGACTCCCACGCGGCGACGGGATCCGCGCCGAGCGCGAGCAGTTCGGCGACCTGACCCAGCTCTCTGATGCCGGCGGCCCGGATCGCCGTCGGCACCGGCAACCCGGCCTTGAGGCAAGCAGCCATCAGGTCCAGCGCGGCGGCCCGTTCGAACGGACCGTCCGGCTCGGTGTCGCGCCGCGGCGGGTCGTGCGTCGCCGGTCTGAGCCGGTCGATCGCCTTGCGCGGCACCGGGGCGACGAGGATCGCCAGCGCCAGGAGGAGGAACGTCACGGCTGCACCTCGGTGATCCTCTTCGTCCACCACAGCCCTGCCGCCAGGAACAGCGCGCCCAGCACGAGCAGGAGCTGTCCTCCGGTGGTCGACATGAGGGTGTGGAGCGGCCTGGCGCCGCTGAGCTCACCCAGCAGCAAGCCGAACACCGGCAACGCGGCGAGCACCGCCGCACTCGCTCTCGGTCCTGCCATGCGTGCGTGCACCTGCCGCGCGAACGCCGCCCGCTGGTCGAGGTCGCGTCTCGTCGCGTCCAGGACGTCGGCCAACGCCACGCCGTGCTTCGCTGACACGTGCCACGCCTTGGCGAGCTGGTCCACGGCGGTGTCGAGGAGTGGCTGGCGGAGATCGCGAAGTGTGCGTTCGACGTCGCCGCCCAGTCGCGCGGTGGCCGCGGCCGCCTTCAACACCTCGTCGGCCGGCGGCGGGGTGTCCTGGGCCGCGCCCTCGGCAGCAGCCGCGGGATGCGCGCCCGCCCGCAGCTCGTCGACCACACCGCCCAGTCCGTTGCTGAGCGCTTCCGTGGCCGCTCTCAGCGCACGGTTCTGCTTGCCCTGCTTGACGATGCGGTAGATCACCGCGGCGAGGACCGCTCCGGCGACCAGCCCGCCGATGCCTGCTACGAGATAGGTGATCACAACCGCAATCACTGGCCACAGCCATTGCGGCACAACGATTTCCCGCTTGCCTTTGGGCCTGAGCCTGCGGAGCGGTGTGAGCTGCGGCCACACCAGCAAGGCCGTCGCGAGGAGCAGAAGGCTCAGCACAGCAGCTCCTTCTCGCTCCAGCCGTGCGCTCTTGTCCAGACTGGACGGACCGCGAGTCCGCTTCCCGTGCGCGCGAAAGCTCCGATCTCGTTGAGCACCCTCGCGCCGTCGTCCAGGCGTCGCATGTGGAGCACCAGCCGTACCGCCGCAGCCACCTGACTGTGCAGAGCGTGCCGATCAAGCCCACCCAACGCACCCAGTGCCTCCAACCTCGCCGGCACCTCGGCCGGTGAGTTGGCGTGCAGAGTCCCGGCGCCACCTTCGTGCCCGGTGTTGAGCGAGGAGAGCAGCTCGCGAACCTCCGCCCCGCGCACCTCCCCGACCACGATCCGGTCGGGCCGCATCCGCAGCGCCTCCCGCACCAGGCCGCGAACCGTGATCTCGCCCGCGCCCTCGACGTTCGGCGGCCGCGCCACCAGCCGCACGAACTGGGGGTGATCCGGATGCAGCTCGCCCGCGTCCTCCACGCACACGATGCGTTCGTTCACCGGCACGCACCCCAGCAGCGCCGACAGCAGCGACGTCTTGCCCGAACCGGTGCCGCCGACCACCAGGAACGCCATCCGTCCGCGGACGATCGTGCGCAGCGCTTCGGCGATTTCCGCGTCGAACGTGCCGAGCTCCTGAAGCGCCGTGAGGTCGTGCGTCGCCGGCCGAAGCACTCTCAGAGACAGACACGTGCTCTCCGCGATCGGCGGAAGCACCGCGTGCAGCCGAACCCCGCTGTCCGGCAACCACCCGTCGACGCACGGCGAGGCATCGTCGAGACGCCGCCCCGCCGCCACCGCCAGCCGCTGGGCGAGGCGGCGGACAGCGGCCTCGTCGGGGAACGTGACATCGGTGCGACGCAGACCTGCCGCACCGTCCACCCACACCTGGTCCGGCGCGGTGACCAGGACGTCGGTGGTGCCGGGATCGGCCAGCAGCGGGTCGAGCGGCCCGGTACCGCTGAACTCCTGCCGAAGAACTCGGAGGGCTTCCAAGACGTCCGAGTCGGCCAGCACCCCGCCCGCCTCGGACCGAACCGCGTGCGCGACCACAGCAGCGGTCATCTCCACGTCCGCGCCGGCCAGCCGATGGCGGACGCGGTCGATCAGCGCCGCGGTCACGTCGCGGCCTCCGGGCGTCGGGCGTGCCGGCCGCGGACGACCTCGCGGCCGGTCAGGCGGAGCCAGGTTTCGTGGCACCAGACGAGGAAGCGGCTCATTCCTTCGGCTCCTTCGACTCCTCGAAGATGAACTGGGGTGGGAAGGGTCGGCCGTAGACGAAGAGGTTGCGCAGCATTCGCAACCAGATGCGGAGACGGATCACGGGTGCGGTTCCTCTCGCGTGGAGGGGATCTCGGTCTGCGGCGAGACGGGCTTGCGGGAGGTAGCGGGCCCGGCGGCACCCGCGACCGGATCAGCCGCCGACTCGGCCCGGACTCGGCGTGCCTTGGTGGCACCTCGCAACGGCGGCAAAGGTTCGGCATCGCTCTGCGCCGACGAGTCGCCGCGACCAAACCTGCCGCGGACGACCGAGCCGACGGCAGTTCCCGGGATGCGCTCGGGTGACTTGGCACGGCCCTTTTGTGCCTGCGAAGCGATCGCTCTCCGGCGGACGCAGCTAAGACACGTCACGGGAGCAATGCGTTCGGGGCCTGGCGGGTCGCCACGGTCGGAAGTTCGTCCGCGTTGTGCCGCGGACAGCTCGGAGGTCATGGCCTGGTCGGTCATCGCCAACTCCGCACGACTCAGTTCGAGCTTCATGGCGGCCACCGCTCGGTTGACGCACGCAGGGCATGCCCTGCGTGCGGCTTTTCTTGGACCAGAGGATCTGCGCTCGGCGGCGGACGTTCGGCCGATCGCGGGCACCGCCTCGATGGTCGCGGGCGGATCGGGGAGGTGGCGAGTCACGGGCGCAGCTCCTTGAGCACCTGGCGGGCCGCGGTGGCCAGTGGGCCCTTGGCGCTGTGTGGGAAGCGGCCGCGCTCCACCGCGTCGGCGAGGCCCGGTTCCGGACGCATCTGGGTCAGCAGCGGTACGCCGATCACGTCGGCCATCTCGGCGGGCTGCAGGTTGCCGGGTGACGGGCCGCGGACGACGAGGCGGAGGTTGCGGCCCTGGGTGAGGAGGCGGGAGGCCACTCGGGCGGCGGCTGCGGTGGCGCGGACTTCGGCCGGCACGACCAGGACGGTCAGGTCGGTGCGGTCCAGGGCGGCCGAGGCGGCGGCGGTCGGGTGGCGGGGCAGGTCGCACACCACGGTGCAGCCCGCGCGACGGCCCGCGTCGAGGACTGCTGCCACGGCGGCGGGTTCTGGGTCCGGGCCGGTGCGGTCGCAGGCCAGGATGCTCAGGCTGCCCGAGGTGGGCAGGGCGGCGCGGAGGGCCGACATCGGGACTCTGCCGCCGCTGCAGTGGACGCCCGGCCAGCGGGCGCCCTCGTCGGACTCCGTGCCCAGGGCCAGGTCGATGCCGCCGCCGAGCGGGTCGCAGTCGACGAGCATCGCCTCGCCGCCGTCGGCCACCGCCTCGCGGCCGACGGCGATGGCGAGGATCGAGGCGCCGGAACCTCCCCGGCCGCCCATGAACGACACCACCCTGCCGCGGTCGGAGGGCGGGCCCTCGTCCACGTCGGCGAGAGCGCTCACCAGCAGGCGGCCTTCCACCGGGAGCTCCAGGACGCCGTCGGCACCGAGGGCCACGGCCGGGGCCCAGGGCGGATCGCCGCCGTGGACGACCCAGACGCCGGGGCGGCGGGGGAAGTTCGCGTCCAGACAGGCGGAGACCGCGGCCGGGTCGAGCAGGACGAGGGGTGCGCTGTGCCATTGCGAGCGCAGAGACGTCACGTCGGGGGCGCAGGAGATGCGGCAGTCCGCGGCGGCGGCCAGGCGGAGGACCTCGTCGAGGAGGTCCTGGTCCGTGAGCAGGGCGGTGGGGTGGGTCATGGGAACCACGGTCGTTCGTCGTGATGAACGACACAACGGGCGAAGATCGAGATGTGGACAAATCGCGGGGTGTGGACAAGTCGCGATCTTGAAGCGCCTGAACCGCCGGGAGTGTCAGACCCCTGTGCGATGGTGAGGGGTTGGGCGTCGAAAGCGACGGAAAAGGCCGCAGAGGTCCAGTCGCACCCGCCGGGAAACGGGGCCCGGATATGGGACGACCCCCGCCAGGGGGGAGGGACGGGGGTCGTCAATGGTTCAGTCCCGGGGGGTCGGACTGAACCCGTCCGTCGAACCGGACTCTCCTACTGTATCCCCATGCGCCAGTGCTGCGCGCAACTTCGGCAACAGCTGCGGGCCAAGTTTCGGTAACCGTGTCCCACAACGGTTTCGTACACGATCGAAATGCCGCCCGAACGGCCTACTGACGAGTACACCTAAGCTGAGCTACATGAGTCGGATCGCCGCCTTCTTCGACCTCGACAAGACCGTGATCGCGAAGTCGAGCACGCTGGCGTTCAGCCGTCCCTTCTTCCAGGAGGGACTGATCAACCGCCGCGCGGTGCTGAAGAGCGCATACGCACAGCTCGTGTTCATGCTCGCCGGCGCGGACGCGGACCAGATGGACCGCATGCGCGCGCACATCACGGCACTGGCCGCGGGCTGGGACGTCGAGCAGATCCGCAGCATCGTCAGCGAGACGCTGCACGACATCGTCGATCCGCTTGTCTACAAAGAGGCGACACAGTTGATCGCCGACCACAAGGCGGAAGGTCACGACGTCGTCATCGTGAGCGCGTCCGGCGAGGAGCTCGTCGCCCCGATCGCCCAGATGATCGGCGCCGACTACAGCGTCGGAACCAGGATGGTCGTCCAGGACGGCCGCTACACCGGCGACGTCGACTTCTACTGCGCGGCCGACAACAAGGCCGTCGCCATCAAGCAGCTCGCCGCCGAGCACGGTTACGACCTCACCAGGAGCTACGCCTACTCCGACAGCGTCACGGACCTGCCGATGCTGGAGGTCGTCGGCCACCCGACGGCCGTGAACCCGGACCGGAGCCTGCGCCGCACCGCCGCGCAGAAGGACTGGCCGGTGCTGCAGTTCTCCGACCCGGTGAGCCTGCGCGCCCGCATCCCCACCCCGTCGGGCCGGACGGTCGCGGTCACGGCCATCAGCCTCGGCGCGGTGGCCGCCGCGGGAGCCGCCTGGTACGGCCTGCGGCGCAAGCGCAACCGCGACTAGTCAAGAGCTCGAACCGGATTCGCACCCTTCGGGACGGGTACCGGCGAGTAGCGGCAACGCGGCGCGCTCGTGGTGCCCGCGTGAGTGCACGCCACCGCCCTGGTGGCGGTACCGGAACACGAACAAATGCTCACAAATCCAGAAACGCCAGTACTTTCACTACTGAACGTGGCTTGAACGGTGCACCCGTCCGAGCCCTTGCCGTGACCTGTCCCACCCACTTAAATGAGTGGTGCGGACCTCGGGTCGGCCAGGGACCTGGCGAAGAGAAGCCAGACTCCACCCCGACAGGGCTCCGTGCGCGGACTTCGAGTACCCACGCGCAGCACGCCGCGGGAGGCTTGTCGTCTAGGGCCTGCGTACCGGGACGCCGGACGCCGAGGCCAGGGTTGTACGACACGAGTTGCACGCTTGGTAACTCGCAAGCCCGCGCTGTCGACGGGGCACCCTTTCGAGGGTGCCCCGTCTGCTTGTGCGGTCAAGAAGTACCGTCGAACGGCAGAATGTCCGCCCGTTGACCCACCACGCAGCCGTGAGTAACTTGCGAAATACGCCAGTTACCTGTGGGAACATCACCGGGAGGCACGGACAAGTGCGGAAGTTCGCCGCGTTGACGCTGGTCACGACCATGGTCGCCCTCACGCCGGTGGCGAGAGCGGACGCCTCGGTGACCACGTTGCGCGGGATGTCGCTGGAGGAGAAGGTCGGCCAGCTCTTCGTCACCTACGTCAACGGCCAGGCCGCCGACGTCCCGCACCCCAAGAACCAGACCGACTTCGGTGTCGCCACGCCCGCGGAGATGGTCCGCAAGTACCACCCCGGTGGCGTCATCTACTTCAACAACTCGAGCCGCGACAACATCGACACGCCCAAGCAGATCGCGCAGCTCTCCAACGGCCTGCAGAAGGCCAGCAAGATCCCGTTGCTCATCTCGACCGACCAGGAGATGGGCCTCGTCACACGCATCGGCCCCCCGGCCACGCAGCTGCCGGGCAACATGGCCCTCGGCGCCGGCCGCAGCACGCAGGACGCGGAGGAGGCCGCGAGGATCACCGCCCAGGAGCTCCGCGCGATGGGCATCAACCAGAACTTCGCGCCGGACGCCGACGTCAACTCCAACCCGGCGAACCCGATCATCGGCGTGCGCAGCTTCTCAAGCGACCCGAAGCTCGCGGCCGACATGGTGAAAGCCCAGGTCACCGGCTACGAGGGACGCCGCTGGTTCGATCCCGACTCGGTCACCTCGACCGCCAAGCACTTCCCCGGCCACGGCGACACGTCCGAGGACAGCCACACGAGCCTGCCGGTGTCCAACCGCAGCCTCGACCAGTGGCGTCAGATCGACGCACCGCCGTTCCAGGCCGCCATCGCCGCCAGGATCGACTCGATCATGACCGCGCACATCCAGGTGCCGCAGATCGACCCGTCCGGCAACCCGGCCACGCTGAGCCCGCGGGTCATCACCGGCCTGCTGCGCGAGGAGCTCAAGTACGACGGCGTCATCATCACCGACTCGCTGGAGATGGCGGGTGTCCGCAAGCTCCACTCCGACGCCGAGATCCCGGTCCTCGCCATCAAGGCGGGTGTCGACCAGCTGCTGATGCCGCCGAACCTCGGACTCGCGATCGACAGCGTCGTCAAGGCCGTCCGCAGCGGCGAACTCTCCGAGAAGCGCATCGACGAGAGCGTGCTGCGCATCCTCAAGATGAAGCTCCTGCGCGGCGTCATGCTCAACGCCGAGGTCGACGTGAACAAGGTCGACCAGATCGTCGGCTCCAACGCGCAGGCCGCGCAGAAGATCGCCGACCGCACCGTCACCGCCGTCCGCAACGACGCCCAGGCCATCCCGCTCAACGCGACCGCTCCCCTGGTCGTCGGCACCGGCGACGCCACGACCACCGCCCTCGCCACCAGGCTCAAGGGCACGAAGGTCGTCACGGCGACCAGCCCCACCGCACCGCAGATCCAGCAGGCACTCGCGGCGGCCGCGAACGCAGACAAGATCGTGGTGCTGACCAACAACCTCAGCACCAGGCCAGCTCAGCTCGACCTGCTCAACCAGCTGGTCGCCACCGGCAAACCGGTCATCGCGGTCGCCACCGGCAACCCGTACGACGTCGCCTACAGCAACGCCAAGACGTGGCTCGCCACCTACTCGACCACGACCGTCTCCGTCGAGGCACTGGCCAAGGTCCTGCTCGGCGAGACGAAACCGCAGGGCAAGCTCCCGGTCGACGTGCCGGGCCCGACGCCGTACCCGTTCGGGCACGGGGTGACGTGGTGAGACGACGGCAGTTCTTCGCGGCAACCGCACTGTCCGTCCCACTCGTCACGACCGGCACCGCCGACGCGGCCCGCAAGCTCAGCACCGGCGCCGAACAGCTCGCCCGGGACGGCTGGCGCAAGCTGAAGGGCCGCAAGGTCGGCGTGCTCACGAACCCGACCGGCATCCTCGAAGACCAGACCCACATCGTCGACTCGATGGTGGAGCACGACGCCAAGCCCGCAGCCGTGTTCGGCCCGGAACACGGCTTCCGCGGCACGGCCCAGGCAGGCGGCTCCGAGGGCGACTACGCCGACCCGCGCACCGGCATCCCGGTGTACGACGCGTACGGCGCCAACGCCACCAAGCTCCAGGCGATGTTCGCCAAGGCGGGCATCGACACGGTCGTCTTCGACATCGCCGACGTCGGCGCGCGCTTCTACACCTACATCTGGTCGATGTACACGGCGATGCAGGCCGCGCCGGACCTGAACTTCCTCGTCCTCGACCGCCCGAACCCCGTCGGCGGCAGGGCGAACGGCCCGCAGCTCGACCCCGCCTGCGCCAGCGGAGTCGGCCTGAAGCCGATCGTCCAGCAGCACGGCATGACCGTCGGTGAACTGGCGAGGTTCTTCCAGGGCGAGTTCGGTCTCACCACGAAACTCGAGGTCGTCAACGTCGAAGGCTGGCGGAGAGATCAGCTCGACACCGGCCTGCCGTGGGTGCCGCCGAGCCCGAACATGCCAACTCAGGACACCGCGCTGGTCTACCCCGGCACGTGCCTGTTCGAGGGCACGGCGCTGTCGGAGGGCCGCGGCACCACCCGCCCGTTCGAGACCGTCGGCGCACCCGGCATCGACTGGCGCTGGGCCGAAACGCTGAACGCCTTGAACCTCAAGGGAGTCAGGTTCCGCGAGACCTACTTCGCGCCGACGTTCAACAAGTTCCAGGGAAAGACCTGCGGCGGCGTCACCCTGCACGTCACCGATGCCGCCGAGTTCGACGCGATCAGGACCGCAGTGGCCATGCTGATCACCACCAAGTCGTTGTACCCCGGCGTGTTCGCCTGGCGGCCCGACAACTGGATCGACAAGCTCAGCGGCTCCGACCGGCTCCGCACCATGATCGACGCTCAGGCACCTCTGGGTGAGATCGTCGGCGCGTGGCAGCAGGAGCTGCAGCAGTTCCGCCGCACCCGCCTGCCCTACCTGCGCTACCGGTGAGGACGTCATGCTCATCCCCGCACTGGCCGTCGCGGTCGTGACGGCCGTGATCCCCGGTCACTTCGACCAGCCCCAGGACGGGTTCGCGCACCCGTGGACGACCCTGCGCGAGTCCAACCCGTACTGGGCCAACCTCGACCCCGAACCGATCAACGCGGCCCTGCGTCAGCTGCGCGACTTCCAGAAACCGCAGGCCAACGGCAAACCGCTGTTCGCCGGCGCCGTCACGATGCTCGTGCACGACGGCAAGATCGTCACGCACGACCGCACGGGCTACGCCGTTCTGTACAAGGACCAGCAAACCCAGCTGCCGGAAGAAGAACGCGTCCCGATGCAGCAGGACACGATCTTCGACCTGGCCTCGGTCTCCAAGCTCTTCACGTCGATCGCGGTGATCCAGCAGGTCGAGCAGGGCCGGGTGGACATCGACGAGAAGGTCGCCACCTACCTGCCCGAGTTCGGCGTGAACGGCAAGGAGAACATCACCGTCAAGCAGCTCCTCACACACACGAGCGGCCTCGAACCGTTCATCCCGTTGTGGAAGCTGTACCCGGACATCCCGTCACGCATCAAAGCGGTGATGGACGTGAAACCGAAGTCCACGCCCGGCACGACCTACGTCTACTCCGACCTGAACCTGATCACGCTCGGCGAGCTGGTCCACAAGGTCAGCGGCAAGCGCCTCGACGAAGCCGTCCGCGACGGCATCACCAAGCCGCTGAACATGAAGGACACCGGCTACAACCCGAAGGCCCGCAACCGCACCGCCGCCACGGAGTTCCAGACCGCGCCACCGCGCGGCATGGTCCGCGGCGAGGTGCACGACGAGAACGCGTGGTCCCTCGGCGGGGTCGCCGGCCACGCGGGCGTTTTCGGCACGGCCGAGGACCTCGCGATCCTCGGCCAGACGATCCTCAACGGCGGCACCTACGGCGGTCACCGGATCCTCACCGAGCACTCCGTCGAGCTGATGCTCACCAACTTCAACCCGCAGTTCCCGGACGACGCGCACGGCCTCGGGTTCGAGCTGAACCAGCGCTGGTACATGGGCGGGCTGAGCGGCCCCGGCACCGCGGGCCACACCGGCTACACCGGCACCTCGCTCGTGATCGACAAGGCCTCGCGGTCGATCGCGATCCTGCTGACCAACCGCGTGCACCCGTCCCGCGACTGGGGCAGCATCAACCCGGCCCGCCGCGCCGTCACCGACGGCCTGGCGAACGCGCTCGCGGTCCAGTCGCGCGGAAAGCAGTGGCGGGCAACGACTTCCGGCGGCACGCTCGTCGCGGAACGGCCGGTCGAGGTCTTCGTCGACGTCGACAAGGGCGACAAGCTGACCGTCCAGCACTGGGACGGCACTCAGTGGCAGGACGTCCGCACGATCACCACCACTGAACGCCGATGGGTTGCCACGGAGCAGACGAAGACGCGGTTCGTCTACACCAAGGCAGGCCAGTACAACGGCCGTGGCGTCTATGTGCACGCACGTGGCGATGTCACCGCCGAGGGCTGGTCACCGGCACGCCGCTAGCACCTCGGTGAGGAACGGGAGCGCCCGTGGGAACGCGGGCGCTCCGAAGCTCACCACGATCCCGCGCCGGTCGTCGTCGCTCCGCTCGTGCCGGAACCACGAGAGAGGACTGACCTCGATCCCGCGTTCGCGCGCCGTCCGCACGATGGCCTCTTCGTGTGGTGTGTCGAGCACGGCGTGCATACCTGCCGCGATGCCGGACACCTCGGCGTACGGCGAGACGGCCTCGACGAGCCGGTCGCGCCGCCGTTGGTACTTCAACCGCATGCGCCGCACGTGGCTGTCGTACGCGCCGGACGCCAGGAAGTCCGCCAACGTCAGCTGATCCAGCATGCTGATGTACTGCTCCCGATCGGTCTTCAACGCCAGAACCTGGTCCACGAACCGGTCCGGCAGCACCATCCACGCGATCCGCAACGCCGGTGACAACGCCTTGCTGGACGTGCCCAGATAAGCCACATGCTCTGGATCAAGCCCCTGCACGGCCCCGACCGGTTGCCGGTCGTAGCGGAACTCACCGTCGTAGTCGTCCTCCAGCACAAGACCGCCCACGCGCCGTGCCCACTCCACCGCCGACGCGCGGCGCCGTGGATGCAGAGGCCCGCCCAACGGGAACTGGTGCGCCGGCGTCAACACGACCGCACGCCGGTCATCGGGCAACTGTTCGGTGTTCGCGCCGTGGTCGTCCACCGGCAGTGGCACCGTCGACTTCCACAGCGACCGGTGGACCGGCAGCCCGTAGTCCTCGACGACGACCGGTGGCCTGAGCAGCCGGTTGAACATCCGGACGGCGTCGGCGAACCCCGAGCACACCACGATCCGTTCGGGATCGGCCCGCACGCCGCGAGCCCGCGCCAGGTACTCCGCGAGCGCCGTGCGCAGCTCGATCCGCCCCTGCGGGTCACCGGGTCCGAACGCCTCCGACGGCGCCGCCATCAGCGCCCGCCGGGTCGAGCGAACCCATTCCGTGCGCGGGAACTCGGTGATGTCCGGCGTGGAGACCGTCAGGTCGAACCGCACGTTTGGCTCGGCGGTCCGGCGGGTGACCGGCGGTGGCGGCGCGACCCGTTGCGCCACAACGGTTCCGGAACCCTGCCGCGCGGTCAGCCAGCCCTCGGCGACGAGCTCCGCGTACGCCTCGGCGACGGTGTTGCGCGCGATCCCGAGGTCGGCGGCGAGCGACCGCGAGGCCGGCAGCCGCGTCCCCGCGGGCAGCCGCGCCGAACGGACCGCCTCCCGCAGCGACGCCGTCAACCGCTGCCGCAGACCACCGGGACCGGACAGGTCCAGGTGGAAGTCGAGATTGGCCCACGATTCCACGATCGAATTGCACCACGACCATGGCCAATCCGCGCCATAGGTTTGTTCGCATGACGAACCGCATCGACCTCGCCAAGAAGGCCCCGAAGGTCTACCGCGCCATGATCGCCCTCGACGCCGCCGCCCGTGAGGGCCTCGACGAGCAGCTGGCCGAGCTCGTGCGCATCCGCGCCTCCCAGCTGAACCACTGCGCCTACTGCCTCAACATGCACACCGTCGACGCCCGGAAGGGTGGTGAGTCCGAGGCGCGCATCTACCTCCTCAACGCGTGGGAGGAGGCCGGGGACATCTACACCGAGAAGGAACGGGCCGCGCTGCGCCTCACCGAGGCGATCACCGTGCTGAGCAGCCACGAGTACGTCAGCGACGAGGTCTACGAGCAGGCCGCGAAGCACTTCGGCGAGGAGGAGCTGGCCCAGCTCATCGCGCTGATCCTCACCATCAACTCGTGGAACCGGATCGCGGTGTCGACGCGGAAGAAGCCCGACGTTCGGTGACCTTCCGCCGACACGCCGCCAGACATTCGAGCCGATGGAGTGACTTTGGGACACAGTTGGGGTGAGTTCCGCCCACACTCCGTTGACCCTCGGAGTGGCGGTTAGTAAGTTTCCCACGTGTCCACTGAGAGCAGTGCCGAGTCCAGTCCACTGGTGAAGATCCGGTCGTTGCTGCCGGGTCTCGCGCGCGCCGAGCAGCGCGTCGCGAAGGTGGTGCTGGAGAACCCGGCGACGGTCGCGCACCGCAGCATCACCGAGGTCGCCGAGCAGGCGGGCACGAGTGAGACCACGGTGACGCGGTTCTGCAAGGCCATCGGCGTCGGCGGCTACCCGGAGCTGCGCATCGCGCTCGCCGCCGACACCGCTCGCAGCGCCGCCCGTGCCAACCACGACATGGGCGGCGACATCGGGCCGGGCGACGACCTGAAGCAGGTCGTCGGCAAGGTCGCGTTCGCCGACGCCCGCGCCGTCGAGGAGACCGCTGAGCAGCTCGACGTCGAGTCGCTCGGCAAGGTCGTCCAGGCCGTCGCGGGCGCACGCCGCGTCGACGTCTACGGCTTCGGTGCTTCGGCTTTCGTCGCCTTCGACCTGCAGCAGAAGCTGCACCGCATCGGTCGCACCTGCTTCGCCTGGAACGACACGCACATCGCGCTGACCTCGGCCGCCGTGCTGACCGGCGAGGACGTCGCCGTCGGCATCTCGCACACCGGCTCGACCGTGGAGACGGTCGAGGCGCTGCGCGTGGCGAAGGACGCCGGCGCCACCACCGTCGCGCTGACGAACTTCCCGCGTTCGCCCATCACCGAGGTCGCCGACCTCGTGCTGACCACGGCCGCGCGCGAGACCACGTTCCGCTCCGGCGCGATGGCGAGCCGCATCGCTCAGCTCACCGTCATCGACTGCCTGTTCATCGGGGTCGCCCAGCACCACGTCGACACGGCGAAGACCGCGCTGGAGGCGACCTACGAAGCGGTGTCCGGTCACCGGCTGGGCGCGAGACCAGATGGCCGTCGGCGGCCGCGGGAGACGACTAAATGATCTCCCCCCGGAACGGTGTGGTGGTGCGCGTGGAATCTCCGACCGAGCAGCGGAACCCTCGCACGACGGACATCGACCGGGTCTCCACGATCGACGTGCTGCGCATGATCAACGACGAGGACCGCACGGTTCCCGCCGCGGTCGCCGCGGCACTGCCGGAGCTGGCCCGCGCGGTCGACCTCGGCGTCACGGCGATCATGTCCGGCGGCCGCGTCCACTACGTCGGCGCCGGCACGTCCGGACGGCTCGCGACGCTGGACGCCGCCGAGCTGGTGCCGACGTTCAACGCTCCTCCCGACTGGTTCGTCGCCCACCACGCGGGCGGCTCCGAGGCGCTCGTGCGCGCGGTCGAGGAGGTCGAGGACCACTCCGGCGCGGCCCAGATCCGCCGCTCGGCGACCGCGAAAGACCTGGTCGTGGGCGTGACGGCGTCCGGGCGCACGCCGTTCGTGATCGGTGCGCTGGAAGAGGCGCAAGCGCTTGGCGCCCACACGGTGCTGGTGTCGAACAACGCCTCGGTGCCGATCACGCCGGACGTCCTGGTCGCGCTCGACACCGGCCCGGAGGCCATCGCCGGGTCGACCCGGATGAAGGCGGGCTCGGCGCAGAAGCTGGTGCTGACGTCGTTCTCGACGGCGGTGATGGTCAAGCTCGGCCGCACCTACTCGAACCTGATGGTCAGCATGCGGGCGACGAACGCGAAGCTGCGCGGCCGCACGATCCGGATCCTGCACGAGGCCACCGGGCTGGCCGAGAACGACTGCGCGCGGGCGCTGGCCGACGCGGCCGGTGACCTCAAGGTCGCGCTGGTGCACCTGCTCTCAGGCGTACCCACCGAACGCGCGGCCGCCGCCCTGAAGGACACGAAGGGCCACGTCCGCAACGCCCTGACCCGCCTGGCCGGCTGATTTCCCGCTTTTCCAACTGCACGCGGGGACCCTACGTACTCTCCTGGGATACGTAGGGTCCCCGCGTGCAGTCGGAAAACACGAACGGGTGATGGCTAGCCGGGTAGCACTGGGCGCCATGGGATGGGTGTCGAGAGGACCATGGCGCTCGACGTCTCGCCGTGTGTGGCCAGGCGGACCAGCAGCCGTTCCAGTTCGACGATCGACGTTGTGACGACCTTGACGACTGAGCAGATGTCGCCGGTCAGGCGGACCACCTCGACCACCTCGGGGAGATCGTCGAGCAGCTCGGGGTGCACCGTGATGCACCGCGGGCCGTAGCACTTCATGCGCACCAACGCGACGACCGGACGTCCGACGACGGTGGGGTCCACCACGGCCCGGTACCCGGTGATCGCACCCATGTTCTCCAACCGACGGACCCGTTGGGCGACCGTCGGCGGTGAAACGTGCACGCGGCGTGCGAGCTCGTTGTACGAAAGGCGCGCATCTTCTTGGAGGGCCTCCAAGAGGGCCTTGTCGACGTCGTCCAGCATGAACGCAAAGCTACTCCGCGATCTGGTTTGCGTTCGGAAGAAGTTCGGCCCGAACGCCTTTCGTCGTCCATTCAGGTGGCGGGCCGTTCGAGCGAGGATTGACGGCATGAGCTGCCCCGTGTCCCCCAAGCTGGATTTCGGCGGCACCACGCCGTACGAGGACTACGTGCACGCGTCGGTGCTGCACACCCTTCAACAGCAGTGGTCCAAAGATCCCCGCGAGATGTCGTTCCTGGTCATCACGCAGGTCATGGAGCTGTACTTCGGCCTGCTCTGCTTCGAGTGGCGGCAGGCCCAGACGGAACTTCGCGCGGACGACCTCAAAGCCGCCGTGCGCACGCTCAGGCGCTCGGACCTGCACCTGCAGGCGTTGTCGGCGGCGTGGCGGCCGATCGCGCGCATGACGCCGACGGAGTTCAACTCGTTCCGCGACGCGCTCGGCGAGGGCTCGGGCTTCCAGTCGGGCATGTACCGCGAGATGGAGTTCCTGCTCGGCGAGAAGTCGGCGTCGATGCTCGTGCCGCACCGCGCGGTGCCGGCGATGCACGCACAGCTGGAGGAGTCGCTCAGCAAGCCCTCGCTGTACGACGACGTGCTGGCCGCGTTGAAGCGCAGGGGTTTCGACATCCCGCAGGACGTCCTCGACCGCGACCTCACCAAGGCGTACGAGCCCTCGGCGGAGGTCGAGCAGGTGTGGGCGCAGATCTACCGCGGTGACGACCGCGACCTGCTGGAGCTCGGTGAGGCGCTGACCGACATCGCCGAGGAGTTCGCGCGCTGGCGCTACGACCACCTGCTCGCGACCCGCCGTTCGATGGGCGCGAAGGTGGGCACCGGCGGGTCCGCTGGTGTTGCCTGGTTGGAGAGGCGCACCCAACGAGCGGTGTTCCCCGAGCTGTGGACCGCCAGGAGCTACGTGTGAAGCGCGAGCTGTTCGACCTTCCCGAAGGCGTCATCTACCTCGACGGCAACTCGCTCGGCGCACCGCCGAAGCACGTCGCCGAACGGATGCAGGAGGTCGTGAAGCACCAGTGGGGCACCCGGCTGATCAGGTCGTGGAGCGAAGGCTGGTGGGAGGCGCCGCAACGGATCGGCGACCGGATCGGCCGGCTGATCGGGGCCGCCGAGGGCCAGGTCGTCGTCGGCGACTCGACGTCGGTCAACGTGTTCAAGGCGTTGATGGGGGCCGTGAAAGGCACCGGCCGCACGGAGATCGTGTGCGACGAGTCGACGTTCCCGACCGACGGCTACATCGCGCAGTCGGTGGCCTCGTTGACGGGGTTGAAGATCCGGGCCGCGCGTCCGTCCTCTTTGGAGCTGACTGACGACACCGCCGTGGTGCTGCTCAACCACGTGGACTACCGGACCGGCGAGCTGCACGACATGAAGTCGCTCACCGAGCAGGCGCATGCCGTTGGGGCACAGGTGGTCTGGGACCTCTGCCACAGCGCGGGCGTGCTGCCGATCGAGCTGGACGCGCTGAACGTCGACTTCGCCGTCGGCTGCACCTACAAGTTCCTCAACGGCGGCCCCGGCTCCCCCGCGTACATCTACGTGCCGAAGCGCCGGCAGGCGACGTTCGAGAACCCGTTGTCCGGCTGGAACGGCCACCGGGAGCCGTTCGCGATGGCCGCGGGCTACGAGCCGGATCCCGGCATCGTCCGGGCGCGGGTCGGCACGCCGGACATCCTGTCGATGCTCGCGCTCGACGCGGCACTGGACGTGTGGGACGACGTCGACCTGGCCGAGCTTCGGCAGCGCGGTCTGGCACTGACCGCGTCGTTCCGCGAGCACGTGGAGAAACTGACCTCGTTGGAGGTCATCACCCCGGAAACCCGCGGCAACCAGATCTCGGTGCGCTGCCCGGACGCCAAAGCCGTGATGGACGAGCTGATCGCACGCGGGGTCATCGGCGACCACCGGCCGCCGGACATCCTGCGGTTCGGGTTCGCGCCGCTCTACGTGACCGACGAGGACGCGATCAAGGCCGCGGAAGTCCTCGCGGAAGTCATCCGGTGAGTGCGGCGTCCGCGATGCTCTTCGCCTCGCGGGCGCCCGCCTCCAAGGCCGAGCAGACGAACAGGATCCACTGAGCCAGCCCGTCGGGCTCTCCGGACGCGAACGCCACGGACGCGGCCTCGTACTCGGCGGATCGGCGCAGGCACGCCACCTCCGGCACGCCGAGACCCTTGGGGTCGAGACCGGTGGAGATCGACGTCAGCCGCGCCGCCGCCCGTGCCACGACACCGTTGGCGACCTCGAACGGCGCCAGGCCGAGCAGTTCACCGTGCACCACCGCGACCAGCACGGGCGCCGGGACGGACGTGCCGCCGGTGACCAGCGAGCCGAGCAGGTCCAGCCGCTGCGACACGTCCGGCGAGACCCGCGGACGACCGACGTCAGAAGACAGGTCCGCGGCGGCGAGGACGTGCAACCGCGCGAGGGCCTGCAACGGCGCGCGCTGCCACGTGCCGACGAGTCCGCCCAGGGCCTCGGCGACCCGCAACGACCCGGCCAGCACGGGATCGGAGACCTCACCGGACTCCGGGATCTCCGTCGGACCGCCCTCCAGCGCCGCCGACGCACGGGCCGCGCGCACGGACGCCTCGGCCGCCGTCGTGGCCCAGCCGCGCAAGTTCACCCGATGGCGGTGCACCTGGAAGACGGCGTCCTTGGCCGCGTTCGCGGCGTCGGCCACACCAGGCAGAGAAAGCAGCGGAGCAAGCGGATCGGTCACGGTCGCGCAGAGTACCTGACCAGGTGAAACGCGTGATCCAGCTCACTGGCGGGACCGTTGAGCGCGCAACTTCGCCCGTTCAACGCGCCACACGTGCTTCAAGCAGACAAAACGGGTTACACAATGACAGCCGTGTAACCAACCTCCCACGATTGGTCTGAACCTTTTTGGGGAGGAGCCTGTTGGAAGTGAACTGGCTCGCACTACGGTCAGTACCCGCACCTTCAACCGGTCTGGATTTTCCAGGAGGTCTCGCACCATGACGCAGTCGCCAGGCCAGGGCCGAGCTCTGGACAACCTGCTCACGGAGAGCAGGACGTTCCCGCCCTCCGACGAGTTCGCGGCACAGGCGAACGCGAAGCCCGAGCTGTACGAGGAGGCGAAGGCCGACCGCGAGGCGTTCTGGGCGAAGCAGGCGGAGCGGCTGCACTGGGACACCAAGTGGACGCAGGTGCTGGACTGGTCGAACGCGCCGTTCGCCAAGTGGTTCGCGGGCGGCAAGCTCAACGTCGCCTACAACTGCGTGGACCGGCACGTCGAGTCCGGCCACGGCGAGCAGGTCGCGATCCACTGGGAGGGCGAGCCCGGTGACTCCCGCGCCATCACCTACGCCGAGCTGCAGCGCGAGGTCTCCAAGGCCGCGAACGGCCTGAAGTCGCTGGGCATCGGCGCCGAGGACCGCGTCGCGATCTACATGCCGATGGTCCCCGAGGCGATCTTCGCGATGCTCGCGTGCGCGCGTCTCGGCGCGATGCACAGCGTCGTGTTCGGCGGTTTCTCCGCGGAGGCGCTGCGCACCCGCATCGAGGACTCCGAGTGCAAGCTCGTCATCACGACCGACGGGCAGTACCGCCGCGGCAACCCGGCGCCGCTCAAGCCCGCCGTGGACGAGGCCGTCGCGGGCGCGCCGTCGGTGGAGAAGGTGCTCGTCGTCAAGCGCACGAACACCGAGGTCGCGTGGACCGACAAGGACGTGTGGTGGCACGAGCTGGTGGACGACCAGTCCGACGTGCACACCCCGGAGGCGTTCGACTCCGAGCACCCGCTCTTCATCCTCTACACCTCGGGCACCACGGGTAAGCCGAAGGGCATCCTGCACACGTCCGGCGGCTACCTCACGCAGACGTCGTACACGCACTACAACGTCTTCGACCTCAAGCCCGACACCGACGTCTACTGGTGCACCGCGGACATCGGCTGGGTCACCGGCCACAGCTACATCGTCTACGGCCCGCTGTCGAACCGCGTCACGCAGGTCGTCTACGAGGGCACGCCGAACACCCCGCACGAGGGGCGCCACTGGGAGATCATCCAGAAGTACGGCGTCTCGATCTACTACACGGCGCCGACGCTGATCCGCACGTTCATGAAGTGGGGCGCGGACATCCCGGCCAAGTACGACCTGTCGTCGTTGCGCGTGCTGGGTTCGGTCGGCGAGCCGATCAACCCCGAGGCGTGGATCTGGTACCGCGAGAACGTCGGTGGCGGCAAGGCCCCGATCGTCGACACGTGGTGGCAGACCGAGACCGGCGCGATCATGATCTCGCCGCTGCCCGGCGTGGTGTCGACCAAGCCCGGTTCGGCGCAGCGCCCGTTGCCCGGCATCGGCGCGAAGGTCGTCAACGACGACGGCGTCGAGGTTCCGCACGGCGGCGGTGGTTACCTCGTGCTGGACGAGCCGTGGCCGTCGATGCTGCGCGGCATCTGGGGCGACGAGGAGCGCTACAAGGACACCTACTGGTCGCGCTTCGCCGAGCAGGGCTTCTACTTCGCCGGCGACGGCGCCAAGTACGACGACGACGGCGACATCTGGCTGCTGGGCCGGGTCGACGACGTGATGAACGTGTCCGGCCACCGCATCTCCACCACCGAGGTCGAGTCCGCGCTGGTCTCGCACCCGACCGTGGCCGAGGCGGCCGTCGTCGGCGCGTCCGACGCGACCACCGGCCAGGGCATCGTGGCGTTCGTGATCCTGCGCGGCGGCGCCGGTGACGAGGCCGGCGGCGCCGAGGCGATCAAGGCGCTGCGCGACCACGTGGCCAAGGAGATCGGCCCGATCGCGAAGCCGCGGCAGATCATGGTCGTGCCGGAGCTGCCCAAGACGCGGTCCGGCAAGATCATGCGCCGCCTGCTGCGCGACGTGGCCGAGAACCGCGCCGTCGGTGACGTGACGACACTGGCCGACTCGTCGGTCATGGACCTGATCTCGGCGGGGCTGCAGTCGGGCAAGTCCGAGGACTGATCAGCGCAAACGTGACGGGCGTCCTCGGTGGAGGGCGCCCGTTCGCGTTAAGATCGCGTCAGGGTGAGCCGGGAAGTCTGGTCGGCACGAGGACTTCGTGTACCCGCTGACCGCCCTGGGAGCCCTGTGTCGCGCAAGAAGGCAGTTGTCGCCGAGTTCGCCCGCTACCTCCGCACGGAAACCGTCGGTGGCATGGTCCTGCTCGGGGCTACCGCGATAGCGCTGATCTGGGCCAACTCGCCGTTGTCCCCCTCCTACTTCGGGCTGCGCGACCTGCACGCCGGACCTCTGACCGTCGGTGAGTGGGCGACGGACGGACTGCTCGCCATCTTCTTCTTCGTTGCCGGGCTTGAGCTCAAACGCGAGCTCGTGGTCGGGGAGCTGTCGGAGTTCAAGGCCGCGATCCTGCCGGTGGTCGCGGCGATCGGCGGCATGATCATGCCCGCGTTGATCGCGTTGGCGATCGGCTGGGGACAGCCGGGGATCGAGAAGGCGTGGGCGATCCCGGTGGCCACGGACATCGCGTTCGCGCTCGGCGTGCTGGCGATCACCGCGTCCGGGTTGCCGTCGAGCCTGCGGGTGTTCCTGCTGTCGTTGGCCGTGGTGGACGACCTGGGCGCGATCGTCGTGATCGCGATCCTGTTCACGACGAAGTTCAACCTGCTCGCGGCGGGCGCGGTCGTGCTGCTGCTCGCGCTGTACTGGTTCCTGCAGCACAAGAGGATCACCACGCCGTTGCTCTACGTACCGATCGCGGTGGGCACCTGGTGGTTCATGCACGCGTCAGGCATCCACGCGACGATCGCGGGCGTCGCGCTGGCGTTGCTGACGAGGGTGAAGCGCGACCCGTACGAGCAGGAGGCGCCCGCGGTCCGGTTGGAGCACCGGCTGCAACCGTGGTCGGCGGGAGTGGCCGTGCCGGTGTTCGCCCTGTTCGCAGCGGGCATTCCGGTCGGCGCCGATGCGTTCGGGAAGCTGTTCGCGGACAAGATCGCGATCGGCGTGATCACCGGGCTCGTCGTCGGCAAGGTGATCGGGATCGTGGGTGCGTCGGGGCTGGCCGTCTGGTTCAAGGCGGCGGTCTGGCCGTCAGGTGCGGGACCACGGGACATCGTCGCCGTGGCCACGCTCGGCGGCGTCGGGTTCACGGTCAGCCTGCTGATCGCCGAGCTCTCCCTCGATGAGGCCGAGACCGCGAAGGCCGCCGTGCTGATCGCGTCGATGATCTCCTCACTGCTGGCCGCGGTGTTGCTCATTCGCCGCAGCCGCGCACATGGCACCATGTCCGAGTGACCACCAGGGAGCACATCGCGTCGATTCCGCTGACCGCAGACGACCCGACGGCCGAGGCGTCGATCGGCGGCCTCGTCCGTGACGCGACCACGCACATGTCGACTCTGGTCAGAGCAGAGTTCGAGCTCGCGAAGGGCGAGGTCGTCGCCGAGGCCAAGAAGGGTCTCAAGAGCGGCGTCTACTTCATCGTCGCGCTGACGGTGCTGTGCTTCAGCCTGTTCTTCTTCTTCATGTTCCTCGGCTACGGGTTCGCCGACTGGTTCGGCTGGGACACGTGGGGCGGCTTCCTCCTGGTGTTCGGGATCATGCTCGCGACCACCGTGCTCTGCGTCTTCCTCGGCATCCGCAAGGCCAAGAAGATCAAGGCGCCGGAGAGGTCGATCGCGGCCGCGAAAGACACGGTCGCGGCTCTCACGCACCGTGACGTCAACAGCAGGGGCGACGACAACTGAGCCGCAAACCCGACCCGTCGGTGGTGCGGGTCGCGGGTCCGTGGACGCACCGCGACGTCTCGGCCAACGGCATCCGCCTGCACGTCGCCGAACTCGGCGACGGACCGCTCGTGCTGCTCCTGCACGGGTTCCCCGAGTTCTGGTGGTCGTGGCGGCACCAGCTGACGACGCTGGCGGAGGCCGGGTACCGCGCGGTGGCCGTCGACCTGCGCGGGTACGGCGACTCGGACAAACCACCGCGCGGCTACGACGGCTTCACGCTCGCCGGTGACATCGCCGGCCTGATCAAAGCGCTCGGCGCCCAACGCGCACACCTGGTGGGGCACGCGTGGGGCGGCGCCACGGCGTGGACGGTCGGCACGATCCACCCGCGGCTGGTCTCGTCGATCTCGGTGCTGGCCGCGCCGCACCCGCTCGCGATGCGGCGGGCGTTCCGCCGGCATCCCCGCGTGAACTCCCACGTGCTGCGCTTCCAGCTGCCGATCTACCCGGAACGCTGGCTGACCGGCGAGAACGCGATGCAGGTCGCCCGGCTGCTGTCCGCGTGGTCCGGCCCGAAGTGGCGGTCGGCGCCCGAGTTCGACGAGGTCATCCGCCGCTGCCGGCAGGCCATGATGGTGCCGGGCGTCGCCCACAGCGCGATGGAGTACTACCGCTGGGCGGTGCGCTCGCAGCTCCGCAGCGACGGCCGCCGGTTCACCGAAGCCGTCGACAAGCCGGTGCAGGTGCCGGTACTGCAGATCCACGGCGCGTTGGACCCCATCAGCCTGGAGTCGTCGGCACGTGACTCCAGGTCGTGGCTCGGGCCGGGATCGGAGTTCCGGGTCCTGCCCGAGGTGGGGCACTTCCCGAACCAGGAAGCGCCCCACACCACGAGCAGGTTGATCACCGAGTTCCTGCGGAAGTCGAGCTGAACGCGGCCTTGAGCGCGACCGCCGGGTCGTTCGGCAGGTCCGTCGAGCGCCAGGCGATGTAGCCGTCCGGCCGGACCAGCGAGGCGCCCTTTTCGGACAGTCCGAACACGTCCAGCTGCTCGACCCGTTCGTACTTCACGCCTGCCTGCTGTGCCGCCTCCTCCCACTGCGGGTGATCGGCGACGAGCACCCAGCCGCGCCCGAACAGGTCCAAAGTGGACTTGCCGGGCTCGATCCACGCGTGCGGCGCACGTGTGCCCGGCTGACCGTTCCACTGCTCGGGGAGCCGGGCAGGTGGCAGCTCCGGCCCCGCGTCGAGCACCGCGTCCGAGCGGTAGAGCATGCCGAAATGCATGGCGTTGTTGTCGTACAGCGGCGCGTCCTCCGGCCGGCTGTCCCGGTTGTGACCGTCGTTGCGCGCGAAGATCTGCTGGTGGCACAGCGACGCGACGGGCCGCCGTTCCGCGTCGTAGGTGTCCAACAGGGACGGTCGTGACTCGCCGTTGAGCACCGCGGCGAGCTTCCACGCGAGGTTGTGCGCGTCCTCGATGCCGACGTTCGCCCCGAACCCGCCGCGGCTCGGCGGCAAGGTGTGCGCTGCGTCGCCCGCGAGGAAGATCCGGCCCTTCGAGTACTGGTCGGCGACACCCGCGCTGATCGTCCAGCGGCCCGTCGTGACGATCTCGACCTCGACGTCGTCCAGGCCGATCGCCTGGTGGATCTTGGCAAGCAGCTCGGCCTCGGTGTACTCGCGGTCGTCGAGCATCAGGACCCAGCGGCCGTCGCCGTAGGTGGTCAGGAAACCGACGCCATCGACCACGAACTGGCCGATGCCGTCCTTGAGGTACTCGTCCAGCGGCGCGCGGAACAGCACGCTGCGGGAGGTGTGCATGAACCCGCGCCCGGTGCGGGTGATGCCGAGCGCTTCCCTGATCGGGCTGCGGTGGCCGTCCGCCGCGACCAGGTAGTCGGCCCGGATCTCGTACGGCTCGCCGTCACCCTGCACGATCGCCGTGACGCCGTCGCCGTCCTGGGAGAACTCCAGCATCCGGGTGCTCATCCGGATGTCCGCGCCGAACGCGCGGGCCTTGTCCCGCAGGAACGGCTCCATCCGGTCCTGGGCCACTCCGACGCCCTTGCTCGGCGAGTACTCGACGTCGGAGAGCTCGGCCGGTGGCGACCAGAACGTCTCCTCGAACCGCTTCCCGACCAGGCTTTCGCACCGCACCCGGCGGATGCCGAAGCCCTTGCCCGTCCTGCCCTCCGGGAGCTCGCCCTCCAGCCCGGTCGCCCGCAGCAACTCGCCCACCCTGGAGTTGAAGCCGACCGCCCGCGGGTGCGGTGAACTGCCCGGATGCTTCTCCACCAACGTCACGTCCACGCCGCGCCAGGCCAGGAACACCGCGGCCGACGTGCCCGCCAGCCCTCCCCCGACGACCAACACCGAAGTCTTCTTCATCTCATCCCCTCAATACGGTGTATCGCTCGATACACTGTATCGCGAAGAGACGCTGTATTGTCCACCTCGATGTCGAACGAACTCGTGTGGAACCGCCCGGAGCCGCCCAGCAAGCCGTCGCCGACCCCGTTGAGCAGGGAGCTGATCGTGAACGCCGCGATCAGGCTCGCCGACGAGGGCGGGCTGGACGAGGTGTCGCTGCGCAAGGTCGCGGCCGCGCTGAACGCCGGCCCCATGCGCCTGTACGGCTACATCGAGACCAAGGATGAGCTGCTGGACCTAATGGTCGACGAGGTCTACGGGGAGATCACGCCACCGGACCCGTCAGCGGACTGGCGAACCGGACTCCGGCACGTCGCCCACGCCGTCCGCGCGGCGGCGAAGCGGCACGAGTGGTTCATCGACCTGCTCGGCGGCCGTCCGCACCAGGGCCCGAACTCGCTCGCCCACATCGAGGCCACGCTCGCCACCGTCGGGTTCGACGACATCGACCAGGCGCTCAGCGCGGTCGGCGCGGTGATGGCCTACGTCTACGGCGCCGTCCGCAACGAGATCACCGAGCTCCGCGCGGAGCGGTCCACGGGCATGACCGAGGAGCAGTGGCAGCGCGCGAACGGCCCGTACATGCAACGCATGCTCGCCACCGGCCGGTTCCCGATGCTGGCCAAGGTCATGTACGAGGGCTCCGACGGCGACCACGCGCGGGCGTTCGACGACGGCCTCGACTACGTGCTGGACGGCATCGCCGTCCGCCACGGGATCTAGTTCGCGCACCCCTGCGTGGAGGCCCGGCGGGTCAGTGTCGACGCCTTCTGCGCCACCGACTGCACCTGCTGGGCGGTGAGCACGAAACCGGTCTCCGGGTCGTCCACGGCCGCGCCGAACACCACGCCCATCACCCGCCCCTGCGTGTCCACCAGCGGGCCGCCGGAGTTGCCGGACCTGACCTCCGCGCGAACCGTGTAGACGTCGCGGGTGACCGTCTGCGCGTCGTAGATGTCCGGGCCGCGCAGCAGCGGGATCCGCTCCCGGATGCGGGCGGGAGAGGACTTGTACGGGCCGTCCAGCGGGTAGCCGAGCACGATGCCGCTCTCGCCCGGCTGGACCTCCTCCGAACGGAACTGCAGCGGCGTGGCCTCCAGGTCCGGCACCGCGAGCACGGCGATGTCGGTGCGCGGGTCGTAGGCGACGACGGTGGCGTCGAACTGACCGCGGCCGACCTCGACCGTCACTTCGTTGGTCCCGGCGACGACGTGCGCGTTCGTCATCACGCGTTCCGGCGCGATCACGAAACCGGTGCCTTCCAGGGCACGCGAGCACGACGGCGCGCGGCCGCGGATCTTCAGCACGGACGACTGCAGCCGCTTCGCTATCGGGGAGTTCGCGAGCTGGCTGTCGGGCGGCTCGACCTCCTTGAGCGGCGTGCGGTTGAACGGGTCCATCGCCTGCGGGAAGCCGGAGACGTCGAAGAGCTTCTGCAGGTCGCCGGAGAGCACGCGGGCGGCCTGCGGCATGGTCTCGTCGACCTTGCCGAGGATCACCGACTGCTTGAGCGACGACGTCAGGTCCGGCAGGCCGACGACCGAGGTCAGCGGGAGCGCGATCATCCACGCCACGACGAAGACGACCAGGCCCTGCACGATCGCGCCCAGCGCGTTGTCCGCGCCGCGCAACGGCGACGCGTTGACCCTGGCCTTGATCGTCCGCCCGATGTAGACGCCGATCGTCTCGCCGAGCGCCACGAGCAGCACGACGATGCCGACGGCGAACACGACTTTGGTGACGACGTTCTCGAACTGGGACACCAGCAGCGGCGCGATCTGCGTGCCGAGGATCAGGCCGACGAGCACACCGACGAACGCGGGGAGCGCGACGACCATGCCCTGCCTGGCCCCGGAGACCGCGGCTATCGCGGCAAGGCCCAGCACGAGCAGGTCAACCCAGTTCAACCCAGAACCTCCGCCTCACTGTGTAGCGCGCAACGCTAGTTCAAGGTCACGCACATCGGTCGCATCCCACGGCTGTTCCCAGCCGCCGAGTGCGATCAGGCCGTTGATCAACCCCGCGGTGAAGCCCCACACCAGCATGCCCGGCGCGGAGAAGGCCGCTCCGACGTAACCCGCAGGGTGACGCACCCGGAACCTGTTCGCAGGATCGGCGAGATGCGCAACCGGCACTCGTGCGACCGCGGCGGTCTCCGCCGGGTCGACCGGTGCGACGGGGCTCGGCTGTTCCCAGTAGGCGAGCACAGGGGTGACCACGAACCCGGACACCGGCACGTACAGCTCCGGCAGCAGGGCCAGCGGTCTCACTCCTGACGCCAGTACACCTGTCTCCTCGTAAGCCTCGCGTAATGCGGTGGCGACGGGCCCGTCGTCGGTCGGATCGGCGGCTCCGCCGGGGAACGCGACCTGGCCGGGGTGCGAGCCCAGGGTGTCCGAGCGGCGCAGCAGCAGGATGTCCGGCCCGTGGTTCTCGTCCTCGCCGAACAGCATCAGCACGGACGCCTTGCGCACGCCGTCCGACGGCGCCCGCGGGACGCGCATGAACGTCCGCGCGTCGATCTCCTCGGTGGCCTTGGCCAGGCGCTGCATCCAGTCGGGTGGCTCCGTCGCCTCCGTCATCGAACCGCCTTCTCCACCTGCTCGGGCGCCGTGAAGTACGGCGGGTCCGTGACCTGGCGGACCGAGCCGTCCGCGCCGACCACGAACGTCGCCGGCAGCGTCATCGGAGCCTTCACGCGCTTGCGCAGCTCGTCCGCCCCGTCGTAGACCGAGGGCAGCCGCACGCCGAGCCGGGCGAGCAGCTCGAGGCCGTCGGCTTCCCTGCTCTCCACAAGAACTGGGACGACCGGCACGGCACCTGGTTGCTTCGCATACGTTTCGAGCACGGGCAGCTCCGCCTGGCACGGCTGGCACCAGGTCGCCCAGAAGTTGATCAGCATCGGACCCTTCAGCGCGAGGGCCGTCCGGGTGCCGTCGCCGAGACAGGTCACGTCGACACCGCCCTCGCCCGCCGGGTGGCACGCCCTGAGCTGAGCCTGGGCGCGCAACGCGGCCACGTCCTGCGTCGGGCGGGTGGACGCGGGCGGCGGCTGCGGTGACCCGTCACGGGGCCACAGCGCCACCACACCCGCCACGCCGAGGACGAGCACGAGGACCAGCCAGCGCGTGCGGTTGTTCACCCCACCAGCTTCTCACCGGCCCGGACCCGCTCGGCGAGCTCGAGCAGGTGCGGCTTCTCGTCGCCCTTCACGAGCTTCGCGGCCTTGTCGGGGTCCTCGGGGCCGAGACCGTACGACGGGCAGTCCTTCATCAGCAGGCATGCCCCGCACGCAGGTGTTTTGGCGTGGCAGACGCGGCGGCCGTGGAAGATGATCCAGTGCGAGGCCATGGTCCAGTCGCGCTTCTCGATGAGCTCGCCGATCGCGTGCTCGACCTTGACCGGGTCCTCGAGATCGGTCCAGCCCCAGCGGCGCACGAGACGACCGAAGTGGGTGTCGACTGTGATGCCGGGCACATCGAACGCGTTGCCGAGAACCACGTTGGCCGTCTTGCGTCCTACACCGGGGAGCTTGACCAGCTCCTCCAGAGTGCCGGGAACCACACCGTCGTACTGCTCCACAAGAGCAGCACCGAGACCCATCAGAGACGTCGCCTTGTTCCGGTAGAAACCGGTCGGGCGGATCATCTCTTCGAGTTCGACCCGGTCGGCGCCGGCGTAGTCGGCGGCTGTCGGGTACTTCGCGAAGAGCGCGGGAGTGACCTCGTTGACCTTCTTGTCGGTGCACTGCGCGGACAGCACGACCGCCACGATCAGTTCGAGCGGCGTCGTGAAGTCCAGCTCGCAGTGCGCGTCGGGGTACCCCTCGGCAAGCACGCGCACCATCCGGCGGGCCCTGCGGGTCAGGCCGAGTTTGGTTTCCGGTTTCTTGGTTGCGGGCACTGATTCAGCGTAGTCAACACGCCGGACCCACCCCCTAGACGCGTACTCGAATCCCACATGCGCCACACTGCGGAGCATCATGACTGCCTGGTTTGTGATCGTCGTCCCGATCGTGATCATGTTCTTCGCGCTCTTCATGGAGCGCGTGGAAGCGAAGCTCCGGCACGTGGCCGTGCAGGAGAACGAGGTCGAGGAGTTCCTGGAGTCGGCCAGGCCCGATGAGGTCAAGGCGCTCTACGGACACGGCATCGGTCGCGCTCTGGAGCTGTTCCGCCTGCGTCGCCGCGGCCGCGGTGGCGTCCGCAAGCGCGTTCGTTGACGCCCGCGCGCTGACCGCCACCCGAATGGCGTAAACTGATTCGTTGGGCTCTGGATCGAGTCAGTGCGGTTGTTCCCAGTAAGACGGCGAGCCGAGCGGCGATCCACAACACAGCCCTTAGACTGCAACGCAGTGATCGGCGGCACGGCGCTGACATCGCCAAAGAAGGCGGTGGGCGTGCCGTCGCGTCGATTAGGAGGGATGAGGTGGACGAGACCCTGGCGCGAGCGGGCATCTTCCAAGGGGTTGACCCGGCAGCCGCAGAGGCGCTGGCGCAGACCCTGGAGACGGTGGAGTTCCCGCGTGGCCACGTGATCTTCGCGGAGGGTGAGCCGGGCGATCGCCTGTACATCATCCAGTCCGGCAAGGTGAAGATCGGCCGCAAGTCGCCGGACGGCCGCGAGAACCTGTTGGGGATCTTCGGACCCTCCGACATGTTCGGTGAACTGTCCATTTTCGACCCGGGCCCCCGCACGTCGACGGCGACGACGGTGACCGAGGTGCGCGCGGTGTCCATGGACCGCCCCGCGCTCCGTCAGTGGATCACCAACCGGCCGGAGATCGCCGAGCAGCTGCTGAGGGCACTGGCCCGCAGGCTGCGCCGGACGAACTCCATGCTGGCCGACCTGATCTTCACGGACGTGCCCGGCCGCGTGGCCAAGGCGTTGCTGCAGCTCGCGCAGCGCTTCGGCTCGCAGGAGGCCGGTCTGCTCCGCGTCACGCACGACCTGACGCAGGAGGAGATCGCCCAGTTCGTCGGCGCGTCCCGCGAGACCGTGAACAAGGCTCTCGCCGACTTCGCGCACCGCGGCTGGCTGCGCCTGGAGGGCAAGAGCGTGCTGATCCTGGACCCGGAGCGCCTCGCGCGCCGCGCCCGTTAAGGCTGCTTGCGCACAAAGGACCGGGCGCCACCCCCGACGTGGCGCACCGGTCCTTTGTGTTGCACGGCCCATCCCCCGACGAACCGTGCCTCCATCCCTCTGGCGCGTAGGCCCCGACCCTCAAGCCAGAGGTTGGTCTCGGTGGATGAGTCAACTTTCGCACGTCTCCACCCCGACCGCTCAAGCCCTTTCACCCTCAAGGACCTCGGGTGTGGCTGATTCGTTGCATGTTTCACCCGGTCATCCCATTCCCGTGACCCAATCGCAACCATCGTGACCCTGCGCACCCGATCTGGTACATCCGTACCATCTTTGGCATACTGGTACGCATGTCCCACTCCGCCCGTCTCTCCGACTACCGTGCTGCCCTGACCACTCCCGGCATGCGCGGCCCCGTGGTCGCGTCCCTGCTCGCCCGCCTGCCGATCGCGATGGTCGGTCTCTCGCTGCTGCTCTACGTCGAGCGCGCGACGGGTTCGTTCGCGGTCGCCGGCCTGGTCTCGGCGTCGGCGCTGGTGGGCGTGGCGATGGGCTCGGTCGTCCAGGGCCGGCTGATGGACCGCTTCGGCCCCACCCGGCCGCTGGTCTTCGTGACCGGCCTGTTCGCGTTCTTCGTCACCGGCTCGGTGCTCGCCGTCGAGGCCGGCGCCCCGGTGTTCGTGCTGGTCCCGCTGGCCCTCGGCGTCGGTGCGTCCGAGCCGATGGTGGGCAGCGCCTCCCGCGCCCTGTGGGAGCGGATGGTGCCCTCCGGCCCGACGCGCATGGCGGCCTACGCCTACGAGTCGATCAGCATGGAGGTCTTCTTCATCCTCGGACCGGGTCTCGCAGGCCTGCTGCTCGCGGCCCCGTGGGCGGGCACCGGCGTGGTGGTCGGAGCGGTGATGATGGTTCTCGGCGCGCTGTGGTTCGCCACGAACCCTGTCGTGCGCGCCTGGGGCCCGGTCGAGTCCGCACCCCGGCCGCTGCTCGGCGCGTTCGCCTACCCCGGCATGCGCACGGTCGCGCTGGCCGCGCTCGGCTTCGGCGTGACGATCGGTTTCGTCGAGGTGGCCGTGCCGGCGTTCGCGAAGGCCGCGGGCCACGCCTCGGTGGGCGGCCTGATGCTGTCGCTGTGGTCGATCAGCTCGGTGATCTTCGGCGTGCTCTACGGCATGCGCCCGTGGCCCCGCCCGATGCACCTGCGCCTGCCGGTGCTGCTGGGCGGGTTCGCGTTGCTGTCGCTGCTGCTGGCGATCCCCGCCTCGCTGGTGGGCCTGGGCCTCGCGCTGTTCGTGGTCGGCACGCTGATCACGCCGCAGTCGACCGCGCACTCGGCGGCGATCGAGCAGGTCACGCCGAACGGCATGGCCGCGGAGGCGTTCGGCTGGGTGATCACCTCGGTGACCGTCGGCCTCGCGCTCGGCCAGGCGCTGTCCGGGCAGCTGATCGAGCACTTCGGCACGCAGCCTGCGTTCGTCGCCTCCGGGGTGGCCGGACTGCTGATCGCCTCGGTGGTGTGGCTGCTGCGCGGCACCGTCCAGCGCGGTGTACCCCGGTCCGAGCCGCTGCCGTCGCGCGCCGAGATGGACCTGGCCGCGCGCTGAAGTTCACGCGGGGACCTTTCGTACTCCAGGTGAGTACGAAAGGTCCCCGCGCACTTCAAGCACCGGACGCTTTCGGCCTGATGGCCGCTCGCCGGCAGGAACGCGGGGCCCCGCGTTCCCCAGAAGGTAACGCGGGGCCCCCGCGTTCCTAGGCGACCGAGCGCATTGGGACGACCAGGTAGGTCAGTTCCACGCCGTCCTCGCCCGGTGTGGAGGTGAGCACGGTGGAGCGGAGGCCGTCCTGGATGCGCAGCTCGATCCGGCGGCCCGCGAACGCCTTCAGGGCGTCGGCGAGGTAGCGGGCCTGGAACGTCTTGGTCAGGCGGTCGCCCTCGACGGTGGCCTTGACGAACTCCTCGGACTCGCCCTGTTGCGGATCGCTGCCTTTGACGCGCAGCTCGGAGTCCTCCACCTGGATGGTCACCGCCTGGTGGGGGCCGCCGTAGGGGGTGGCTCGGCGGACGGCGCGGGCGAGTGCGTCCGCGTCCACGAGCACCGTGCTGTCGATGACTGCCTCCAGGAGTCGGCGCGCCCGGTCGTCCGGGAACGGAGCGGCCAAGAGTGCGGTGGAGATCGAGTTGGTGCCCCAGGCCAGGCCGATGCGGTCGGAATCGGCGTGCAGGGCGACCTTGCCTTGGGCTTGCCTGGCCGCTTCCGCGACGGGCTTCGCCGGTACCAACAGGTCGAGTTGACCTTCTTGTTCCCACGGCAGCGTCGCGTAGGCCATGCGGTAGCGGTCGGTGGCCATCACGTGCAGCCGGTGCGGATCGGACTGGATGCGGAGGCCGGTGAAGATCGGCAGCGCGTCGTCCTTGCTCGCCGCGCCCGCCACGGCCGCGATGGCCCGGAGCTTCGCGGCGTCGACGTGGCCCCGCAGCGGCGGAAGTTCCGGGACGCCGGGGTGGTCGGCCAGTTCCAGCAACGGGATCGCGAACCTCGACGACGGCGTGCGGATCGCGAGCCGGCGGCCTTCGACCTTGAGCCTCACCTGCGGCTCGTCCAGGGCCTGGAGGGTCGCCGCCAGCGGCTTCGCGGGCACGAGCACCTCGCCTTCGGTGTGCACGGTGGCGTGGACGGCCAGGCGCACGCCGTGCTCCTGGTCGCTGCCCGCGATCTCGACGTCCGTGCCGGCCCTGAGGCGAAGTCCGGCCAGCACCGGGTCGAGCACGCGGGTGGGCAACAGCCGCGCCACCTCGGCGGCGGCACCGGCCAGCTCGGCTGTCGTGGCGGTGAGGTCCATGCCTGCGACGCTAGCGAGCACCCCTGACAATTTCGGATGCGGCAGCGGAGCGCAAGCACTTCGTCTCAGCGGGTGACGGCCTTGCGCCGCGCCAGATCGATGATCCGTTGCAGGTGCAGGCCGCGCCGCACGTCGCACTCGTGGGTCGTGGTACCGCTGTGCACCATGGCCACGAAGTCGTCCAGCAGGTTGGTGAAGCAGTCCGGAGCAGGGGTGTCCCGGTTGGACAGCGTGCGGTGGCCGTTGGTTCCGAAGATCGTGAGATCCGCGAACGGCGGCTGCATCGGCAACGACAGGCACAGCGACACGGTGCTCGTGGCGCCGCCCTCGTGCTGCAGGATCAGCTGCCACAGGCCGGTGTCGGACACGTTGGCCGCGATCACGTCGGTGATCTCGCCGAGCGCCGCGTCGAGCAGGTCGAACGCGTGCGGACCCACGTCGTCCAGCGCGCCTTTCTCGTGGCGCCACGGGGAGTTCGAGAACGGACCGTCCAGCAGCGCGCCCGCGAGCCAGCGGCTGTCGGCACCCGTCCAGCCGCCCGTGCGGTGCAGCTGAGCCAGCATCTCCTTGGTCTCCGGGGCATAGCGGCGGGTCAGCACCACCAAGGACGCCACACCGGCGGCAGTGACCGCCTCAGCCAACTGGGAAGCCACCTCGACCGACTCCGCGATCGGCTTCTCCAGGACGAGGTGCTTGCCCGCCTGCGCCGCCTCGATCGCCATCGGCCCCTGCACGCCCGGCGGCACGCAGAACGCCACAGCGTCCACAGTGGACAGCATCGACGCGTAGTCCGTGAACGGTTCGGCACCGTGGGCGGCAGCCAGTTCAGCAGCCGCCTCCTGGCGACGGGCCCACACACCGGTCAGCGTCGTGCCGGGGTGGTTCGCGATGCCGGGGGCGTGGATCATCTGAGCCCACGGGCCGGCACCGACAAGTCCTACGCGCAGCGGTTCGTCCACTCGCCCATCCTGCCTCAGGAGTAACTGGCTTTGGGGACGAAGATCTCGCCCCCGTTGTCGAACTTCAGGCGCATGCCGTCGGGGGTCGCCTCGCGGTCCGGGTCGTGTTCCCAGCCGTTGGGCACCGTCACGACGTGGCCGCGGTCGGGCGACGGGCCGAGCCAGATCTCGTAGTAGGTGCCGCCAACGAGCCGTTCGACCTTCTTCACGTACACGCCGGGCGCGGTGCTGGTCGGATCGACGCTGATCACGGTCGTGCGGTCGGGCACGAACATCACCACGCCCGCCACCGCCGTGAGGCCGGTGCCCATGATCGCGCCGAGCAGGAACAGCAGGATCTTCACCAGGCAGCCGGAGACGTTCGTCGACATCACACCATCCTCGGGTAAGCGCGGTCGTACGCTCGGAGGATGCCCGACGACCTGACCTTGCCGGGAACCCTGGTACCCACTTCGCCGCCCGCTCAACCCGTGCAACCCCGCGACGCCGTCACCGTGGTGCTGCTGCGCGACGGCGCCCACGGCCTCGAAGCGTTCCTGCTGCGCCGGGTGAAGGGCATGGCGTTCGCGGGCGGCATGAGCGTCTTCCCCGGCGGCGGTGTCGACCAGCGCGACGCCGACACGTCCGTCGCATGGGCCGGTCCGTCCCCGCAGTGGTGGGGTTCGGTCTTCGGCGTCGACGAACCGACGGCCCGCGCCTTCGTGTGCGCCGCCGTCCGGGAAACGTTCGAGGAGTCCGGAGTTCTGCTCGCCGGTCCCGACGCCGCGTCCGTCGTGGCGGACACCTCGGCCTACGAGCGGGCCCGGCGGCAGCTGGTGGACCGGGAGATCTCGCTCGCCCAGTTCCTCGCGGCCAGCAACCTGGTCCTGCGCGCGGATCTGCTGCGGCCGTGGGCGAACTGGGTGACCCCGTACGAGGAACCGCGCCGCTACGACACCCGCTTCTTCGTCGCCGCGCTGCCCGAGGGTCAGCGTGCCGACGGTGAGACGACCGAGGCGTCCGACGCGTCGTGGCAGCGGCCCGCGGACGCCGTCCAGGACGCCAGGGAAGGCCGCCGCATGCTCATGCCGCCCACCTGGCGCACCCTCGACGAGGTGGGCGCCCTGGGCACCGTGGACAAGGTCATGGCGGAGGAGCGCAGCGTCGCGAAGATCATCCCCAAGCTGATCCGCGACGGCGACAAGATCCGGGTGGTGATCCCGTGAGCGGTTCCCCGCTGATCGGCGCCCGTGCGGCTCACCCGCGCTACGGCGAGCTCCGTCAGGTCACCGAACACGCCGCCGTGCTGCTCGCGGACAACCCCAGCCCGATGACGCTCGACGGCACGAACACGTGGCTGCTGAAGGCACCGGACGCGTCGTCGTACGTCGTGATCGACCCCGGCCCGCTCGACGAGGTCCACCTGAAGCGGATCGCCTCGTACGGCCCGATCGCCGAGATCCTGCTGACCCACGGCCACCCCGACCACTCCGAGGGCGCCCGCCAGTTCGCCGAACTGGTCAAAGCCCCGGTGCGCGCGCTGGATCCGACGTTCACGTACGGCTCGGAGGGCCTCAACGACGGCGACGTGATCACCAGCGCGGGTCTGGAACTGCGCGTCCTCGGCACACCCGGCCACACCAGCGACTCGCTGTGCTTCGTGATCGACGGCGAAGCGGTGCTGACCGGCGACACGGTCCTGGGCCGCGGCACCACGATCGTCGCCCACCCGGACGGCAAGCTCGGCGACTACTTCGAGTCGCTCAAGCTGCTGGCCGAACTGCCGGAACACACCGCGGTCCTGCCCGGCCACGGACCGGAGCTCGCCGACGCCGGTGAGGCGGCGCGGAGGTACCTCGCCCACCGCACCCAACGTCTGGAACAGGTCCGCGAAGCCGTGCTGGAGCTGGGTGGCGACCCGACCCCGCGCCAGGTCGTCGAGATCGTCTACGCGGACGTCGACAGGGTGCTGTGGCCCGCCGCGGAGTGGTCCGTGCGGGCCCAGCTGGAGTACCTGCGCAGCGACTACTGAGGCTGGTGCCCGTTGTTGGACGTGCCGAAGGCCGACTGACGGGCCGACGAGCGGTCGATCTGCCAACGGCCGGTGTCGGTCGCCTTGGCACCGGTCTGCTCCCGCTGCGCCAGCTCCTCGTGCAGCTGCTGCAGCAGGGCTCGTTCCCGCTCGCTCAGGTTCGCGTCCACCGACGACGGTTCCGGCGTCTCGGCCAGCGCGGCCTGCAGAGCCGCCAGCTCGTCCGCCTTCAGCTCCGTGGTCACCTCGGCCCTGTTGATCGGCACGGGCTCCGGCAGGGTCTCGATCTCCGGCTCGGCCGGTGCCATCGAGATCCGCTTCACGGGCTTGGGCGGGAACGGCTGCGAGCCCTCCAGGGAGGGCGTGCGGTTACGACGTGAGCCGGTCTCTTCCACCACTGGCTCCGGCGCCGGTGTCGGCTCGGCCATCGGCGCCGGAGCGGAAACGTCTTCAGACTGGTCGAACCAGGTGGCCGCCGGTTCGTGGGCCACGGCGGCCGGCGTCGGCGGGGGCGGAGACGACACCGGTGCCCCGGAGATCGGCACCGGACGCGAGGCGGTCACCGCGGAGGCGTGGTAGTCGCCGAGCTGGGTGCCGACGGTCAGGACCTCGACGGCGGCGCGGACGCCCGCCTTGCGCAGCACCGTGTCGACCCGGTAGGCGGTCGCGGGCGCGAAGCCCTGCGGACCGATGTCCACCAGCACGACCCGTTGCGGCAGCGGACCGGGCGTGGCACCCGCCGGGGAGGAACGCCAGACGCAGCGCACCGAGCGGACGTCCGGCAGCACCGACACCGCACGGCTCAGCACACCGGAGAGGTCCGCGGTCGGGTCGCTCTCCGCGGTGAACCGGTGGCGCAGGAACGGCAGCATCTCGACGACCGGCAGCCGATCGGTCAGAGACGCGTCGGACCGCACCTCGTGCAACGCCCACGTGATGGCAGCCCTCTCGTCCGGCAGCACCGGGATGCTGCCCGCGAGAAGAGTGCCGACGAGCATCTCGACCGCGCGGTCGAGCTCTCCGACCGCGAGGAACTCGCGTGCCTGTGACAGGGCGTCGTCGTCCACGCGCCCGGCCATCGACAGCAGGAGATCGTGGAGACGGACCGGCAGGCCGACACCGTCGTTCGTCACGTCAACTCTCCTTAGCTGAGCACCAGGTGCTCCTCGGACTCGGCGCCGGCGCACACCGGCTCCGAAGCCGCCAACGCCGCCCGGTGGTAGGGCGGCAGGTCCAGACCGGACGGCACGACCTCGACGCAAGGATCGTGTTCGCCCAGCGCCCGCAGCACGCGCTGCAGCTCGCCGGTCAGCCGGGAGTGGCCGGTGGTGGCGGCTACCAGCAGGACGCGGTTGACCCCGGAGGGTCCGATGCGCCAGCAGGAGCGAACCTCACCGACCCCGTGGCGGCCTCGCAGCGTGGCACCGAGCACGACGGTCGCGGAGTCCCCCATCGGCACCCGATCGGGTGACTCCGGGGAAAAGGTGTAGTCGGTGGGTGGCAGTTCGTCCAGCCCTTTGACCGAACTGACAGCACCGGGCTCCGCCCCGTAGGGCACCAGCGCGTCCTGCAAAAGGCGCATCTCGTGATCGGTCAGAGGGATGCGGCCGTGCAGCAGTGTGCGCGGCAACGAGCGCGCGAGCACCGCATATGCGTCCGAAGCCGCCCAGTCCCGGTACCGCCACAGCAGGTCGTCCGGGAGGCGTCCCGCGAGCCGCAGCAGCAGTTCGTGGCACGTGTCCGACATGTCACACCTCGACGATCAGTTCGATCTCCACCGGAGCGCCGATCGGCAGCTCGGCGACCCCCACGGCCGACCGGGCGTGCTTGCCCGCGTCACCGAAGATCTCCCCGAGCAGCTCCGAGGCACCGTTGACGACACCCGGCTGCCCCGTGAAGCCCTCAGCGGAGGCTACAAAGCCGACAACTTTCACCACGCGCTTGATCGAGTCAATCCCCACGAGCGCATGAACTGCCGCCAGAGCGTTGAGGATGCAGGTCGCGGCGTGCTGCTTGGCCTCCTCCGGGGAGACCTCGGCACCGACCTTGCCGGTGGCGGCGAGCTGACCGTCGACGAACGGCAGCTGGCCGGAGGTGAACACCCAGGAACCGCTCTGCGTGGCGGGTACGTAGGCCGCGAGCGGGGCGGCGACGCCGGGCAGCTCGATGCCGAGCTCCTTCAGGCGAGTGCTCCAGGTCATGCCTTCACCCGCTTCAAGTACGCGACGTGCTGCTCACCGGTCGGGTTCGTCAGCACGGTGACCAGCTCCCAGCCGTCCTCGCCCCACTGGTCGAGGATCTGCTTCGTGGCGTGGATCAACAACGGCACGGTCGCGTACTCCCACTTCGTCATGCGCGGAGCCTAACGCGCCACCCGAACGACCTATGCGCGGTTCCGGCCGTTCGGTCTACCTTGATCACATGGAGACCTGGCGGATCATCGCCACCGGCCTGTTCGGGGTGGGTGGGCTGGTGATGGTGCTCGTCGCCATGGCGCAGGTGCGGGACCGCAAGCACAGCCACCACGCGGACGTCGTGAAGGCCGGGCTGATCGGGCTCGTGATCGTGGCGGTCATCACGGTCAGCATCGCGCTGTGGCTGCCCTCGGTCGTCGTGTGGGCCCTGGTCGCCGCAACCGCGATGGCCGTCTTCTTCCTCACGATGATGGATTGACCGGCCGATCCACCTTCCGGCGAATTCACACCTAGTCTGGACGTGTGACGTCGTGGACCGAGGAGCTGACCCGAGCCCGCCTGCACGTGGTCTCCGGCAAGGGCGGCACCGGCAAGACCACGATCGCCGCCGCGCTGGCCCTCGCGCTCGCCACGGGCGGCCGCCGGGTGCTGCTGGTCGAGGTCGAGGGACGACAGGGCATCGCCCAGCTCTTCGACCGGGCCCCGCTGCCCTACGCCGAGGAACGGATCGCGTCCGCTCCCGGCGGCGGTGAGGTGCACGCCCTCGCGGTGGACGCCGAGGCCGCGCTGCTCGAGTACCTGGCGATGTTCTACAACCTCGGGTTCGCGGGGCGGACGCTGCGCAAGATGGGCGCCATCGAGTTCGCCACGACGCTCGCGCCCGGTCTGCGGGACGTCCTGCTGACCGGCAAGGTCAAGGAGTGCGTGAACCGCACCGGCAAGGACGGGCGCCACCTGTACGACGCGGTGGTGCTCGATGCGCCGCCCACCGGGCGCGTGGTCAAGTTCCTGGACGTCACGAAGGCCATGGCCGACCTGGCCAAGGTCGGGCCGATCAAGGGGCAGAGCGAGGGCGTGGTGCGGCTGCTGCACTCCGGTGACACCGCGGTGCACCTGGTGGCGCTGCTGGAGGAGATGCCGGTGCGCGAGACCCTGGACGCGGTCGCCGAACTGGACGGCGCGGACCTGCGGCCCGGTGCGGTGCTGGTCAACCGCGTCCACCCGGTCCGGCTGCCGGCTCGGTCGGTGCCGGTCGCCGCGGAGGGCAGGGTCGACGCCTCGCGGGTGCGGGCCGGGCTCGAGGCGGCCGGGCTGGAGCTCGACGAGTTCACCGTCGACGGCCTGGTCGACGAGACCGTGGAGCACGCCGTCCGGGTGCAGTCGCAGCAGGAGGCGATGGAGCTGCTCAGCGAGTCGGACCTGCCGACGGTGGAGCTGCCGGAGCTGACCGACGGGGTGGACGTGGCCGCGCTCTACGAGCTGGCCGAGGTGCTGGTCGCGGCAGGTGTGCGGTGACCGAGAAGCTGGACTTCGACCCGTTGCTGGACGATCCGGCGACGCGCGTGCTGGTGTGTTGCGGCTCCGGTGGCGTCGGCAAGACGACGACCGCGGCGGCGCTGGCGTTGCGCGCGGCGGAGCGCGGCCGGCGCGTGGTCGTGCTGACGATCGACCCGGCGCGGCGCCTGGCGCAGTCGCTGGGCCTGCGGGAGCTCGACAACCACCCGCGCGAGGTCGTCGTCGACGGCTTCGAGCCCAAGGGCGAGCTGTTCGCGATGATGCTCGACATGCGTCGCACGTTCGACGACATGGTGCTGACCCACGCGGGCCGCGACCGGGCCGACCAGATCCTGTCGAACCCCTTCTACCAGACCATCTCCTCGTCGTTCTCCGGCACGCAGGAGTACATGGCGATGGAGAAGCTGGGCCAGCTGGTGGCCCAGGACGAGTGGGACCTGATCATCGTCGACACCCCGCCGTCGCGGTCGGCGCTGGACTTCCTGGACGCGCCGCAGCGGCTGTCGACGGTGCTCGACGGCAAGTTCATCCGGATGCTCTCGGCACCCGCGCGCGCGAGCGGACGTGGGCTGCTCAAGATCGTCGGAACCGGTTTCAGCCTTTTCACGCGTGCCGTGTCGACGATCGTCGGCGGCCAGCTGCTGCAGGACGCCTCGACGTTCGTGCAGGCCTTCGACAGCATGTTCGGCGGCTTCCGCGAACGCGCCCAGCGCACGTACGAGCTGCTCCGATCGCCGGGCACCGGTTTTGTCGTGGTGGCGGCGGCGGAGCCGGACGCGTTGCGCGAAGCGAGCTACTTCGTCGAGCGGCTCAGCGCGGAGAACATGCCGTTGTGCGGGCTCGTCGCGAACAGGACGCATCCCGTGATCGCGACGGACCTGCCCGCGGCGAACGCGCTCGCCGCAGCGGACGACCTGGACCGCTCCGGTGAGGCGCCGCTCGCGGCGGCGGTGCTCCGGCTGCACGCGGACCGGGTCGCAGTCGCCGATCGGGAACGGCGGCTGCTGGCCCGGTTCACACGTGCGCACCCCGGTGTGGCGCTGGTCGGCGTGCCCGCGTTGCCCGCGGACGTGCACGACCTGGACGGCCTCCGAGAGATAGGTCGGCGCCTGGCCGGGGAGTAGCCGTCATCCCACCCTCGTGTCCTCGAGGTGCTCCTGACGTGCGTTGTCGAGCAGCTCGAACCACGAGTCGACGTCCGGGCGGCGGCGCAGCAGAGCGCGACGCTCGCGCTCGGTCATGCCACCCCAGACCCCGAACTCGATCCTGTTGTCCAGCGCTTCGGCCAGGCATTCCATGCGAACTGGGCAACCCAGGCACACGAGCTTCGCCTTGCGCTGCTCCGCACCCCGAACGAAGAGCTGGTCCGGCTCCTCATCGCGGCACGAAGCGTTGATACGCCAATCCCCCTGGTTCATATCCCCCACTCCTCAGTGCTGTCCAAATGTGGAAAATCCGCCACACCCCTGCCACGGATGCCGTAGCGTTCGAGCCACGGCTGCATTCCTTGGACGTTGACGGACTGTAGTGCCGTTCGGTTCCACGTCCAACCCTGGGCCACCCAACTGTTACCTGTCTTGCGTATCTCTACTCATGCTGAGTAACGGGCCTTACTGATCACAGTCACCCGTTCGTGTACGGCGTACGCTGACCTGCGTGCGAGTCAGGAATGGCGTGCTCAAGATGCTCGGCCTGTGCCTGCTGGCTGGGGTTCTCCTCGCCGGCATGCTGTTCCCAGTCGTGGGCGCGACAGGCCTCGTGTCCAACCGCGCCAGCGACACCGTGGACAGCATCTCCGCCGACCTCGTGACCACCGATCCCCCGTTGATCACCACGGTCACCGACAAGGACGGGCAGCCGATCGCCTACCTGTTCGACCAGTACAGAGTCCTGACCCCGCCGGAGAAGATCTCGCCGACCATGAAGGCGGCGCTGATCTCGGTCGAGGACCGCCGGTTCTACGAGCACCAGGGCGTGGACTGGAAGGGCACCATCCGCGCCGGCCTGACGAACCAGGTCAGCGGCTCGGTGTCGCAGGGTGCGTCCACGCTGACCCAGCAGTACGTGAAGAACTACCTGGTCCACGTCGTGGCGCGGAACAACAAGCTGGAGCAGGCCAAGGCCCAGGAGCAGACCATCGCGCGCAAGCTGCGCGAGGCCCGGATCTCCCTGCAGCTGGAGCGAAAGCTCGGCAAGGAGGAGATCCTCGCCAGGTACCTGAACGTCGTTCCTTTCGGCTCGACCATTTACGGCATCGCCGCGGCGTCGCAGGCGTACTTCAACACGACGCCGGACAAGTTGACGGTTCCTCAGGCCGCGATGCTCGCCGGAATGGTCAACAGTCCGTCAGCGCTCGACCCCGAAGCGTATCCGGACAAAGCGCTGGAGCGGCGCAACAAAGTGATCGACAGGATGGTCGAGAACGACAAGCTCTCGCGCGATGCCGGTGAGGCGGCGAAGAAGGAAGGCCTCGGACTCGCGAACCCGGTCCGAACGCCACCGAACGGTTGTGTGGGCGCCGGTCCGGAAAACGGTTTCTTCTGTTCGTACGTGGTGAACTACTTGCAGCGCGCGGGTTTCAGCGAGGAGCAGCTGCGCACCGGCGGTTACACCATTCAGACCACTTTGGACAGAACGGTGACCGCGCAGGCGAAGGCGGCGGCGGAGGCCGGGGTGGCCAAGAACGCCGACGGCATCGCGAACACGATGGCCGTCGTGCGGCCCGGCAAGGACCGCCACGACGTGCTGGCGCTGGTCGCGAACCGCGACTACGGGTTGAAGGCGGAGCTGAACCAGACGACGTTCGACCTGCCCAGCGGTGTGGAGAACAAGTTCGGCGCCGGATCGGTCTACAAGGTCTTCACGGCCGCGGCGGCGCTCGAGAAGGGCATGGGCATCGAGAACGTCATCCAGACGCCGACCCACCACGTCTCGAAGGTCTTCAAGGGTGGCGCGCAGCGCTGCCCGAGCACCGGTGAGCCCGGCACCCGCTGGTACTGCCTCTCGAACTTCGACGGCAGCTACCCGTCGTCGATGACGCTGCAGCAGGCGCTGGCGACGTCGCCGAACACCGGCTTCGTGATCCTGGAGGAGCAGGTCGGCATGGACGCGGTCGTCGACATGGCCTCGCGGCTGGGCATGCGCGAGACGATGGCGACGAACCTGCAGGGCACCCGGCCGGACCCGAAGGCCAAGGACAAGCAGAACCGCATCTCGCAGACGGAGTTCTACAAGCAGAACGGCGGCAACGCGTCGTTCACGCTGTCGCCTGCGCCCGTGTCCACTTTGGAGCTCGCGAACGTCGCCGCGACCATCGTGAGCGGCGGCAAGTGGTGCCCGCCCACGCCGATCGCGAAGGTGCTGGACCGCAACCAGAAGCCGGTGCCGGTCAACGAGGCGCCGTGCGAGCAGGTCGTGTCGGAGGCGCTCGCGAACGGCCTCGCGACCGGCATGAGCAAGGACGACCAGGGCAACGGCACCGCCGCGGCCGCCGCCCGTGCGGCCAAGTGGACGCGTCCGATGATCGCCAAGACGGGCACGACCGAGGAGTACAAGTCGGCGGCGTTCATCGGCGCCACCCCGGACTTCGCGGGCGCCGTGCAGACGTTCAACGACGGCACGGCCCCGCGCCCGATCTGCCTGGCCGGCGCGGGGCAGCCCAGGTTGTGCGGCAGCGGCAACATCTTCGGCGGCACGATCCCGGCCAAGACGTGGTTCGAGACGATGACGAAGGTGCACGGGTCGTTGCCGGTCAAGCAGCTGCCGCCGGTCGAACAGCGGTATCTCAAGGGCGGCAAGGAGATCCAGGTGCCCGACGTCGTGGGCCGTCAGGTCAACGACGCGACGCGGATCCTGGAGCAGGCCGGCTACGCGGTGAGCCAGCAGTCGGTCAACTCCGAGCAGTCGAAGGGGACGGTCGTCAGCCAGACGCCGCGCGGCAACGCGTTGCGCGGCACGGTGATCACGCTCTCGGTGAGCTCGGGTTACGTGCCGCCGCCGGTGGCGACCGAGCCGTCGAACACCAACCCGAACCAGCCACCTCCCAACCCCGGCAACCCGAACGAGCCACCGCCGATCACTCTGCCGACCGAACCGGGCGAGCCTCGCTAGTGGTGTGGCGCGGAGACGCCGGACGGGCACTCCTGGCCGCTGTGCCGTGGGTGCTCATCGGGTTCGTGGTCCTCGTGATCGGCGGCGCCCTCTGGTTGGTCGTCGCGTCGTCGAACGCGGCCGAACGCAATCGGGAGGACGCGCGAATCTCCGTCGCCAGAACGATGAACCAGACGAACACGGCACTCCGCGAGGCCATCGCGGACGGCGACCTGTCCGAGGCGGACGTGGCGTTGGTCAGGACCACGCAGGACCTGCGATCGGTGCGCAGGGAAGCAGACCGCGTCGTGATCACGACCTCGGTCGAGGGCAGCGGGTCCGGCTGGTTCGGTTCGGGCTCGGGCACCCAGTGCGTCGAGTACGAGATCGCACTCCCGATCACCGCGGAGACCGTGGTGCGGCAGCGCGAGGTGGACAGCTGTCCGTCACGGCCTGGCCGCTAGGAGTGCCTTGAGGCGTTCGACGCTCACGCCGACGTGGGCGCGGACCTCGGCGACCGCCCTGTCGCGATCACCGAGGCGGATGGCGTCGAGGATGGCCTCGTGCTCCGCGACGACGTCCTCAGGCGTCTCCGACTTCGAGAGCACGGTGAGGTAGAAGCGCAGTTCCTGGGTGAGCCCGGCGAAGAACTCGTCGAGCCGTGAGCTGTCGAGCAACGCGACGATCGCCTGGTGGAAGGCGAGGTCGCGGTCGACGATCCTGTTCTTGTCGCCGGTCGCCGCGGCGTCGACGAGCTGGTCGAACGCCTTCGTGATCGCCGCGAGCTGCTCGGGGCGCGGAGTGCGGGCCACCGCGGCCGTTTCGAGGCGTTCGCGCGCGGTGTAGAGCGCCTCGACCTTCTCCGGAGTGGGCGCGATGACGACGGCGCCGCGGTTGACCTCGTAGCGGACCAGGCCGGTCAGCTCCAGGATGCGCACGGCCTCGCGGACGGTGTTGCGGGCGACGCCCAGCTCGGCCGCGATCGCGCTCTCCCTGAGCCGGTCACCAGGGCCGAAGGCGCCGGCCATGATCCGCTCGGAGAGGCCGTCGGCGAGTTGCTGGGCCGTGGTGGTGCGGCGCACTTCGAGGCCGTCGAGGGCGGACATGGATCGAGTTTAACTCGGTTGCTCTGCAGTTGAACTGTACTACAGTTTGCGGCATGGACCTGACCGAGTTCCAGGCACTCAGCTTCGACTGCTACGGCACGCTCATCGACTGGGAGACCGGTATCGCCGCGGTGCTCTCGCCGTGGGCGCGCGAACAGGGGCTCTCACTGTCCGACGAGGAACTGCTGCTCGCGTACGGGACGCAGGAGGCGTCCGTGGAGGCCGAGAAGCCGTTCCGGCTGTATCCGGACGTGCTGGCGACGGCGTTCCGCCGGGTCGGCGCCGAGCTGGGACGCGAGGTGACCGACGAGTGGGCGCAGCGGCTGGGCGCGTCGGTGCCGGACTGGCCGGCGTTCCCCGACTCCGCGGACGCGCTGGCGCGGCTGGCCGCCCACTACCGGTTGATCATTCTGTCCAATGTGCACCGCGACGGGTTCGCGGGCAGCAACCGGTGGCTGCGCGGGGACTTCGCGGCGATCATCACCGCGGAGGACGTCGGCGCCTACAAGCCGGCCGAGAACCACTTCCGGGCGCTGGACGACACGCTCGGTTCGTTGGGAGTGGAGCGCGAGGGTCTGCTGCACGTGGCGCAGAGCCTGTTCCACGACCACGTGCCGGCGCGCCGGGAGGGACTGCCGTCCGCGTGGATCAACCGGCGGCACGACAGGCCGGGCTGGGGCGCGACGCCGCAGCCGTCCGGTGAGTTCGGCTACGACCTGGAGTTCGGGTCGATGGGCGAGTTCGCGGACGCGGTCGAGAAGGCGTTCCAGTAGGGGTGCCGCAGCGGGTTTCGCGCCCGCCGCGGCACTGGTTCAGCTCGTGAGCCTGGACTTCACCGCGGCGGCCACCCGGCCGCCCTCGGCACGACCGGCGACCTCGGCGTTGACGGCCTTCATGACCTGGCCCATCTGCTTGGGCCCCGGCGTCTCGCCGAGCTGCGCGGCCACGGCCTCGACGGCCTTGTCCACAATGGACGTCAGCGCGGCGTCGTCGAGCTGGGCGGGGAGGTAGGTCTCCAGCACGGCGAGCTCCTGGCGCTCCAGCTCGGCCTTCTCGGCCCGGCCGGCACCCTCGAAGGCCTCGGCGGCCTCCTTGCGCTTCTTCGCCTCGCGCGTGAGGACCTTCACGACCTCGTCGTCGGTGAGCTCGCGCGCCTGCTTGCCCGCGACCTCCTCGTTCGTGACCGCCGTGAGCGCCATCCGCAACGCACCGGCCGTGACAGTCTCCCTGGCCTTCATGGCCGCAGTGAGGTCGTTCTGCAGCCGCGTCTTCAACTCCGCCATGGCGCAGAACGGTACCGCCCGCCGGATGCCGCGCCGATCGAGTTAACCGCCTTCCGTACCCTTGACACCGTGAACAAGCTCGGCCGAGCACTTCTCGCCACGACCGCAGTCGGCGCCGCGACCATCGCGTACGCGGCAGGAATCGAGCGCAGGCACTGGACTCTGCGCACCGCCACCGTGCCGGTCCTGTCCCCCGGTTCCAAGCCGATCCGTGTGCTGCACATCTCAGACCTGCACATGACGCCGAACCAGGTGTCGAAGCAGCGCTGGGTCGCCTCCCTGGCCGACCTGAACCCGGACTTCGTCGTCAACACCGGCGACAACCTCGCGCACAAGGACGCGGTCCCCGGCGTGCTGCGCGCGCTCGGCCCGTTGCTCGACAAGCCGGGCGTGTTCGTGTTCGGCAGCAACGACTACTACGCGCCCCGCTTGAAGAACCCGGTGCGCTACCTGCTGCCGTCCGCCAAGACCAAGCGCATCCACGGTGTGACGCTGCCGTGGCGCGACCTCCGCGCGGGCATGATCGAACGCGGCTGGCTCGACCTGACCCACGTGCGCCGCACCATCGAGGTGGGCGGCCAGACGATCTTCGCCGCCGGCCTGGACGACCCGCACCTGAAGCGCGACCGCTACGCCGACATCGCCGGCACCCCCGACCCGTCCGCCGCACTGCGCCTCGGCGTCACGCACTCCCCGGAACCGCGCGTGCTGGACCCGTTCGCCGCCGACGGCTACGACTTCGTGATGGCCGGGCACACCCACGGCGGACAGTTGCGCGTGCCGTTCTACGGCGCCCTGGTGACCAACTGCGAACTCGACCGCGGGCGCGCTCGCGGGGTGTCGCGGTGGGGCTCGCACATGTGGATGAACGTGTCCGCCGGGATGGGCACTTCGCCCTACGCGCCGGTGCGGTTCTGCTGCCCTCCGGAGGCTTCGCTGCTGACCCTGGTTCCTCGGCCCGTTACGCCAGGTCAGGGCAGAAATGAGGGGGTCCGATTCGGAGCTGGGGCGGACATGATGTAGAGTTCTACTCGTTCCCAGCCGGGGTGTGGCGCAGCTTGGTAGCGCGCTTCGTTCGGGACGAAGAGGTCGCAGGTTCAAATCCTGTCACCCCGATTGAAAATCGGGCCGATTCCAGCTTGTGTTGGAATCGGCCCGATTTTTGTTTGCCCCGATCGTCACCCGCGTGCGGCCGCACCTGGAGTGGATCAAGAAGACCGTCGGTTCAGTCGAGCGGTTCCAGCCAGGGCCGAAGGGTGGCGACCTTCATGCGAAAGGGCACTTCCGCTCGCTAATACCACCCGATCGTGTGGTCTGACTCGACACGGGCAGCCGCAGCGGTCACCGTGGAGGCATGACGCAGTGCCACCGTTCCGCGTCAAACTATACGGAACGCGCACGTAGCGTTAGCCCTTACGGGTGAAGGTTGACGGTTCAACTCACGGTCCGTAACGGGTGTCTTGATCCAAACGACGAAGGCAGTGGTTCAGCGCTCGTTGAAAGAGTCGGGAGATGCTTGTGATGGACTCCGTCGCCGACAAACCTGCCCATAGGTCGTGGATCGTCATCGCGGCCAAGTCCATTGTGGTGTTGCAGACCCTGGCGATCGTTTACATGCTCACGTCGGCCTGGGTGGCGGCTGCGGTGGCTGTCGGCTTCATGGTGGTCGTGGGCACGGTCAAAGTGCTGTCGCGGGCGTCGCGGCAGGTCGACCAGATCTTCGAGGACGAGCTCGGCCGCCAGTGAGACCGCTCAGTTGAAGAAGCCTCGCGCGGGCAGGCCTTCCGGGAAGCGTTCCAGCGCTTCCCCGGCGTCACGGGCCAGCGCCTGCAGGGTCTCGGTCTCCGCGGGCGTCGCGATGTGCGGGACGGCCCAGTAGCAACCGATGGCGCCGATTGGTTCCGGGCGCAGGATCGGGGCCATCAACAGGCTTCGCACGAATGTCGGGCGATACGCTTCCTGAGGGATCCTCGAATCGAAGCGGATGTCCCTGATCGCCACGGTTTGACGATTCAGCATCGCCCAGCCGCTGATGCAGTTCACGGCCGGGAAGCGCTGGCCCTTCCACAACGGACTCATCGAGTCCTCGTCCGCGTAGTAGCAGAGATCGCCGTCCAGCAGCACCAACGTGGCGCCGTGAGCTGCCAGCGAGGAACGAGCCGTGGTGCGGACGATCCGTTGCACTTCCTCCAACGTCGCGGCTCCGGCGAGGCGTTCCATCGTTTCGGACATGTATCAACACTAACTCGCGCCGCCCGCACGGCCTAGATATTCCGGCGCGGCGTGAAATATGGCGTGATCGATTGTTCGCCGTAGATCTGCTTCAGCGTGAACACGTGTGAGGACGGGCCGTGCGCGCGCAGGTGCACCAACCGTTCCTCGGCTTCGGCGACGGAAGGCCGGTGGCCGGCGGGCACCCACCACAGCGCGGTCATCGCCTCGGTCGGCCGGTGGAACCACTTGCGCCTGCCGCGCAGCACCGCTCGGTGGGCCTCGCCGTAGACGTAGTCGAGCAACGTCTCCGGCGACTCCCACACGGACATGTTGACGATCAGCCAGTCGTCGTCGAAGACGCGGATCGCGGTCGCGTCTCCCGCCTCGCTCTGCAACCGCCAGCGGAAGCCGGATGCGGCGTCCGCGACCGCGTTCACCTCGTCGAGGGCGTCGACGAACTCCTTGAGCCGCGGGCTGTCCAGCGGTGCGAGCAGGCGCGAGATGTTGACCTGGGCGAGTTCCATCGACGCGGCAGCTCCCCGCTGAGGTGGTCGTGGCATTTCGGATCCCCCTGGAACCGGGTCTGACTCTAGTGTTGAGGCGTGACAACGCACCCTGCTCCGAACGTTCCGGACCAGCTCTTCGACGATCCGGCCGCCGAGACCCGGTGGCGCGAGCGGTTCACCGCTCCCCGGATGAGCCTGCCCAGCTGGGCGGACGACGCACCGGACCGCACCCTGTACGTCTCCAACGCGAGCGGCGTGTGGGAGATCTACGCCTGGGACCGGGCGAAGGACGAGCACCGCAAGGTCACGGACCGCCCGAACGGCACCTCGCACGGCACGCTGAACCCGGACGGCACCGAGATCTGGTGGTTCGACGACCACGACGGCGACGAGTTCGGCGTCTGGGTGCGCGAACCGTTCACGCCCGACGGCAGCAAGGCCGAGCCCGCGGTCGCGAACGTCCACGCCGGCTACCCCGCCGGGCTGGAGCTCGGCCGCGACGTCGTGGCCGTGGCCGCCTCGACCGACGACGGCACGACGGTCTGGCTGTCGCGTGCCGGTGGCCCCGCCGAGGTGATCTACCAGCACGTCAACGACGCCGGCGTGACCGCGTTGTCGAAGGACGAGTCGCTGGTCGTGATCGCGCACTCCGAGCACGGCGACAACCGGCACATGGCCCTGCGCGCGTTGAGCGCCGCCGACGGCCGGACGGTCGCCGAGAAGTGGGACGGCAAGGGCAAGGGCCTGGACGCCATCTCGTTCAGCCCGGTGCGCGGCGACCAGCGGCTGCTGGTGCTGCACGAGCGGCGCGGCCGCGAGGAGCTGCTGATCTGGGACGTCGCCGCCGACACCGAGACCGAGGTCGTCCTCGACCTGCCGGGTGAGGTGGCCGCAGACTGGTACCCGGACGCGTCCGCGCTGCTGATCGTGCACACCCACCACGCCCGCAACACCGTGCACCGCTACGACCTCACGACCGGCGAACTGTCCACCCTGGACACCGCGCCCGGCGTGATCGGCTCCGCCGGCGTGCGGCCGGACGGCACGGTCGAGTACTCGTGGTCGTCCGCGGAGAAGTCCACGGTGATCCGCGCGCTGGCCACCGACGGCACCGAACGGGTGCTGGTCGAGCCGCAGGGCGCTCGTGCCGCGACCTCGGCGCCGTTGGAGGACGTCTTCGTCGGCGAGGTGCACGCGCTGGTGTCCAAGCCGGAAGGCGAGGGCCCGTTCCCGACGGTGTTCCTGATCCACGGCGGCCCGCACTCCTCCGACGAGGACCGCTTCTCGGCGTACCGGGCCGTCTGGCTGGACGCCGGGTTCGCGACCGTGCACGTCAACTACCGCGGTTCCAGCGGCTACGGCTCGAAGTGGCGTGACGCGATCGAGGGCAGGCCGGGTCTGACCGAGCTGGAGGACATCGCGGCCGTGCACGACTGGGCGGTCGAGTCCGGGCTCACCGACCCGTCGAAGTCGGTGCTGAGCGGCGCGTCGTGGGGCGGCTACCTGACCCTGCTCGGCATCGGCGTGCAGCCGCAACGGTGGGCCGTCGGCATCGCGGGCGTCCCGGTGGCGGACTACCTCGCCGCGTACGAGGACGAGATGGAGCCGCTGCGGGCGTTCGACCGCGCGTTGTTCGGCGGTTCACCGGACGAGCTGCCCGAGCTCTACCAGGAGTGCTCGCCGCTCACCTACGTCGAGCAGGTGACCGCGCCGGTGCTGGTGCTCGCGGGCGAGAACGACCCGCGCTGCCCGATCCGGCAGATCGACAACTACCTCGACGCGCTTGCGGCTCGTGGCCACACGTACGAGATGTACCGCTACGACGCCGGCCACGGTTCGTTGGTGGTCGCCGAGACCATGCGGCAGACGGCGGCCGAGGTCGACTTCGCCAGGAGGCACCTGGAGATGTGACCGAAGTCAGCAAAACGTCACCAGCGCCTCCGTAGTGTCGCGACCATGAGGAAAGCTCACTGGGGAGCGGCTCTCGCGCTGGTGGCGTTCTTGCTGCCGGTGCAGGCCGCGGAAGCGGCCACGCCGCAAAGTCAGGTCACCACACCCAGGCCTGAGATCGGTTCGCTGTCGAACTCCGGCGACCCCAAGGACCACCACTGCTCCGGCAGCGTGGTCAGCAGCCCCCGCGGCAACGTGATCGTCACCGCCGCGCACTGCGTCTACGGCAAGCGCAACGTCTTCTTCAGCCCCGGCTACCACGACGGCCAGGCGCCGTACGGCACGTGGCAGTCGGCGGCGATCTACGTCGACGACGGCTACAAGGACAACCACGACATCAACGGCGCCGGCTCGCCCTACGACTACGCCTTCGTCGTGCTGCAGCCGCGCAACGGCAAGAACGTCGCCGAGGTGACGGGCTCCTCGCTCAACCTCCACGTCGACGCGACCCTGCCCGCGGACATGACCGTCTTCGGTTATCCGTCCGCCAAGGACAAGCCGTACCTGTGCGACAGCAGCGCGTCCCGTGACGGCCAGTACTGGGAAACGCTGCAGTGCCTGGGCATTCCCGGCGGGTTCAGCGGCGGCCCGTGGGTGCTGCGCGGCACCAAGGAGCTGATCGGCGTCATCGGCGGCAAGGGCCAGGACCTGCCGCCCACCGACCCGCGCAACTACAGCGTCCGCTTCGACAACCGCGTCAAGGCGTTGTACGACAAGGCTGTCGGCGCACCCGTGCCGCCGAGCAACGGCAACCTGGGCTACCCGCTGGGCAGCGGTTCGACGTGGAAGCACGCGCAGCTCATCACGTCCGGCCGTTTCACCGGCAGCACCCAGCTGGACATGATCGTCCGCTGGAGCGACGGCGAGGTCACCCTCTACCAGGGCGGATCCACGTCCGACCCGCAGAAGCCGTTCGTCGGCGAGACGCAGCTCGCGGCTCCGCAGAGCATCTGGACGCACGCCAAGGGCATCGCCACGGTCGGGAACGGGCTCGTCGTGACGTGGTCGGACGGCGAGGTCACCTACTACGGATCCGTCGACAAGAGCGGCTTCCACAACGAGGTCCAGCTCGCCGCGCCCAACGCCCTGTGGAAGGACCACGCCTCCTACATCGCCGGGCTCGGCGGTGACCTCGTGGTCGTGTGGAACGACGGCGAAACCACGCTCTACCAGGGCATCGCCGCCAACAAGCTCGGTTCGGAGCGCCAGCTCGTCGCGCCGAACGGCACCTGGACGCACGCCCAGACGATCTCCGGCGGCAACTGGACCGGCTCGGGCACGCCCGACCTGCTGGTGCGCTGGAGCGACGGCGAGTTCACGATCTACGGCGACGTGGCCTCCGCCGGTCTCGGCCAGGAGCACCAGGTCCAGGCGCCGAACGACCTGTGGACGCACGCGACCGTCACCGCCGGGCGCGGCAACGGCATCATCGTGCGGTGGAGCGACGGCGAGGTGAGCTTCTACCCCGACGTCGACGGTCAGCTGCACCGCGAAATCCAGCTCGTCGCGCCGTAAGACGAGTGCACGCGGGGAGCTTTCGTGCACTCCTGGCGCACGGAAGGTCCCCGCGTGTGGAAAGCAGGTCAGGCGGCTTGGGCCTGCCACATCCAGTGTGCTTGCTCCAGCTCCTGCGTGATGCCGATCAGCAGGTCCTGGGTGACGAGGTCGGGCTTGTCGGTCTCGTCGATGCGGGCACGCATGCGAGAGATCAGCGAAGCCAGGGAAGCAGTGATCGACGCGACCACCTGGTCCTCCTTCAGCCAGCCGGTCTCGATCTCGGGCACGCCGGACGACGCGGCGACGGTCTTCGCCGTGCCGTTCGGCGTGACGCCGAGAGCGGCGGCTCGTTCGGCGACCTGGTCGGCGGCGTTGCGCGCCAGCGCGACCAGCTCGTCGAGCTGGAGGTGGACGCTGCGGAAGTTCTTGCCGATCACGTTCCAGTGCGCCTGTTTCCCGATCAGGGACAGGTCGATGAGGTCGACGAGTGCCGCCTGCAACACCGCGCCGACCGCGTCGCGGTCACCATCGGCGAGCGGGCTGGTGATCGGGTTCTTGGCCATGGTCCTACGCGCCTCCTCAGACGGTGACGGTGAGCGCCACCTCGATGTTGCCGCGCGTCGCGTTGGAGTACGGGCAGACCTGGTGGGCCTGCTCGACGAGCTTCTCCGCGACCGCCTGGTCGAATCCGGGGATGTTCACCGCCAGCTCGACGGCCAGCTGGAAGCCGCCTGCGCCGTTCGGGCCGATCCCCACCTTGGCGGTTACCTCAGAAGAAGCGAGCTGAATCTTGCCCGCACGCGCGACCGCGGCGAGAGCGGAGTTGAAGCAGGCCGCGTAGCCGGCCGCGAAGAGCTGCTCGGGGTTGGTCGCGTCACCGCCGGGGCCGCCCATCTCCTTCGGCACCGACAGCACCTCGTCGATCACGCCGTCGGAGGACCGGACCTCGCCGTTGCGGCCTTCGCCGTAAGCAGTCGCCTCAGCCGTGTACAGCGCTTCCATTCCGCTCTCCCTTGAGTCAGTGGGCTTTGTTACCCACCGGTTAGAACGGATCGCACACGACTTATCTGCCCGATCGTGAGTCAGTTCACGTCGAGTTGAGACGCGTGGCGCAGCGCGAACTCCACGACCTGGCGGCCGATCACCCGCAGGTTCCGGTCGACGTCGCTGTCCGAGCAGGCGCCGTCGCCGTCGAACTTGACCTGCGCGGAGTTGATCGCGGCGCCGAGCGGGGTCGGCCAGCCGCGCAGCGCGTGCACGATGGAACGGACCGCGGCGAGCGTGTTCACCGCGGCCTGCCAGCCGTACGCGGCGGTGATCGTGCCCACCGCGCGGCCGTCGAGGTACGGGCGGTCGTCGTCACGCAGGTCCTCGACGTAGTCGAGGGCGTTCTTGACCAGGCCGGACACGGTGCCGTGGTAGCCGGGCGACACGAGGATCACGCCGTCGGCGCGCCGCAGGTCCTCGACCATGCGCAGCGCGACGTCCGTCCGTTCCGGCACGGACGGGTCGTAGAACGGCAGCATCAGCTCGGGCCCGCTGTACTGGATCGTCTCCGCACCGAGTTCGCGTGCACCCTCCAGGGCCACCCGCAGTGCGCGCTCGGACTGCGAGTCGGACCTGATCGAGCCCCCGATGCCCACCACCGTCACCGTCATGACATCGATCCTTCCACCTCCAGCTACCTGGAGATCCAGCACTACTCGCTAGTAACGTGAAACACATGTCGAACTTCCAGACGGCCCTGCTGGCCGGCGCTCTGCGCTTCGCGTTCGGTCTCCCCGGCCCCGTGCGCCGCCTCATCGCCGGTACCCCGATCCGTCTGGACGGTCAGGACCTGCACCCGGAAGCGCAGCTGCTGCTCAGGCTCCAGCAGCTGTCCGGGACGGACTGGCGCACGAAGTCAGCATCGGCGAGCCGCCTCGACCTGGAGTTGAGCTCGAAGCTCGTGGCCGGTCCGAAGATCACCGGGGTCGGCACGCGAGAGCTCACGATCGGCGAGTTCGCCGGACGGCTCTACACGCCGGACGGCCTGGCCACCGGATCGCCGTTGTTGATCTTCTACCACGGTGGCGGCTGGGTGACCGGCAGCCTGGAGAGCCACGACAACCTGTGCCGGTTCCTCGCCAGGGAGGCCGGTGTCCGGGTGCTCGCGGCCGACTACCGGCTCGCTCCCGAGGCGCCGTTCCCCGCCGCGGCCGACGACGCCGCCGAGGTGCTGCGCTACGCCGTGGCCAAGGCGGAGGACCTGGGCATCGACGCGAAGCGGATCGCGCTCGGCGGTGACAGCGCCGGCGGCAACCTGGCCGCGGTGACCGCGCACGGCGCCGAGGTCGACCTCGCGTTCCTGCTGCTCTTCTACCCCGGCGTGGACGCCTCGGTGCGCCGCCGGTCGCGGGAGATCTTCGGCAACGGGTTCTTCCTGACCGACGAGAAGATGGACTGGTTCCTCGACCAGTACAGCGCGGGCGGCAAGGACCGCCACGACCCGCGCCTGTCGATCATGCTCGCGGACGACCTCTCGAACCTGCCGCCCACCTACATCGCGACCGCGGGCTACGACCCGTTGCGAGACGAGGGCGAGGCCTTCGCGGAACGCCTGGCCGCCGAGGGCGTGCCGGTCGTGCTGCGCCGGCACGAGGGCCTGTTCCACGGCTTCGCGAACGTGCTCGGGGTCGGCGGGATCTTCCGCGAGGCCGTGTCCGAGGCCGTGGGCGCGCTGCGGACCGGCCTCGCACTCGCGAACTCCGCTCAGGACGTGACCGAGACCGCCTGACGCTCCCGCGACAACACCCAGCCCAGACCGGCGATCGTCAGTCCGGCCAGCCCCGCCACGACGAAGCCGAGCGGGGGTCCGCTGTGGTCCACGGCGACCCCCGCGAGCGGCTGACCGGCGGCGACGCCGAACGTGAACGCGGAGCCCTGCAGGCCCAGGGCGAGTCCGCGGGCGGACGCGGGCGCGTGCCTGCTGATCAGTTCGGTCGAGGCCGCGATCGTCGGCGCGCACGCGAAGTTCATCGGAACGAGCGCGATGGCCAGCAGTGCCACGTTGCCGTCGCCCAGTCCGACCGGGAGCTCCAGCAACGCCATGACCGCGAGCAGGACGACACCGCCCGGCACCCGTTTCAGGCTGCCGTAGACGAGTCCGCCGAGGGCCGACGCCGCGCACATCACCACGAAGATCAGGCCGAGCCAGCTCTGCTCGCCGACGCGCTGCAGCGACGCGATGGAGGCGATCTCCATGCCCGACAACGTCATGGTGGCGCCGAACGGGATGATCAGCGCCGCGAGGACCGGGCCGCGCAACCACTGCGTGAGCCGGGGCTGCGGACCGTCGACGACCTCGTCCTCGTGCACCAGCGGCGGGTTCACCGCGAACAGCACCGCGCTGGCCACGAGGATCGCCACACCGATCGCGACGAGCGCCGTGCCGGACGAGAACTTCGTGGCGATCAGCACACCGGCTGCGGGCCCGACCATGAACGACAGCTCGACCGAGATCGAGTCCAGCGAGAAGGCCGGACGTCGTTGCGGTTCGGGGATGAGCGCCGTCAACGCCTGGCGGCCGATCGACATCATCGGCACCGCCACCAGCCCGTTGGCGAACGCCAGCACCAGCAGCACGTAGTAGTTCATCAGCGGCGCCGTCACCCAGAACACGCCTTCGAGCAGGCTCAGCGCGAGCGTGACCCGCAGGCCCTTGCTGTCGATCAGCTTGCCCATCAGCGGTGACCCGAGGCCGATGCCGACCATGGTCGCGAAACCGACCGTGCCGGCCGCCGCGTAGCCCTGGTGGAGCGTGGTGACGACGTGCAGCGTCACCGTGACGCCCGCCGCCGTCGGGGGGATCCTCGCCAACAGCATCAGCAACATCAGGGGACGTACCCGCGGCAGCGCGAGGACGTGTTTGAAGGGGGCGAGGTTCACGCCCCTCATCGTCACCCGACTGGCAACGGATTTACCTGTTGGCGTTGCCGCGCGAGCACCCACGCGACGCCCGCCACGAGCAGCCCCGCCACACCGACGATCGCGAAACCGGCCGGAGCGCCGCCGTTGTCGATCGCGACCCCCGCGAGCGGTGAACCGATCGCGCCGCCGATGGTGAACGCCGACCCCTGCAACCCCATCGCCAGCCCGCGCGCGGCGGGTGGTGCGAGCCTGCTGATCTGCTCACCGGTGGCGGCGATCAGCGGCGCGCACACCAGGTTCATCGGGATGAGCAGCACGCACAGCCAGAGGATGCTGCCGTCGCCCAGCCCGACCGGGATCTCGCACACCGCCATCACCACGAGCAGCACCAGGACGCTCGGCACGCGCTTCACCCCGCCGTAGACCAGTCCGCCTGCGATGGACGCGGCGCACATCGCGAAGAACACGACGCCGAGCCAGCCCGCCTTGCCGATGTGCTCCAGCGACGCGATCGCCGACACCTCCATGCCCGCGAGGCAGATGGTCTCGCCGATGCACACGACCAGCACGGCGACGATCCGGCCGCGCAGCCACTCGGACACGCGCGGCTTGGGGCCGCCGACGACCTCGTCCTCGTGCACCATCGGCGGGTTCGCCCAGTACAGCAGCACGCCCGCGACCAGGATCGACACGCCGATGAACACCAACGCGGTGTCCGTCGAGAACTTCGTCGCGACGAACACGCCCAGCGCGGGCCCGCCCATGAACGAGAGCTCGACCGAGATCGAGTCGACCGACAACGCGACCCTCCGCTGGTTCTCCGGCACGAGCGCGGTGATCATCTGGCGGCCGATCGACATCATCGGCACGCCGAGCAGACCGACGGCGAACGAGCTGACCAGCAACGTCCAGTAGCTCATCAGAGGCGCGGTCAGCCAGAAGGCCGTGCTGGCCGTGACGCTCAGAGCGAGCATCGACCGCAGACCGCGACTGTCGACCAGCCTGCCCATCAACGGCGCGCCCAGCCCCATGCCGACCGTGCCGGCCGCCCCCACCAGGCCCGCGGCCCCGTAGCCCTGGTGCAGGGTGACCGCGACGTGCAGCGTGAGGATCACGCCGGTCGCTGCCGGGGGCATCCGCGCGAAGAACATCAACAGCGCGAGCGGGCGAACTCTGGGCAGCATGAGGACGTGTTTGAAGGGGGCGAGATCCACGCGGTCATCCTCACTCGCGTGGCAAAACGTTTAACCCTTCGTTTTCTTGATGTGTTCAAGATCGCAGGACTAGGGTGATGACCGTGGCTGCACTGGACCACCTCGTGTGTCGCGAATGCGGCCGGGTCGAGGACGTGGACTGCGTCTTCACCCCGGCGGTCGAGCTCGCCGGCTTCCACGTGGAACGTGCCGAGGTCACGTTCTGGGGCCGGTGCCCTCGCTGTACAGCTCTTCCAGCGCCCGGTACGCCTTCGCCACGAACGGCCGTGCCGACGCATACCGCCTGATGGCGTCCTCGTCCGGTGTGATCGTTTGAATCGGCCGCACCAGGTCGACGGTCAGCTCCGGGATCACGTCCAGGGCGCGCCAGGCCACCAGGGCGGCGCCGACCGCGGAGCCTCCGCTGTCCTCGGTCAGGTGCAACGGCATGCCGAGGGTGTTGGCCAGGGTCTGCGCCCAGATCGGGGCGCGGAAGGCGCCGCCGGTGATCCGCAACGACTCGACGTTCGGGACGGCGTCCAGCACCAGCGCCAGCTGCTGACACACACCCTCGACCAGAGCCTTGGTGATCTGCTGAGGGGTGTGTTCGCGTCGAAGGCCGAGCAACGCGGCGTGCGCGGTCGAATCCCACCACGGCGCCCGTTCACCGAGCAGGTACGGCAGGGCGACCAGGCCGTCCGAGTCGACCGCGGCGGCCCGGCCCAGCAGGTCGCCGACCGGGATGCCGAACGTCTCGGCGGCCCACTGCGCGACGACACCGCCGTTGCTGATCGCACCGCCACGCACCCACAGTCCCTCGGCGATGGCGTAGCTGAAGGTGCGGCCTTCCTCGTCGACGCCCGGACCTCGTTGCGCCACGCGCAGTGCGCCCGAGGTGCCGAGCGAGACCGCACCCGCACCGGGCGTGGCCGCGCCGACGCCGAGGTTGCCGAGCGGGCCGTCACCGCCGCCGATGATCACCGGGATGCCCTTGCGCAGCCCGGGGATCTCGGCTTTCAGCGGCGTGGAGTGCGTGGGTTCGACGAGCGGCGGCAGCTGGTCGGCCGTCACGCCGGCGAACTCCAGCGACGGCTCGTGCCACTGCAGCGTGTGGATGTTCATCAGTCCCGTGCCGGAACCGCACGAGTGCTCGTTGAGCAGCTCGCCGGTCAGGTGCAGGTGCACGAAGTCCTTGATCTCGCACCACTTCGCGGCGCGCACACCGTTCTCGTGGAACCAGGCGAGCTTCATCAGCGGCGTGAACGAGTGGATCGGCGTGCCGGTCGCCTGGTGCAGTTCACGGCCTTCCGGCGTGCCGCGCAGGCGTTCGGTCTGCTCGACCGCGCGGTTGTCGGCCCAGCTCAACGACTCCGTGACCGGGCGCAGGTCGGCGTCGAGCCCCATGATCGAGTGCATGGCACCGGTCAGGGCGACGGCGCGGACGTCGTCGGACGCCAGTTCGGCCAACGCGTCGAGGGCGGCGTTGAGCACCTGGAACGGATCGTGGGTGGCTTCGGCGCCGCTCGTGCGCATCGGGTAGCCGCGTTCGGTCGAGGCCACGACACGGGCCTGGGCGTCGACCGCCACGACCTTGGTGGCCGTGGTGCCGAGGTCCACCGCGAGCACGATCACGAGCCGGCCCGCACTGCCGTGAAGACGCCGAAGCTCGGGCACTTCCGCAGCGCGTCCCAGAACTTCCCTTCGTCCGGGGTCACGGTCGGCTGACGGGTCACGCCGGTCAGACCCGCGCGGGTCAGCGCGCCGTCGAACGCGCCGCGCTCCCAGTAGAAGGAGTCGAAGTCGAACGGCGGGTCGCCCAGCACGTGCACCGTGACCGGCTGTTTCAGGTTCATCGGACCGGTCGGCGTGATCTTGTAGCCGTAACGGCCGTACTCCGCGTACAGCTCCCAGTCCGGTTCCGGGTTCGGCACCAGCACGACGAGCCGCCCGCCTGCCACGAGGTTCGCGGTGAGATTGCCGATCATGGCGTCGAGCGCGGCCTCGTCGTCCGCGTAGCCGAGCAACCAGACTGCGGTCACGACGTCGAACTCGCCGAGCACCGGCAGCGCGGTCGCGTCGTGCTGCTCGTAGCTGATGCCGCGCGGTTCGCGTTCCTCGACGTACCGGGCGTAACCGATCATCTCGCCGGCCGAGTCGACGCCCACGACGCGGGCCGCGCCCAGGTCGTGGAAGAGCCGCGCGTAGAAGCCGGTGCCGCAGGCCACGTCCAGCACGGACTTCCCGCGCAGGTCACCGACCGCGGACAGCAACGTGGCGCGCTCGGCCAGCCCGGTCGGGATGTGCTTGGCCCGCTCGTAGACCGCGCCCAGCGCGTCGTACTGCTCGTCGCTCTCCGCCATGACGTCAGCCTAGGAGGGCGGGTAGCGGGTGAACCACTCCTGCGCCATCGGCGGGTTCGGCCCGGTCTCGGCGGCCCAGTCCTCGACCATCTGGTCGATGACCTCGCGGAACTGGACGCGCTCGACCCAGTCGGTGCGGATCCTGTCGACGCCGTGCAGCGCGCCGACGAGGTTGCCGCACATCGACGCCGTCGAGTCGTTGTCGCCACCGTGGTTGACCGAGATCAGCAACGCCTCGTTCGGGTCGTCGGTCACCAACGCCGAGTACAGCGCGATCGCGAGAGCCGTGTCACCGACACCGCCACGCCCGAGCTCCTCGACGCGCGCCACGCTCGGGTCGCCGAGAGCGGCGAGTTCGACGGCGTGCTCGACGGCGGCGACGACCTCCTCGTGGTCCTCGTGCCGGACGATCTCCTTCATCGCGGAGTCGACGCCTTCGAGCAGTCCTTTGCCCTGCAACGCTTCGTAAACCAACACCGCGAGGAACCCCGCGGACAGGTAGCCGCTCGGGTGGCCGTGAGTGAGCTCGGCGGCGTACTTCGCCAACGAGAAGGCTTGCTGGGCGTCGTCCGCGTAGAAGGCGATCGGGGCGACGCGCATGGCACCGCCGCAGCCCTTGGAGTTGTTGGCGGGGTTGCTGCTCGTGGCCATCACGCCGGTGCGGGCGTACTGCTGCAACGCCGACGTGACGGTCAAACCCGGCGCCCGCATGCGGAACAGGTCGCGGTGGCCGATCAGCCAGCCGTCCGGTTCGTCCAGAGTGGACAGCGGGCCGCGGGCCTTCTCCCACGGCGTCTTCTGCGTGTGCAGCCACCGCTGACAGGCGTGTTGCAGGGTTTCCAGCACGTCCGCGGTGCCGGTGATCCGCTTGCGCGCGTGCGCCCTGATCACCGCTTCGAACGTGAACAGCGTCATCTGCGTGTCGTCGGTGATCGCCGGGTCGTCCGGCAGGTCCGTGATGCCGTCCGGGCCGTGCCGTTCGTAGACGACCTCCATCGGCAGGTTCTCGGTGTTGGCGCCCAACGCGTCGCCGATCGCCCCGCCGATCAGGCAGCCGCGCAGCTTTCCGTTGTCCTGCTTCGGTTCCGGCTCCCGCACGAGGAACCGGCGGCCCTGGTCGTCCATGCCCAGGGTGAACTCGATCTTGAGTGTGCGCACCGGCACCACGTCGACGGGCGGCACGCTCGCGATGCGCTTCAGCGCCTGGATGTCGGCGCTGCTCAGCCACGGTGAGTGCTCGACGACGAACCTGCCGTACCGCCCGCAGTCGCACATCCGCAGGTGCTGCGCGGCCTCGTCGGGGAAGATCCGGAGGTCCAGCTCGGTGTCGTGGCGGTGGCCGGGGTTGATGTGCAGCTTCTCCGGGCGCGTGCCGGAGAAGTCCCTGCTGAAGACCTTGGTGATGAAGGTGTTCAGCCCGACCCGCGTCCAGGCCGTCGTGCCGTCCGGCATGAGGTCCGGCCTGGTGAAGACGGGCTGGACGTCCGGGAAGTCGAACCGGGTCGCCGACACCTCGCCGGGGATGAGGACCTCGCCGTGCAAACCGTTGTGCCCCAACTGGTCCAGCTGGTACCAACCGCGGTCGACGTAGTCGAGGAACCGTTCCATCGGGGTCAGCGGCACAGGGTCGCCGGACGCGAGAGGTCCGGGCACGTGCGCCGGGTTCGCGTGGAACTCGCCGCCGTCCTTCGCGATCCACCCGGCGACGGCGGTGAAGTTCGGGTCGGTGCGCATGCCGGGCAACGTGATCAGCTCGGGGTCGAACCGCGCCTCCCACGGGCGGTCCCTGACGTTGCCGTCCTCGATGACCGACGTGGTGCCCAGCACGTGCACCTCGACGCCCTGCTTGGGCCAGCGGCCGCCCGATCGGACACGGCCGTCCTCGCTCGGCACCGCGTAGCCGATCTCCCAGCCGTCCCGCGTGCGGAACACGCTGTCCTCGTCGATGCGGAAGTCCTCGCCCCGCTCGGCGATCCACGGCGCGGCCAGCGCGAGCGCCTCCTCGCGGTTCACCACGACCTCCGGTACAGCTCTTCGGCCACGCGTCCGATCTCGTGCTCCGGTCCGCCCCGCAGAGCACCCGCGATCGCCCGCGCGACACCACGTCCCTCGCCACGAACGGCCTGCGCCAGCGCACCGGCGGCCGTGCACGGGTCGGCGTCGGGGGGATCGAGCTGCTCAGGTGTGAAGAGGTGCTCGGCCAGTGCGATCACGGCATCGGCGGCCGGCGAGTCCTCGCCGTGGGTGAGCGCGACCAGCTCGCGGATCCGGTCCGCTTCGAGTCGTCGCACGGCGGCGGGCAGCGCCCAGATCAACGCGCCAGGCCCCTGTGAGGTGGTCCGGCGGCTGTTGGTGACCTGCCGGGACACCAGGTCCGGCTGCACGGCGGGCTTGGCCGCCCACTCCGCCAGCGCGGCCGCGGGATCCTCCGCCGAACACGCGACCAGCTGGTCGACGAGTCCTGTTCGGACACCCGCGCCGTGTGCAAAGCCTTGATAGGCGGCCACGACCTGACTCAGCCGGGGCGGCCTGATCCATTCGATCTCCCCCATCGCCGCCCGACCATAACAGGCCGGGCGGCGGCGGGAGTTCTACTTCTGAGCAGGTGACGGGAAGCCGAGTTCGCAACTCGCCATCTGCTGCCATCTGCCGAGGTGGATGAAGGGCTCCTTCCTCCACCTGACGTGGATGAAGGAGCCCTTCATCCACGTAACTGCCCGGCAGACGAGTTGCGGACAAGACCTCTGCAGGGCGCTCAGAGGCGCTTCGCGAGCTCTTCCGCGACCTCGTAGGTGTTCAGCGCGGCACCCTTGCGCAGGTTGTCACCGCACACGAAGAAGTCCAGCGTGTTCGGGAAGTCCAGCGCCTGGCGCACGCGACCCACGTACGTCGGGTCGCCGCCCACCACGTCGGCGGGCGTCGGGAAGCGCTTCGCGGCCGGGTCGTCGACGAGCACGATCGTCGGCTGGGCCTCGAAGATCTTGTGCGCCGCCTCGACCGTGACCTCGCGCGCGAACGTCGCGTGGACCGACAGCGAGTGCGTGGTGACGACCGGGACGCGCACGCAGGTGGCCGAGACCTTCAGGTCCGGGATGCCGAGGATCTTGCGGGCCTCGTTGCGGACCTTCAGCTCCTCCGACGACCAGCCGTCGTCCTTGAGCGAACCGGCCCACGGCACCACGTTCAGCACCAGCGGAGCCGGGAACGGCGAGTCGGCGGCGGACAGACCGGCGGCGGCGAGCGCCTCGGCCACGTCACCGGCGACGACGCCCGCCTCCTTGCCGGCCAGCGCGCTGATCTCGGCGTAGAGGCGGTCGATGCCGGACTGACCCGCACCGGACGCGGCCTGGTAGGAGGCCACGACCAGTTCCTTCAGCTCGAACTCGCGGTGCAGGGCACCGAGCGACGCCATCATCGACAGCGTCGTGCAGTTCGGGTTCGAGATGATGCCGCGCGGGCGGTTGTCGATCTGGTCCGCGTTGACCTCGGGCACGACCAGCGGCACGTCCGGGTCCATCCGGAACGCGCCGGAGTTGTCGATCGCGATGGCGCCACGAGAAGCGGCGACCGGTGCCCACTCGGCCGAGACCTCGTCCGGCACGTCGAACATCGCGATGTCCACGCCGTCGAACGCCTCGGGCGACAGCGCGACGACCGTCAGCTCCTGGCCGCGCACGCTGATCTTCTTGCCCGCCGAGCGCGGGGACGCGATCAGCCGGACCTCGCCCCACGGGAAGTCGGAGCGGGTGTTCATGATGTCGATCATCACGGTGCCCACGGCACCGGTCGCGCCAACCAGCGCGAGTACAGGCGCGGTCATCGGCCAGTCCCTGCGTAGACGACGGCCTCTTCGTCGCCACCGAGCTCGAACGCGTCGTGCAGGGCACGGACGGCGTCGTCGAGCTGGGTGTCGCGGCAGATGACCGAGATGCGGATCTCCGAGGTGGAGATGATGTCGATGTTGACGCCGGCCGTGGCCAGCGCCTCGCAGAACGTCGCCGTGACGCCGGGGTGCGAGCGCATGCCCGCGCCGATCAGCGACACCTTGCCGACGTGCTCGTCGTAGAGGACCTGGTCGAAGCCGATCTCGCCGCGGGCCTTCTCCAGTGCCGCCACCGCGCGCGGGCCGTCGACCTTGGCCAGCGTGAACGTGATGTCCGTCTTGCCCGACGCGGCCTGCGAGACGTTCTGCACGACCATGTCGATGTCGAGCTCGGCCTGCGCGACGACGCGGAAGATCCTGGCCGCGATGCCGGGGTGGTCGGGGACGGCGGTAACGGTGATCTTGGCTTCAGACCGGTCGTGCGCGACGCCGGTGATCATCGCCTGTTCCACGTGAAGGTCCTCCACTGAACCGGACACGATCGTTCCGGTCTTGTTGCTGAACGAAGAGCGGACGTGCACGGGCACGTTGTAGCGGCGGGCGTACTCCACGCAGCGGAGCATGAGCACCTTCGCGCCACACGCGGCCATCTCGAGCATTTCCTCGTACGTGATCGTGTCGAGCTTCTTCGCGTTCGGCACGATGCGCGGGTCGGCGGTGTAGACGCCGTCCACGTCGGTGTAGATCTCGCACACGTCGGCCTTGGTCGCGGCCGCGAGCGCCACCGCGGTGGTGTCGCTGCCGCCCCGGCCGAGCGTGGTGATCTCGTTCGACCCCTGGGAGACGCCCTGGAAGCCGGCGACGATCGCGATGGCCCCCTCGGAGGTGGCGTCCTGGATGCGGCTCGGCGTCACGTCGATGATGCGGGCTTTGCCGTGCACCGCCGTCGTGATCACGCCTGCCTGCGAGCCCGTGTACGAGCGGGCCTCGGCACCGAGCGAGTGGATCGCCATGGCGAGCAGCGACATCGAGATCCGCTCACCGGACGTGAGCAGCATGTCGAGCTCACGCGCCGGCGGCACCGGGGAGACCTGGCGGGCGAGGTCGAGCAGCTCGTCGGTCGTGTCACCCATGGCGGACACGACGACAACGACGTCGTTCCCCGCCTTTTTGGTCGCGACGATGCGCTCGGCCACGCGTTTGATCCGCTCGGCACTCTCAACCGATGAACCGCCGTACTTCTGGACGACGAGCGCCACCGACCTGACCTCCTTCACGCGACTAAAACTGCACGTCGTAGGCAGCCTACCCGGACCACCTGGTGAGACTCTGGAGCCGTGACACGCGTGACTACTCTGTCCGGGTGTCGTCGACCGCCTTTGACGTGGAGGCCCCAGAGGCCGTGCATGAGAACGGTGCGCGCTCACGGCTGGCCGCGGCGCTCGAACATCCGGCCGCGCTGTGGTCGGTCCCGGCGCTGATCTACCTGTTCGTGCGACAGGTCGGCGTGTACGTGTTGCAGCTCGTGGTCGACTACCAGAACGAGCTGCGCGGCTCGGCGATGACCGCGATGGGCGAGCTGAGGTCGTGGGACGGCGAGTGGTTCCTCGGCATCGCCGCCGGCGGCTACAACGACGTCCCGTCCCGCCTGGCCGACGCGGCGGGCAGGCGCACCGCCGAGACCCCGCTCGCGTTCTTCCCCGGTTATCCGGCGCTGGTCAGGTGGGTGCACGGCCTGCCGGGCGTGAGCGTGGAGGGCGCCGGCTTCGCGGTGAGCGTGATCAGCGGCCTGTTCTGCGCCTACGCCCTGTTCGTGCTCGGCCGCACGGTGCGCACCGGCTCCACGGCGGCGGGCCTGGTCCTGGTCACCCTGTTCGCCGCCTCCCCGATGGCCGTCGTGCTGTCGATGACCTACTCGGAGGCGACCTTCTGCGCGTTCGCCGCGTGGGCCCTGGTCGGTGTGGTGCGCAAGCGCTGGATCCTCGCGGGCGTCTGCTGCGCGGCCGCGGGCCTGGTCCGCCCCACCGCGGCCGCCCTGATCGCGGCGGTCGTGCTCGCGGCCCTGGTGGCGATCGTCGCCGACCGGCACGACTGGCGCGCGTGGGTCGGCGGCCTCGTCGCCCCGCTGGGCCTGCTCGGCTACCTGGGCTGGGTGGCGGTGCGCACCGGCGACCTGGCGGGCTGGTTCGGCGTGCAGCAACGCGGCTGGAACTCGAAGTTCGACGGCGGCGCCGCCACCCTCAAGTTCGCCTTCGAGCACCTCGGCAACCCTCGCTCGGAACTCGAAACGGGCACCGTCTGGCTGCTGATCGCGGCGATCGTCCTGGTCTTCTACGCCTTCCAGCGCCGCCTGGAGTGGCCGCTGATCGTGTACGGCATCGGCGTACTGGTCATGGACCTCGGCTCGAACGGCCTGATGAACTCCAAGGCGCGCCTGCTGCTGCCGGCCTTCACGCTGCTGATCCCGCTGGCCCTGGTCCTGGCCCGCCGCCGGCTGTCCACCGTGCTGACCGTGCTCGGCCTGGCCACCCTGTTCAGCGCCTGGTTCGGTGCCTACTCGCTGGCCGTTTGGCAGTATGCGATCTGATGAACGAGCTGATCGCCCAGCGCTGGAGCCCGCGAGCCTTCTCCCCTGACGCAAGCGTCTCCGACGACGAGCTGCGCACCCTGCTGGAAGCGGCCCGCTGGGCCCCGTCCCACGGCAACAGCCAACCGGCCCGCTTCGTGGTGGGCCACCGCGGCACGCCGACGTTCGACGCGATCCTCGACACCCTCCGCCCCGGCAACAAGACCTGGGCCTTCCGCGCCTCCGTGCTCCTCATCGGCTGCGTGATCACCGCGGACGACCGCGGCGACCTCCCGAACGTCGAGTTCGGCCTGGGCCTGGCCATGGAGAACATCGCCCTGCAGGCCGTCGACCTGGGCCTGATCGCACACATGATGGGCGGCTTCGACAAGGCGGCCGCCCACGAGGCCTTCGCCATGCCCGCCGACGTGCGCCCGCTCGTCGCCATGGCCATCGGCCGCCCGGGCCGCCTGGAAGACCTCCCGGAGGACCTGCAAGTCCGCGAGCAGCGCGAACGCCGGCGCCACCCGCTCGCCGAAACCGTCTTCACCGGCACCTGGGGCCAGTCACTGTTCGGTTAGGAAGTACTTCGTGGCGATCTCGTTGTGCAGCGGAAACGCCAACGGCACGCACTCGAAGATGACCTTCCGCTCCGACGCCTCCTCGTTCGGCACGAACGGCGGCATGTCCTCAGCGTTGATCTCGGGCGCCGTCGCGAACAACAACACCGTCGCCCCGTCCGGCGTCGACACGAAGTACAACGGCCGCAGCTCACCGGGATCGACCCGCAGCCCGGCTTCCTCTTCGAGCTCGCGCGCGGCACTCTCCTGCCACGACTCCCCGCGATCCATGAACCCGCTGACGAACGCCAGCTCCCCCACCGGCGGAATCGCCCGCCGCACCGTCAGCAACCCGGTGCGCGGCCCGTCCTTCACCGGCACCAGCAACACCACGACAGGCACCGGGTTGGCCCACACCACGTGCGTGCAACTCGGACACGTGCGCGGGTAACTCCGCGTATCCGCATACGCCGTGCCGCAGTTGTTGCAGAAGTCGTCGCGCGCCATGCCTTCGAACCTAGTTGAGGCGCCTCACGAGCTTCAGGACGATCGCTCGAACGGCCAGCCAGAACAACGCCGCCAGCCCGAAGTTGACGATGACCCCCAGCTTCGCGTCCGGCGGCGAGAAGAGGTCCTTGAACGCGAGCGCCACCGGCTCGGCCACCTCCCGCACCGTGGTGGTGATGGGGTTGCCGGGGTTGGCCCCGCCGACGGTCAGCACGACGTGAACGACGAGCACGACCGCCAGCGCGAGGCCGACCCAGCTGACGACACCTGCCGCGATCCCGACCGCACGCGTACGCATAGGCCGGGAATGTACTACTCAGTAACGGGATACCGCACGCGCGAGAATGCCGGTCACGACCAGCCAGAACACGGCGGCGAGACCGTAGTTCAGGAGCACGTCGACGTTGTAGTTGCCAGTGTTGAAGAGGCCGGGGAAGAACAGGGCGAGCGGCTCGGCGAGCGACTGGATGAACTTGAAGAAGGCGTTCGCCTGGTTCGCACCGAGCACGATCATCAGGATGTAGAGGATCTCGATCAGGGCGAAGACCACACCGATGCCGCTGATCACGCGTGAAGCCGTGCCGCGGCCACTGGTCGTACGTAATCTGGACATGCCTGAACTTTTCCCAGTTCAGAGCGCCGCGAAACTTGCAGGTTGACCACCACCCGCACCGCGTCCCGTCCCACGATCCGGGCGACGCGGTTCCGTCCCGCCCCGATCTGTGGCTACTCTGTGCAGCGTGTGGCGTTCCCTCCTGCTTCGCTGCCGTGACGGGGTCTGATCAGACCGGCCCCCCGTCGCGGGATTCAGCGTTGCCGCCGGTCGTTTCCATCACGACCAGCACGGAGCACCCAAAATGACCTCTCCAGACGCCTACACCTCCGGTAACAGCCGCATCCGCAAGCCCGCGCGCCCGGCCCCGGACTCCCAGCCGAAGTGGAACCCCCAGCTGGGCAGCAGCATGCCGTTCCACCGCTACCGCCCGTTCCACGAGCTGGTCGAAGTGGTCGACGTACCGGACCGCACCTGGCCGACGAAACGCGTGGAGAAGGCTCCGCTGTGGTGCGCGGTGGACCTGCGCGACGGCAACCAGGCCCTGATCGACCCGATGTCGCCGGCGCGCAAGCGCAAGATGTTCGACCTGCTGGTCAGGATGGGTTTCAAGGAGATCGAGGTCGGCTTCCCCGCGGCCAGCCAGACCGACTTCGACTTCGTCCGCGAGATCATCGAGGACGGCGCGATCCCGGACGACGTCACCATCCAGGTGCTGACGCAGTGCCGTGAGGAGCTGATCGCGCGCACGTTCGAGTCGCTGCGCGGCGCGAACAAGGCGATCGTCCACTTCTACAACTCGACGTCGATCCTGCAGCGCCGGGTGGTGTTCCGCAGCGACCGCGAAGGCATCAAGAAGATCGCCGTGGACGCCGCGAAGTTCGCCAAGGAACAGGAGAAGGACTACCCGGAGACCGACTTCCGCTACGAGTACAGCCCGGAGTCCTACACCGGCACCGAGCTCACGTACGCCCTGGAGGTCTGCAACGCCGTCACGGCGGTCATCCAGCCCACGCCGGAGAAGCCGCTGATCATCAACCTGCCGGCGACCGTGGAGATGGCCACCCCGAACGTCTACGCGGACAGCATCGAGTGGATGTCGCGCAACCTCGACCGGCGCGACTCGATCATCCTGAGCCTGCACCCGCACAACGACCGCGGCACGGGTGTCGCCGCGGCGGAGCTCGGCTACCTGGCCGGTGCGGACCGGATCGAGGGCTGCCTGTTCGGCAACGGTGAGCGGACCGGCAACGTCTGCCTGGTCACGCTGGCGATGAACATGTTCAGCCAGGGCATCGACCCGCAGATCGACTTCTCCGACATCGACGAGGTCCGGCGCACGGTCGAGTACTGCAACCAGCTGCCGGTGCCCGAGCGCCACCCCTACGGCGGCGACCTGGTGTTCACCGCGTTCTCCGGCTCCCACCAGGACGCGATCAAGAAGGGCTTCGAGGCCCTGGAGGCCGACGCCAAGGACGCCGGGCAGCACGTCGACGACTTCCCGTGGGAGGTCCCGTACCTGCCGATCGACCCGAAGGACGTCGGCCGCAACTACGAGGCCGTCATCCGGGTCAACTCGCAGTCCGGCAAGGGCGGCGTCGCCTACCTCATGAAGCAGGAGCACCACCTGGACCTGCCGCGGCGCCTGCAGATCGAGTTCTCGAAGGTGATCCAGGAGGTCACCGACACGCAGGGCGGCGAGATCAACCCGAAGGAGATGTGGGACGCCTTCGCGGAGGAGTACCTGCACGGCAGGGTGCCGCTGTACCTGCTCAAGCACAAGGCGTCGTCGGACGGCAGCGGGCACGAGGAGATCACCGCGACGCTGCTGATCGACGGCGAGCAGCAGGAGATCACCGGGTCCGGCAACGGTCCGATCGCCGCGTTCGTCGACGCGCTCGCGTCGGTGGGCTACGACGTGCGGGTGCTGGACTACGCCGAGCACGCGCTGTCCGCCGGTGACGACGCCCGCGCCGCCGCCTACCTCGAATGTGCGGTGGGCGACCGGGTGCTGTGGGGCGTCGGCATCGACAGCTCCACGGTCGCCGCCTCGTTCCGCGCGATCGTGTCGGCCGTCAACAGGGCTAACCGATAACCAGCGACGGGGAGGACGCGTGCGGCACCAGCTGCCGCGGCGCGCCCTCCCCGTTCGCCGGTACGGCCCAGATGCCCTCACCCGGCAGGCCGTAGGCGATGGTGTCGTTGTCGAGCCACACGACCTGGTCGTCGATCCCACGCGTCTCGGCCAGCGGTGTCTCCACCATCGTGCTCAGGTCCAGCACGTGCTCCCGCCACGGCCGCGCGCCGTCGCCGGGCACCCGCTTCTTGAACGCCACGCGCCTGCCGTCCGGTGACAGCGACGGGCATTCGGCGTTCTCCCGCAACGCCTTCGCGGACTTGTCGACCGCGTCGCCCTGGATGAGGTAGGTCTTCCCGCCGACGCCGAGGGTGGCGTAGAAGAGGCGGTCGTCCGAGGTGAACGTGACGCCCCAGTAGTTCATGTCGTTGGTCATCTTCCTGCCCTCGACGCGCAGGCCCTCGATGTTGCTGGCGTACTCCTCGGTCCGGGTGTCGAAGATCCCGGTGCGCGTGGAGAACGCGTTCGACTGCGCGTACGAGTCACCGGTCACGAACGTCGTCCACGACGCCATCCGTCCGTCCGCCGACAGCTTGGCGCGGTTCGGCACGCCCGCCACCTCCACCCGCCGCCGCTCGGTCAACGCCTGGTCGACGAACACCGCCGTCGCACCCGGCATCGGCCGCGACGCGTCCGCGAGGCACAGCCCTTGCCGCGCGGCCGTGTAGAAACGCTTGCAGGACAACGAACTCACCCGACGGGGACCGGCGGGTGAGGACAACGGCACGGAAGCCACCTTGCCGCTGGCGTCGTCCACGAACAGCAGCCTGCCGGGAGTCAGTTCGACCGGTCCCGCTTCCGTTGCGACGACAACCTCGTCCGGTGAGCGCAGCGCGTACGCGGTCGCACCGATGCCCAGAACGATCACGGCCGCGACGACGATCAGGATCCTCATCAAGCGAACCACGTCCAAAGAGCGCCGAACAGGACAGACGAACACGCACGGGCCAGCACCTGGCCGGTCTGGAGCAGGGCCAGACCGGACGTGCGCAGCTCCTCCGGCACCATCGGCCCGGCGACGGCCATCAGCACGCCGTCGGTGCACGCGTAGAACAACCCGTGCAGCAGCAGAACCCCTACCAGCAAAGGGATTCCGGACGCACCGAAGAACAGCAGGTACGCGCCGAGCAGCGCGAGGTGGCCCGCGAGGAAGATCCGCCACCGCCCCACCCGGTCGGCCAGCGCGCCGATCGGCACGGCGGCGAGCAGGTACACGCCGGCCGTGCCGAGGGGCAGCAACGCGATGTAGGCGACCTCGACGTTCAGCTTCTTCTGCAGCAACAGGTAGACGAACCCGTCTCCCAGCGTCAGCAGCCCGAGGCCGCACGCGACCAGGCAGACCCGCCGGAACGGCCTGGACCGCAACAACCCGAAGGCGCTCCGAAGCGACACCGCGACGCGTGGCAGCACGTCGCGGTGATCACGGACGAACAGAACGAGCACCAGGAAACCGACAGCCGCGAAGCAGAAGCTGACGACGAACACCACGTCGTACCGAGCCGGCAGCGTCCACAACAGACAGAACGCGACCAGCGGGCCGAGGAACGCGCCGACGGTGTCCATGGCACGGTGGACACCGAAGGCGCGTCCGAGCGCCGAGGGCTCGCTGCTCAACGTGATCAGCGCGTCCCTCGGCGCGGTGCGCAAGCCCTTGCCGGTTCGATCCCCGGCCAGCACGAGCCCCATCGCACCGGCCGAGGTCCCGGCGGCGAGCAGGCCGAGCTTGCCCAGCGCCGAGATCCCGTACCCGAGCCCGGCGACGAGCTTGCGCCGTTGCCAGCGGTCTGCCGCGTGTCCGCCGGCAACGCGAACCAGTGCCGTCACGCCGGTGTAGATGCCGTCGAGCACACCGAACTGCAGCGGGGAGAACCCCAGTCCCAGCACGAGGTAGAGCGGCAGGATCGCGGTGACCATCTCCGACGAGATGTCGGTGAGCAGGGAAACCGCGCCCAGCGCGAGCACGTTCGCCGCGATCCTGCCGGTGCCACCCGCGGCTGGAGCTTGTCGAGCGGTTGCGATGTACACGACGGCCTCCGCCGGCAGCCAAAGTGATCAACGACAGTTGAAGGGACCGGCCTTGTCGCGCACCTTGCCGGCGGTGTCGATGACCTCCCACGAGTAGGAGGCGCCGGACAGGGTGAGCTTCATGACGCCGTGGCTGTCCGCGAAGTAGTTCTCGACGCCGGGGCGCGGGGTGCGCTCGTCGTAGAGGTAGTCACCGCCGATGCCGACGATCGCGGCCCGCATGCCGTTCACCGTGTCGACCGCACCGGTCTTGCTCAGCGGCGAGAACCGCTCGTAGTGGTGGTCGTGGCCGTTGAACACGACGTCGGCCTTGGCGTCGGCGAACGCGTTCCAGTACGGGGACACCTGGGACAGGTCGCCGTACTTGCCCGAGTTGAACCGCGGGTGGTGCCAGTAGCCGACGACGCAGGGCTTGGTGTTGGCCTGGAGATCGGCCTTCAGCCAGTTCAGCTGCGTCGAGTCGCTGCCGTTGTCGTACATCGGGTTCGAGTCGACCGCGACGAAGTGGAACTGGCCGGCGTCCCAGGTGTAGTACGGCTTGCCGTTCGGGAAGGCCTGAGCGCCGAAGTACGACTTGTAGCCGTTGAGGTTGTCCTCCCACTCGTGGTTGCCCGTGGCGGGGTGGGTGATGCTCTTGTACTTGCCCCACGACTTGTCGTAGTGGGCCAGGAACTCCGAGAGCTTGCCGCTGTCGTACTGGTTGTCGCCGACCGTGAGGATGTGGTTCGGCTTGATCTGGTCGATCAGCTTCGCGGTCTCGTAGTGCTCGTTGTTCGTCAGCGAGGCGATGTCGCCGGCGACGACGACCGTGATGTTCTCGCCGGGGGCGGCGGGCTGGGTGGTCGCCTGCGCCGCGTTGCTCGCGGGCCCGAGGTTTCCCGCCGCGTCACGGGCGCGGACGGTGTAGGTGAACTGCGTGCCCGACGCGAGGCCGGTGTCGGTGAACGACGTGCCGGCGGTCGTGCCGACGACGCTGCCGCCCCGCAGGACGTCGTAGCCGGTCACGCCGACGTTGTCGGTCGCGGCCGTCCACTGCAGACTCACCGAGCTCGACGTGGTGCCGGTGCTCACGAGGTTGGTGGGCGCGGTCGGCGGCGTGTTGTCCCCGTTGGGGTTGCTGCCGTAGACCTCCAGCTCGTACAGCGAGTAGCCGTACGGCGTGCCGCGCTTGGTGCCGTAGATCCGCACGTAGCGGCCGCTCGTCGCGATGCTGATGTCGTCGACGCCACCGTTCTGACCGGTGAGGGACTTCTTGGTGCTCCACGTCGAACCGTCGGTGGACGTCTGGATCTTGTACTCGGAGGCGTACGCGACCTCCCAGGTGAGCTTGACCCTGGAGATGGTCGAGTTGCCGCCGAGGTCGACGGCGATCCACTCCGGGTCGTGGCCTTCGAGGCTCGCCCAGCGAGTGGTCGGATCTCCGTCGACGGCGTTCGCGCCACCGAAGGTCTCCGCTTCGATGGACGACGTGGTGGTGGGTTTGTTGGCGGAGAGCAGGGTGTCGGCCGCGTTGGCTGTACCCGACCCGGCGATCTGGGGCATCACCAGCGCTAACAGCGCCAGGGCGATACCCGTGCGGGTGTGTTTTCTGATCACTTCGTCCTCCTGGGCGAGGGCGGCGGCGAAGGATTGGTAAACAAGCTTTCCTATTGAAGCTCGGAGGTTAATGACGGGCGAAGAAGCAGGTCAAGCCGGTGTGCGAGCAGTCATCGCCTGTCATTCCGTGACTGGCTGAAGCGCCACAGCACGGCGTGGACAGCGATCGCGACGCCCGCACCCTGAACCAGACCCAGCAGAAAGCGGCGAACCCAGTCATAAAGACTGATCTGGCTGACAGGATCAGACAAAGACCAGGTCACGCCGATCACCGCGACCAGGGCGATGAAGATCCAGAACTTGTACCGGGAATTCCCGGTACGGGCCGGCCAGTCATGCCCTTTCGGACAGCGCGCAGCCGCCCGGGCCAGCAACGCCATGCCGCCGAGCGAGGACACGTACCCGATCACGTTGTAGAGCCGGTGCGGACCGACGACCGAGACGGTCAACCAGTCCCACCGCTGCACGAACCAGCCGTCGGTCTGGGTGAAGGCGTCCCACAGCAGGTGCGTGAGGACTCCCACCACAATGGACAACGCCCGCGTGACCGGCCGGCGGAACTCTCCCGGACGGGACACCCGTGCCCGCGCGAACTCGGGTGCCAACCCCATCACCGAGGGCAGCAGCAGGCGCCCGACCAGCAGCAACACCACCGCCGCGAGCGATCCGCCGAGCACGTCGTGAGTCCGCACGACCGGCAGGTAGTAGCCCAGGTCCGGTGCCATCGCTCCCGCGACCAGTCCGGGCAACCAGAGGTACCGGCGCAGCGGGAGCACCGCGGCGGGATGCGCGAGCGTGAACGGCACGACCCAGCGTAGATCGACTTCCCCCTGTGGGTGCGCTGAAGAAACACCCAGGTCGGGATTGTTCATCTCGGTCACGTACGTTCACCGATCATGAGCACCGCAGCCGCCAGTCTCGTCGTGCTGTTCCTGGTCGCCGTCGTGCCGCTGGCACCGACGGAGGCCGTGCTCATCGGCGCCGGTGTCCTGGCCGCGTCCGGTGAGGTTCCGCTGTACCTGGTGGTTCTCGTCGCCGCCGCCGGCTGCCTGGCCAGCGACATGATCAACTTCAGCGCTGGCCGCCGGATGGGGATGAAGGCCCTCGACAAGGTCAACAAGAACGCCAGGGCGCGGGCCATGGTCGTGTGGACCGCGGACCAGCTCGGGTCCAAGGGCGAGAGCATCCTCATCGCGGCGCGGTTCCTGCCGGCGGGCGGCATCGTGGGCGCGTTGCTCGCGGGGGCGCTCAAGTGGCCACTGCGGCGGTTCGTGCCGGTCGCGGCGATCGGGTCGGCGCTGTGGAGCCTCTACCCCGCCACCGTCGGCTACGTCGGCGGCCAGATCGTCGACGAGGCCTGGCTCGCGATGCTGCTGTCGTTCGGGGTGGCCACGCTCATCTCCATCCCCGTCGGCATGGCGATCCGTGCGCGCAACGCCAACCGCACTCTCTCGTACGCCGAAGCGTCGTCGTAGAGCACCGCGAAACGGTCGGCAGCGGCCAGCAGAGCGTCCACTTCGAACGCCATCTGCGCGTCCCCGCACAGCCGTTCCAGCAGTGAGATCCAGCGCAGGTTGAAGAGCATCAACGCGTCGCGCACGCGGCCGGGACGGGCGGCGAACTCCGAGCGCGTCACGACGAAGAAGCAGCCGCCGGGGAACACGCGGCGCTTCGAGTAGTCGAGCCAGCGCTCGCACAGGTCCACCACGGAACCACCGGCGATCACCACCTCCCGCGCGAAGATCTCCGCGGCGGCGTGCACCGTGCAGATCTGCAGCTCCTCCTTGGCACCGAAGTGCGAGAAGATGCCGCTCTTGCTCATGCCGAGCTCGACCGCGAGCCGTCCGATCGTGACCCCTTCGAGCCCTTCGACGGACGCGATCTCCGCGGCCCTCAGCAAGATCGCCCCACGACTGTCCACCAGAACACTGGAGCATCACCCACTAGAGCCCCAGTAGCCACTGGGGTGAGACACGCGGGGAGCTTTCGTTCGCTTGGAACGCACGAAAGGGCCCCGCGTGTCGTCCCGGACGGCTAGCTGAGCGCCTCGGTGACGGATGCCGGTCCCACGAGCGGGACGTCCGGCGAGATGCCGTCGTCCTCCTCGATGAGGATCGGCTTCACCTCGTGCGGCTGGATTTCGCCGGACATGATCTGCTCGGCGTAGTGGCACGCCACCTTGTGCCCCGGCTTGAGCTCGCGCAGCGCCGGGCGTTCGGTGTCGCAGCGGGACGCCTGCCGCCACGGGCACCGGGTGTGGAACCGGCAGCCGGACGGCGGGTTGGCCGGCGACGGGAGGTCGCCCGCCAGCAGGATCCGCTCGCGCCGGTCCTCGACCACCGGGTCGGGCACCGGGATCGCCGACAGCAGCGCCCGCGTGTACGGGTGCAGCGGTTCGGCGTAGAGGTCCTCGGAGGTGGCCTCCTCGACCAGGCCGCCGAGGTACATCACGCCGACCCGGTCGGAGATGTGCTTCACGACGGCGAGGTCGTGCGCGATCACCAGGTAGGTCAGGCCGAACTGCTCCTGCAGCTCCTCCAGCAGGTTGACGACCTGCGCCTGCACCGACACGTCCAGCGCGGACACCGGCTCGTCGGCGACGATCAGGTCCGGCTCCAGCGCCAGTGCGCGGGCGATGCCGATGCGCTGGCGCTGACCGCCCGAGAACTCGTGCGGGTACTTGCGCAGCGCGGTGGACGGCAGGCCCACGGCCGCGAGCAGCTCGCGCAGCCGCTTGGACGTGGACTCCTTGCCCTTGTCCAGGTCGTGCGCCCGCAGGCCCTCGACCAGGATCGACTCCACGGACTGCCGCGGGTCCAAAGAGGACAGCGGGTCCTGGAACACCATCTGGATCCGGCGCCGCATCTTGCGCAGGTCCTCGCCCTTGAGGGCCGAGAAGTCCTGCCCGTCGAAGACCATCTTGCCCGCGGTCGGCTCGTTCAACCGCAGCATCGCCCGCCCGAGGGTGGACTTGCCGCAGCCGGACTCGCCGACGAGGCCGTAGGTCTCGCCCCGCTTGATCTCCAGGTCGACGCCGTCGACCGCGTAGACGTGGCCGACGGTCTTGTCGAAGAAGACGCCGCGCTTGATCGGGAAGTGCACCTTCATGTCCTGGACGGACACCAGGGTCTCGCTCACACCGGCACCTCCTCGGCGGCGGGAGTTCCCGGAACCACCGGGTTGTGACAGCGGAGCAGACGGCCCAGCTGGTCTTCCTCGGCCGGCGTCTCCGTGCGGCAGACGTCCAGCGCGTTCGGGCAACGGGGTGCGAACGCGCAGCCCTGCGCCCACGGGATGTTGTCGGCGACGGAGCCCTTGATCGGCGTCAGCTTCTCGCCGGGGGCCGCGTCCAGGCGCGGGATCGAGGCCAGCAGACCGTGCGTGTACGGGTGGCGCGGCTCGGCGAAGAGCTTGTGCCGCATGGCCTTCTCGACCACCTTGCCGGCGTACAGCACGTTCACCTCGTCGCACAGCCCGGCGACGACACCCAGGTCGTGGGTGATCATCACCAGCGCGGTGCCGAGGTCCTGCACCAGTTCCTTCATCAACGACAGGATCTGGGCCTGGATGGTCACGTCCAGCGCCGTCGTCGGCTCGTCCGCGATCAGCAGCTTCGGCCGGCACGCCAGCGCGATCGCGATCAACGCGCGCTGCCGCATGCCGCCGGAGAGCTGGTGCGGGTACTCCTTGAGCCGCCGGTTCGGGTCCGGGATGCCGACCTTGTCGAGCAGGTCCTTCGCCTCGGTCATGGCCTCCTTGCGGGGCATGCCGCGGTGCCGTTCGAGCACCTCGGTGACCTGCAGGCCGATCGGGACGACGGGGTTGAGCGACGACAGCGGGTCCTGGAAGACCATGCCGAGGTCGCGGCCACGACGGTCGCGCATCTCCTTGTCGGAGAGCTTCAGCAGGTCCACGCCGTCGTACGACACCGTGCCGGAGATCTTGGTGCCGCGCTTGGGCAACAGGCCCATGATCGCCAACGATGTCACGGACTTGCCGCAGCCCGACTCGCCGACGAGACCGACGGTCTGGCCGGGCTCGACGTCGAAGCTGACGCCGTCGACCGCGCGGAACGGCTCCTCGCCCCTGCGCTGGAAAACGACGGTGAGGTCACGAACTTCGAGCAGTGCCACGACGACTCACCGCCTGTTCTTCGGATCGAGGGCCTCGCGCAGCGTCTCGCCCATCAGGGTGAAGCCGAGCGCGACGATGATGATGCAGACGGCCGGGTACGCGGCGAGCTGCGGATGCGTGTCGAAGACGTTCTGCACGTCGCCGAGCATCTGCCCCCACTCCGGGATCCGGTCGTCCGGGTTGCCGAGGCCGAGGAACGACAGCGCCGCCGCCTCGATGATCGCGGTCGCCAGCACCAGCGTGGACTGCACGATCACCGGGCTGAGCGAGTTCGGCAGCATGTGCCGGAACACGATCGCGCCCTTCTTCACGCCGAGCGCGGTCGCCGCCAGCACGTGGTCGCTGTGCCGTTGCGCGAGCATCGAGCCTCTCAGCAACCGGGCGAACACCGGGATCTGCACGATCGCGACCGCGAGGATCACGGTGAACTGGCTGGGCTTGGCGAACATCGCCGCGATCGAGAACGCCAGCAGCAGCGACGGCAGCGAGAGCATGACGTCGACGAGCCGCATGACGGCCGAGTCGACCCAGCCACCGATCGCGCCCGCGAGCGTGCCCAGGATCAGGCCGCCGGTCAGGCCGATCAGCGTCGCACCGACACCGACGACCAGCGTCTGCTGCGAGCCGACCAGCAGGCGCGACAGGAAGTCACGGCCCTGCAGGTCACCGCCGAGCGGGTGGCCCGGCTGCGGCGGCGGGATCTCGTTGCGCGCCTTGACGACCTGGTCGATCAGCATCTTGTCCGACGGGTCGTGCGGGGCGATCCACGGCGAGAGCAGCGACAACGCGACGAAGATGCCGATGATCACCGCGCCGGTGATGAACACCGGACTGCGGCGCAGCCTCTTCCAGGCGCTCGCGGCGAGCGAGACACCCGCGCTCTCGGCGATGCCGTCGATCTTTTCCTTCTTCGATGGAAGTCCGAGCACCACGGCGCTCACCTCGTCCTGATGCGCGGGTCGATGAGCGCGTACGAGAGGTCGACCAACAGGTTGACCACGACGTACACGATCGTGGCCATGATGATCAACAACAGCAGCACCGGGTAGTCACGGCGTTCGAACCCGATGGCGAGCGCCTGACCGACACCGGCGAACGAGAACACCTTCTCGGTGAGCACCGCGCCGGAGAGCAGCGCACCCGTCTGCAGACCGATCGTCGTGACGACCGGCAGCATCGCGTTGCGCAGCACGTGCCGGCGGCGGATCACCGGTGCGGTGAGGCCCTTCGACTCCGCGGTGCGCACGAAGTCCTCGTCGAGCACGTCCAGCACGGCCGCGCGGGTGATCCGGAAGATCACCGCGAACGGGATCGTGGCCAGCGCGATCGCCGGCAGGATCAGGTGCTCCAACGCGTTGAGCGTCGCGTCCCACTCGCCGGTGATGATGCCGTCGAGGGTGAAGAACCCGGTGACGCGAGTGGCGTCGATGGCGTCCTGGCGGCCCTGCGACGGCAGGCCCAGCGCCGACGACGCCACGTCCTTGAGCAGGTAGGCGAGGAAGAACACCGGCACCGCGACACCGATCAGCGAGCCGATGACGCTGAAGTTGTCGAACCAGCCGCCGCGGCGCTTCGCGGCGAGGTAGCCGAGCGGGACGCCGACCGCGATCGCGATCAGGATCGCGAAGAAGCTGAGCTCGATCGTCGCGGGGAACCGCTGCAGGAAGATGTCGAGCGCCGAGTCACCCGGCTGGACGCCGGTGGAGACGCCGAAGTCACCGGTCGCCGCACGACCGAGGAACTTGAAGTACTGCAGGAAGATCGGCTGATCAAGGCCGAGCTGCTTGGTGAGGGCCTCGCGCGACTCCGGCGTAGCGCGTTCTCCCAGGAGGGCCGAAACCGGCCCTCCTGGGAGAAGTCGCAACCACGCGAAGAGCAACAGCGAGAGCACCAGCACCACGCCGACCAGCTGAACCAGCCGTCGAATCGTGTAGCGGAGCACTTGAGCTACCCCGTTGTTCTCTTGTGGTGGGAGCTAGTTCAGCTCAGCCCTTGGAGGCCGAGCCGAACTTCTCGTCGGTCAACGGGCTCGGAACGACACCCTTGATGTCCGACTTGAACACCAGAGCGGGCGGGGAGTGGGAGATCGGGATCGCGGGGAGGTACTCCTCCATGATCCGCTTGTTGATGTCCTCGTACAGCTTGGTGCGCTTGCCCTCGTCCGGCTCGGAGTTGGCCTTCGCCAGGTCGTCCGCGAGGGTCTTGCCCCACGCCGACACGCCGGTGCTGAAGCGGTTGTCGGTGCGGCCGAAGAACGTGCCGACCCAGTTGTGGGCGGTGCCGTTGTCACCGGTCCAACCCAGCAGGAACAGGTCCGGGACGTGGTTGTCGACGTCGGTCAGGTAACCACCGTTCCACGGCTTGGTGACGACGTCGAACGTGATGCCGATCTTGCCCAGGTCACCGGAGATCGCACCGAACAGGTCCTTCGGCGACGGCATGTACGGGCGGGTGACCTCGGACGGCCAGTAGAACTTCAGCTTGAGGTTCTCCGCGCCGGCTTCCTTCAGCAGCGACTTCGCCTTCTCGGGGTCGTAGCCGACGGCCTTGATGTCCTTGTTGTAGCCGTTCACCGTGTCCGGCATGAACTGCGTCGCGACCTTGGCGCCCTCGGGCAGCTGCGACTTGACCAGCTGCTCGCGGTTGATCCCGTACATGATCGCCTGGCGGACCTTGAGGTCGGCGAGCTTCGGGTTGTTCTTCTGGTTGATGCCCAGGTAGAACACGTTGAACGCCGGGCGGATGGCGACGTTGAAGCCGTCGGACTTCAGACCGGCCCAGTCAGCTGCGTTCGGCAGGTCGTAGCCGTCGATGTCACCGGCCTTGAGCGCCTGCTTGCGGGCGGTCTCGTCCGGGATGATCTTGAAGACGATCTTGTCCAGCTTGGCCTTGGTGCCCCAGTAGTCCTCGTTGCGCACGAGTTCCACCGTGTTGTTGGCCTTGTCGTACTTGCTGAACTTGAACGGGCCCGTGCCGGTCGGGTGCTCGTTCGCGTACGCCGGGTAGGTGAACGCGTCACCGGCGGCCTGGACGTTGTCCGCGTCGTACTTCTTCAGCGCGTCCGGGCTGGAGATGGAGAACGACGTGAAGCCGAGGACCGACGGGAACTGCGAGGTGACCTCGTTCAGCTCGATGACCGCGGTCTTGGCGTCCTTGGCCGTGCAGGACTTGTACAGCGAGGGCTTGTCCGGCGTGTCCTTGAAACCGCCGAAGTTGTCCAGCCAGTACTGGGAGACGGCGTCGCTCTGCGCGGGGCCCTTCTGGTTGTACCAGCGCTCGAAGTTGAAGCAGACGGCCTCGGCGTTGAAGGCGGTGCCGTCGTGGAACTTCACGCCCTCCCGCAGGGTGAACGTCCACGTCTTGCCGTCGGCGCTGGGCTCGTACTTGGTCGCCAGCGCGGGCTCGACCTCGGCGGTGCCGGGCTTGAAGCCGACCAGGCCCTCGTACATCTGGCGAGAGACCCGGAAGGTCTCGCCGTCCGTCGCGTAGAACGGGTCGAAGAGCTTCGGCGCACCAGCGGCACCGAAGGTCAGCGTGCCGCCCTGCTTACCGCCGCCACCGGTGTCGCGCTGCGATTGCGCGCAACCGGACAGGGCCAGCGCGCCGACGCTGAGGAAGCCGATCGCGGCGACCCAACGGCGGCGAGCCGTTACTGAGTGGACCATCAAACACCCCTTGGACAATCCGCACATCTCACGGTGTGGTCGCCGACCATAACCGTTGTACATACCCCTCCCGTGTTAACTCAGGTCACGATCCGGCCACTAGACCAGGCATTCTGATACGTCCGGCGCACGTTCGCTGACCCAACGTGAGCACGGCAGATGCGTCGAACGCTCTCCTAGGCTGTAGAAACAACAACGACACGCGGAGGAGGTCGCATGAGCAGGCAGGTCGAGTTCCGCGTGCTCGGCCCCCTCCAGGTCCTCCTCGACTCCGAACCACTGCTGGTCCGCGCCGGACGTCAGCGGGCGCTGCTGGTGTCGTTGTTGCTGCGTGCGGGCACTTCGGTGTCCGTGGACGAGCTCGCCGCCAACGTGTGGGGTGACGACCCGCCGGCCAGGGCTCGCGCGACCTTGCAGACCTACGTCATGCGCCTGAGACAGCTGCTCGGGCCGTCGGTGCCGATCAGGACCGTGCCGGACGGGTACCTGATCGACGTCGACGAGAAGACGATCGACCTGATGCGCTTCGAGCCGCTGATCGACCAGGGAGAACAGGAGCGCGCCGCCGGGAACCTGCAGGCCGCCTCGGCCGCGTTCGCCGCCGCGCTCGGACTCTGGCGGGGTCCGGCGCTGGTCGACGTGCCGTCGGAGATCCTGCACCGCGACGAGGTGCCACGGCTGAACGAACGCCGCCTGCACGTGCTGGAGCGCCGGGTCGAGGTCGACCTCGAACTGGGCCGCCACGGCGAGCTGGTCGCGGAGCTGTCCCGGCTGACCAGCGAACACCCGTTGCGCGAGCGGTTCTGGGCGCAGCTGATGGTGGCGCTGTACCGGTCCGGCCGGCAGAGCGAGGCGCTCGCCGCCTACCAGCGGGTTTCCCGGTTGCTCGGCGACGAGCTGGGCATCGACCCCGGTGACGAGCTGCGGCGCGTGCACGGCCAGGTGCTGTCCGGGTCGATCGACGCGGTGGCCGCGGCGTCGTCCGGCGCGCCGGTGGTGGCCTCGAAGCCCGAACGGGTCGTGCCGTCGCAGCTGCCCGCGGACATCCCGGACTTCGTGGGCCGCGACGAGGCCGTGTCGTTGATCATCGCGCTGCTGCGGACCGCCCAGGGCGTCCCGGTCGTCACGCTGGCCGGACCGCCCGGCGTGGGCAAGACGGCGCTGGCCGTGCACGCCGCGCACCGGATGCGGGCGGACTTCCCGGACGGTCAGCTGTACGTCAACCTGCGCGGATACGCGCCCGGACCGCCGTTGAGCGCGGTGGACGTGCTGCCGCGGTTCCTGCGCGCGCTCGGGACCGAGCCCGACCAGGTGCCGCTCGACCAGGACGAGCAGGAGGCGATGTTCCGGTCGACCCTGACCGGTCAGCGCGTGCTGTTGCTGCTGGACAACGCGTCGTCGGCCGAGCAGATCCGGCCGCTGCTGCCCGGTTCGCCGGGGTGCGCGGTGCTGGTGACCTCACGCGACACGCTGCGCGGTCTGGCCGTGTCGCACGCCGCCTCGAACGTGCGGCTGGACGTGCTCGACTGGGACGAGACCAAGGCCCTCCTCGCGGGCATCCTCGGCGCGGACGAGGTGGCCTCCCAGGAGGCCGCCGCCCTGGAGCTGTCGGCGTTGTGCGCGCATCTGCCATTGGCTTTGCGTATCGCCGCGGCGAACCTCGTGTCGCGCCCGGAACTGTCCATCGCGGACTACGTGGAGGAGCTGCGGGCGGGCAACCGGCTCGCGGCGCTGGCCGTGGAGGGCGACGAACGGGTCGCGGTGCACGCGGCGTTCGACCTCTCCTACACGGCGCTGAAGCCCGAGCTGGCGCAGATGTTCCGGTTGCTGTCGCTGGTTCCCGGCACGGACTTCACCCCGGAGATGGCAGCGGCGCTGTCGGGACTGACCACTCAGGACGCCCGGCGCCGGCTGGACCGCCTCGCCACCGCGAACCTGATCTCGAACCACGCGCCGTCCCGCTACCAGTTCCACGACCTGCTGCGCGACTACGCGGCCGAGCGCCTCGCGTTCGACGACGGCCACGCGGACGCGCGGCTCGCGTTGCGGCGACTGCTGGACTGGGCGGTGCGCTCGGTCGACAACGCCACCGCCGCGATGAAGTCGACGCTGTTCCGCTTCCCGCGCCCGGCGCCGTTGGACGGCGTGGTGCCGCGGACGTTCGCCACCTCCACCGAGGCGCTGACCTGGCTGGACGTCGAGCGCGCCAACCTCGTGGCACTGGTCGCGCACGTCGTCGAGCGCGATCCGGAGAACTCGCCGTGGCAGCTGGCCGACGCGTTGCGCGGCTACTTCTACACGCAGGGCCTGACCGCAGAGTGGCGCGAGACCGCCAAGGCCGGGCTGCTGGGCGCACGTGCGCCGCGGGACGAGCTCGGACAGCTCGCGATGTTGTCGTCGTTGGGCACGCTGTACTGGGTGACGGGCCAGCACCGCAACGCGCTCGGCTACTACCAGCAGGCCATCGCGCTGCAGGAGCACATCGACCTGCCCGAGGCCGAGGCCGCGGTGCTGTCGAACGCCGGCAGCGTCTACATCGACCTCGGCGAGCTCGAACACGCCGCCGACCACCTCGAACGCGCGCTGGTGATCACCCGCCGGATCGGTGCCTTCCAGGTGCAGGCCAACGCCCTGTTCAACCTCGGTGGCGTGTACATGCAGCTGGGCCAGCTCGACCGCGCCGCCGCGACGTTCGAGGAAGCACTGGAAGCCGGCACGCGCATCGACTCGTGGATCACCCAGGCGAACTCCATGCGCGCGTTGGGCGAGGTGCACGCGTGGCGCGGCGAGCCGGACACCGGCGCGTCCTACTTCTTGCGCGCGAGCGAGCTGTACGAACGTGCGGCCGCCCGCAACTTCGGCCACACCATGCACGAGGGCATGGCCATCACGCTGATCATGCGCGGCCGGTTCGACGAAGCGGCCGTCGAAGCGTCCCTGGCCATGCAGATCGCGCAGGACCTGGAGAACGTCAAGAGCGTCTGCGACGCGATGAACCTGCTCGGACGTGCCCTGGAGGGCGCGGGCCGGCTGGACGAGGCGATCGAGCAGTTCTCGTCCGCACTGACGATCGCCCTGGAGACCGGTTACTCGTGGGGCGCCTGTTCCGCGCGTCGCGGCCTCGCGTCCGCGTACCGCCTGGCGGGCCGCTACGAGGAGGCGCTGTCGACGGCGTCCGCGGCACTGGTCGAGGCCGGGCGGTCGCAGTTCCGGTTGGCGGAGATGGAGGTGCTGCTCGTGCTCGGGCGGACGCACCTCGACACGTCCGACGCGTCCGGTGCGCTGGAGTGCGCGCTGCGGGCGGTCTCGGTCGGCTCCGACTCAGGCCACCGCTGGGTGTACGCGCGGGCCCTGCAGCTGGCCGGTGACGCCTCGGCCGCGCTGGGTGATCCCGAGGCCGCGCGGGCGTACTGGGCCACGTCGCTGGAGGTGTTCAGCGAGATCGGGACACCGGAAGCCGCGGAGGTCCGGGCTCAGCTCGAAGTGACGACGTAGTCGGCCCTGGCCCTGGTCTCGTCGACCGCGAACCAGCCTCTTTCGTACTGCTGCCAACGGATGAAGTGGTGCCGGTGCTGCTCGCCGTCCCTGGCCACCGCACGTTCCAGCCTGGCCTTCTCGTCACCGTGGTCAACGAAGATCTTCAGGCTCAGGCGGTGTTCGAGGGCTTTCCTGGCCGAGGAGAACCCGTCCAGGATGATCGTCCTTTGTGGATAGAGCACCACTTCCGGCCCTTCGCCGACGCGCGGAAAGCCCTGGGACCAGTCGGCTTTGCGGTAGCGGCCCACCTGACCGTTCGCCACGGCGTCGAGCGCCTGAACGAGCGAGGGCCACCACCGCGTCGTCGGGTCCTCCCACGTCGCGAAGTGGTCGGTTTTGATCAGCTGGGCGTTCAGCTGCCCGGCGAGGTGCTTCGCGAACGTCGACTTGCCCGCGCCCGACGGACCGTCCACCGCGACCAGGCGGGTGTCGCCCAGCCGCGGTGGAGCGGCTGCTACATGCTCCGGCGACCAGATAGCGCACGCCCCAGGGTGAGCTCGTCCGCGAACTCCAGATCGCCGCCCATCGGCAGACCGCTGGCCAGCCTGGTGACGGTCAGGCCCGGGAAGTCCCGCAGCATCCGGACCAGGTAGGTGGCCGTGGCCTCTCCCTCGGTGTTGGGGTCCGTGGCGATGATGACCTCGGAGATGTCCACACCGTTGGTGGCCGTGCCGATCCGGTTGAGCAGCTGACGGATGCGGAGCTGATCCGGCCCCACCCCGCTGAGCGGGTCAAGCGCACCACCCAGGACGTGGTAGCGCCCCTTGAACTCCCTGGTGCGCTCGATCGCCTGGACGTCCTTGGGCTCCTCGACCACGCAGACGAGCGACAGATCCCGCTTGGGATCGCGGCAGATGCGGCACGTCGTCTCGGCGGACACGTTGCCGCAGACGTCGCAGAAGACGACGCCCTCCTTGACCTTCTGGAGTGCGCTCTGCAGCCGCTCGATGTCGGCCGGTTCGGTTGCCAGGAGGTGGAAGGCGATCCGCTGGGCGCTCTTCGGCCCCACGCCGGGGAGTCTGCCCAGCTCGTCGATCAGGTCCTGTACCGGGCCCTCGTACATTTCTTCGCCGTCTCTTCGCCGGTCTTCTTCGCTGCGCGGGAGTCAGGTCAGCCGAGCAGGCCGCCGAGGCCGCCCTGGGCCAGCGGGCCGAGCTTCTGCTCCACCAGCTGCTGGGCCTTGGTGTTGGCGTCCTTGATCGCGGCGATGACGAGGTCCTGGAGGGTTTCCACGTCGTCCGGGTCGACGATCTTCGGGTCGATGGCGAGGTTGACGAGCTCGCCGCCGCCGGTGACCGTCGCGGTCACCAGGCCGTTGGCCGCGTTGCCGGTGACCTCGGTGTTGGCCAGCTCTTCCTGGGCGGTCGCCATCTGCTGCTGCATGTTCTGGGCCTGCTGGAGCAGGGCCTGCATGTCGAACTGACCGGGTTGCACCGCTGGTCCTCTCTCGCTGCGCTTGGGGTGTGTTCCAGCGTACGGCCTTGGCCGGCTACGCCTTTTTCAGCGGACGGGCACCCAGTTCGTCGGCCAGGAGTTTGAGCATGACCGCTTCTGGGTCCTGTTCCTTGCTGACCGAGTCCGGGTCCACCGGGCGGGCCGCTTCGGCCAGCATCGCCTCTTCGTCGTCCGGTTCCGGCGGGAGCGGTTCGTCGGGCTCCGGGGGCTCCGGGGGCGGAGGGACGTCGTCTGCCGGTGGACGTGCGGGGGCCGCTGAGCGCTGGGGTTCCGGTTGGCGGGCGGGTTGGGCCTGGGCCTGACTCGGGCGGGTCGGGGCCGGGCGCGGAGCCTTGGGCGGGGTGGCGGCTTGGGGCGTGGCGCCCGGGGTGCCGTGGACGCAGCGGACCTGCCAGGTGCCGCCAAGCACTGCGGCGAGGGCGTTGGCGATGGCCTCGGTGTTGCGGGGTTCGGCCAGGCGGCGGGCCAGTGGGGCCGAGGTGTGGGCGATGGTGACCACGTTGCCGTCGACCTCGCCGACCATGGCGTTGGTCAGCATTGCCTCGGTGCTGCGGCTTGAGGAGCGGACCGCGGACAGCAGTTCCGACCAGACTCGGCGGACCGCCGTCGCGTCCAGGGCGCCGGTCGCGGCGGGTTCTGCGGGCACCTCGGCGGACGGCTGGGGCTGCGCCGGTGGCTGGGGCGCCGGGGCCGCCTGAGCCTGCGGGGCCGCATGCGTTTGCGGAGGGGCCACGGGCTGGGACGGGATCGTCGCGGCGGGCCGCGGTGCGGCCGGGCGGGGTGGTTCCGGTTGCTGCGCGGGCTCGGCTGCCTGGGGTTGCTGGGACCTGCGGGTGAAGACCGGAGCACCGGACGGTGGCGCGTCCGCGCTTGCGGCGATGGCCGCCGGGGGGCGGCGTTCCAGTTGTTCCAGGCGCTGGAGCAGTGCGGCTTCCGACTGGCTCACCGACGGCAGGAGCATGCGGGAGACCAGGAGTTCGAGGAGCAGGCGCGGGGCGGTGGCGCCGCGCATCTCGACCAGGCCCGTGTGCACGATTTCGGCGTAGCGGGTGAGGGTGGCCGGGCCGATTCGCTCTGCATGGGCCGACATGGTGGCCAGTTCGTCTTCCGGGGCGCTGACCAGGTTGCGGTCGGCCGCGTCGGGGACGGCGCAGAGCAGCACCAGGTCGCGCAGGCGGTCCAGGAGGTCGCTGGCGAAGCGGCGGGGGTCGTGGCCCGCTTCCACCAGGCGGTCGATGGTGCCGAAGACCGCGGCGCCGTCGCCTGCCGCCAGACCGTCGACCACGTCGTTGATCAGGGCGGAGTCGGTGACGCCCAGGAGGGTGATGGCGCGCTCGTACTTCACTCCATCGGGACCTGCGCCGGAGAGGAGCTGGTCCATGACGGACTGGGTGTCGCGGGCCGAGCCGCCGCCCGCGCGGATCACCAGGGGGAAGACGGCCGGCTCCACGGCCACGCCTTCCGCCGCGCAGTTGCGTTCCAGCAGGGTGCGCATGACGCCCGGCGGGATCAGGCGGAACGGGTAGTGGTGCGTGCGGGAGCGGATGGTCGGGAGGACCTTGTCCGGCTCGGTGGTGGCGAAGATGAAGATCAGGTGGTCCGGCGGCTCTTCCACGATCTTCAGCAGGGCGTTGAAGCCCTGCGTGGTGACCATGTGCGCCTCGTCGATGATGAAGACGCGGTAGCGGGACTCCGCCGGGGCGTAGAAGGCCTTGTCGCGGAGGTCTCGGGCGTCCTCCACGCCGCCGTGGGAGGCGGCGTCGAGCTCGACGACGTCGACGCTGCCGGTGCCGTTGGGGGCCAGGCCGATGCACGAGTTGCACTCGCCGCACGGGTCGGGCGTCGGGCCCTGCACGCAGTTGAGCGAGCGGGCCAGGATGCGCGCCGAGGAGGTCTTGCCGCAGCCTCGCGGGCCGCTGAACAGGTACGCGTGGTTGACCCGGCCTGCCGCCAGGGCGGTGCGCAGGGGTTCGGTCACGTGCTCCTGGCCGACGACCTCGGAGAACGTGGCCGGACGGTACTTGCGATACAGAGCGAGCGCCACGCCCGAGACAGTACCGGTGACCACCGACAGAAAAAGGGGACCCCGTGCACCCACCAGAGCCCGCTTATCCTTGCTGCCTTCCGGCCCTGGGGAGGTTCGCGAGATGTGTGCCGCACGAGGTCCGCAGCCAGTGTAGCGAACAGGTTGAGTCGAACGTGTGTTCGAGTTGCCCACAGGGTTGTCCCCACCTGTGGACAACTTCCGTCCACCCCCGTTTTGGGTTGCGTGATGGGCGTCCGGTAGGCTCTGCCACGGAGGATTCGCCTAGTGGCCTAGGGCGCACGATTGGAAATCGTGTTGGGTTAACACCCTCACGGGTTCAAATCCCGTATCCTCCGCTCCCATCGAGGGCGCCGACTTGCAACGGTCGGCGCCCTCGATGCGTTATGGGGGCATGCTGCCCGAAGATCTCATGCTCCTGTTCCTCGACGAAGAGGACGGCCGGGTCCTGATGGACACGACGTCGATCCACAACGCGCTGGCCGGTGCCGTGCTGCTGGAGCTCGTCGACTCCGGACGGGTGGCGTTGGAGCCGGACGGCAAGACGCTCTCGGTCGTCGACACGACACCGCTGCCGAACGAGTTCCTGCAGGAGTCGCTGCGCCGGCTCACCAGGCCGATGAAGCCGCAGCGGGCGGTCGAGACGCTGCGGACCCACGTGCGCGACAACGTGATGGCGCAGCTTGAAGGCCGTGGTGTGCTGTCGGTCGAGAAGACCAGGATGCTCGGCATCTTCCCCACGACCAGTTACGTGATCCAGGACGGGAAAGCGATCAGTGACCTCCGGGACGCGGTCGGCAACGTCGCGCTGGGCCACCGGGCGCCGGACGAGCGCACCGGGGCGTTGATCTCCCTGCTGTACGCGGTGAAAGCGCTGCACAAGGTGTTCGACGGCGATCGGCGCGAGATGGAAGCACGGGCGAAGGAGATCTCGGCCGGAAACTGGGCGGGGCTTGCGGTGAAGAAGGCAATGGAGGCGGTCCAAGGCGCGCTCATGGCGATGATGGTGGCCACTACAGTCGCCGCCGCGATCACAACGGCAGGGGGTTCGAGCTGAGATGCTGGCAGAAGACCTGATGTTGTTGTTCATCAACAAGGAGAACGGCCGTTTGCTGGCCGACTCGACGTCGGTGGAGAACGCGCTCGCCGGTGCCGTGCTCATCGAGCTGGTGAACTCGGGCCGGGTCGCGTTCGAGCCGAACGGCAAGAAGGTCCAGGTCGTCGATCCGACGCCGTTGCGGGACCCGTTGCTGCAGGAGTCGGTGGCGAGGTTCGACCGGCCGATGAAGCCGCAACGGGCGGTGGAACGCCTGCGGAAACGGTTGCGGGACAACGTCATCGCGCAGCTGGAAGGCCGGGGCGTCGTGCGGGTGGAGCCGCGAAAGGTACTCGGGATCTTCCCGGCGAAGAGCTACGTGATCACCGACGAGGCCAGGTTCGCCGACGTCCGGCGGGCGACCGGCGAGGTCGCGCTCGGGTACCGCGCACCGGATGCGCGCACCGGGTCGTTGATCACGCTGCTGCACGCGGTGAAGGCGGTGCCCAAGGTGTTCGACGGCGATCGGCGCGAAATGACCAGGCGGGCCAGGGAGATCGCCGCCGGCAACTGGGCGGGCGAGGCCGTGCGCCGGGCGGTCGAGGCGATTCAGGCCGGGGTCGCGGCGGCGGCCGCTGCTGCCGCCGCCGCGTCATCGGGTGGATGACGCGGCGGCGACGAGCGGTCACTTCTTCAGGCAGTCGAGGATGTCCTCGAGAGCGAACACGATCCGGTCGACGTTCGCGTCGCCCGTGGACGGGCGGGCGTGCACGATCTGCGGGTCGTGGTCGCTCGCCTGGTCGGCGAACTCCGAGTTGATGTGCACCACGTCGTAACTGAAGCGCGTGATGTTCTTGCTCATCAACAGGTGGTCCAGCGTCTGCGAGTTGCCCTCGAAGACGTAGCTGTACCGCTCGCTCACTGGCAGTGTCTCGATCAGCGCCTTGAGGTTGCCGTCGCCGGTCAGCGTCTTCACCGCGGGCGAGAACTGGTAGTCGTTCAGGTCGCCCGCGAGGACCACGTTGGCGCCCTTGTCGATCGCGCGGATCTGCTCGGTGAACGCCTTCAGCGCCGTCGCCTGCTTGGTGCGCTGCACCTCGGAGGAACGGGTCGGCGGCTGGTTGCGGCCGTGCATGGCCTCGTCGCCGCCCTTGGAGTTGAAGTGGTTCGCGACGATGAAGACCGTGCGGCCGCGGAACTTGAACTCGCCGGCGAGCGGCTTGCGGCTGTTCGCCCACGCGTCGTTCAGCGGGTCGACCCGGCCGGGTGAGATGGACAGCGCGGCACGGCCGTTCTTCTTCACGACCTCGACCGGGGTCTTGAAGTCGCCGCCGGGACGGTCCACGAAGGACACCCGCTGCGGGTTGAAGAAGAAGCCGACGCGGATGTTGCCGCCGGGCTCGCCGCCGTCCTTGAGGTTCTCCGGGTCGATCTGGCGCCACTGGTAGCGCGGGCCGCCCTTGGCGACGATCGCGTCGGAGAACTTCTGCAGCGTCTGGTCGGCCGCGACGGTGCCGTCGTTGACCGCGCCGTTGTTGTCCTGGATCTCTTCCAGCACAACGACGTCCGGGCTGCGCAGGTTGGTCGTGACGCCGTCGGCGAGCCGGTCGAACTTCTCCTGCGGGTCGGACGGGTCGAGGTTCTCGACGTTGTAGGTCGCGACGGAGAGCTCGCTCTCCTTCTGCGGCGCGGTGATCTCGCGCTGCAGGTTGCCGGAGACGTGCCGGCCCAACGACAACGCGGCCAGCGTGTAGCCGCCGTAGTTCGTGTACTCGATGGCACCGACGGTCGCGCCGGCGAACACGTCACCGACGTTGGAGACCGGCATCGGCGTGGCCTTGATCTTCAGGCGGCCGCTGTTGGGCTGGTCGTAACCGGTGTAGGTGGTGCCGCCGCGCTCGTTGCGGTTCTGGTCGGGGTTGACGGTCACCCAGACCTCGCCGAACGCGTTGCTCGGGCCGACCACGCGGGCGTCGTCGACCTGGACCAGCGTGCCTTCGAGCGACTCGAGGTAGTCGAGGCCGTACTTGTCCGGCTCCAGCGGGAGCTGCTCGATGCTGCCGCCGGGCGCGGGCAGGTAGCCGGCCGGGATGTTCTTCAGCACGACCGGCGCCGGGACGGGGTTGCCCGTCGACACGGTGATCGTGGTGGCCTTGGCGATCTCGGTGAGGGTCTGGTTGGACCCCGTCTCACCGCCCGGCCGGTACTCCGCGACCGTGCCGCTGACCAGCACGTTGTCGCCGACGGCCACGGTCGGCGCGCTGCCTGCCGTGTAGACGAAGATGCCCTCGCTGGTGCGCGGGTCGTTGTCCGGGCTCACCGTGTCCTGGATCCAGAAGCCGCGGTCACCCGTGGCACGCGTGCCGGTGACGACGCCGGGGACGTTGGTGACCTTCTGGCCGAGGAGCGGCGAGATGCGCGTGACGCCCTGGATGTCGTGGATGCGCTTGTCGCCGGGCACGGGATCCGGGTTGGGAGGAGTGCCTCCGCCAGGCGTCTCCCCCTTCGAGTTCGTCGGGCTCGGGTCGCCGGCCTTGAAGTCGGCCGAGTTGTCGTCGGTGTCGCCGAGGCCGGTGCCGCGGGACGCCGAGGTGGTGTTGCTCAGGGCGGCCGCGGCCGTGCCCTCGCGGACGACCGCGGTGCCGTAGCCGACGAGATCCTTGATCCGCGTGTCGGCGGCGCAGTCGGCGGCCGTCTTGCAGGTGAGGGCCGCAGTGCCGTTGACCAGCGCGATCGTGCCGCCGGTGGCGCTCATGTTGAGTGAACCGGTGGCGTCGGGAGCGGGCAGGTCGACGGTGCCGCCGGTGCCCTTGGCCTCGGCGACGAGGAACGTCTTGCCGGGCGCGATCGAACCGGACAGCGGGGTCACGCCCCACTGCGTGGTCGCGCCGGGGGTCGCCGAGATGTACTGGACGCTGTAGCCGTCCAGGGCGATCGGGCTCGTGCCCTTGTTGGCGAGCTCGACGAAGTCCTGCTTGAGCGTGGCGCCGGAGTTGCCGCCACCTCCGTAGACCTCGGAGATCAGCGCGTCGGGGCTGGGCGCGGCGACGGCGGGTACGGCGGCGAAAACGAGCGCCGCCACCGCTGTCCCGACGCCGGGCAGGGTGGGTCTCAAAACTTCCTCCAGGGAATGCGGCGGACCGACGCATCCTTCCTCGATCGGGTGGTGTTTGGTAGCCGTTGTTACTAACGGTTAACCGGTTGGCCCAGCAATGATCACTCGAACAAGTGTTCGATCATGGTGTATGCTCGAAAACGGAACGCTGACCGGTGGGCCCCTCCCAGGCGCCGGTCAGCGTCCCTACTTTTGAGGGCATGTCCCTGCTGAGCTACGAGCGCCGTTGCGCCGAGATCGTCCACCAGGCTTCCCTGCTCGCCGCCGCGCTGGAAGGCGCTGACCTGGGCGTTCAGGTCCCCTCCTGCCCCGACTGGACGGTGAACCAGCTCGTCCGCCACGTCGGCTACGCCCTGCGATGGGCCGACGAGATGATCCGCACCCGGACGCCGGAGATCCCGTTCGACCGCAACAAGGCCATGGACGTGTCGGGCTACGCGGGCGAGCAGGCCTCCGACCTGGCGCCGTGGCTGCTGGAGAGCGCCACCTCGCTGTCGGCCGCGCTGTCCGAGGTCGACCCGGACCTCATGATCGCGTCGCTCGGCGGCCACCCCGGACCGCAGGTGTGGTCGCGGCGGATGACGCACGAGCTCGTCCTGCACCGCTGGGACGCCGTGACCGCGCTGGGCCTGCCGTTCGAACTGAACCCCGAGGTCGCCCGCGACACGTTGGCGGAGTGGGCCGGCCTGGCCCTGCCACTCGCGTTCTACCGCACGCCCGAGCAGACCGCGCCGTTGCTCGGGCCGGGCCACACGGTGCACCTGCACGCCACCGACGCGGACGCCGAGCTGCTGATCGACCTCACCGGCACCGCCCCGGTCGTGCGGCACGGCCACGAGAAGGCCGCGGTGGCGTTGCGCGGGCCGGTCGTCGAACTGGTGCTGGCGGTCTACCGGCGGCGGCCGGTGGAGGGCCTGGAGGTGTTCGGGGACGCGGACCTGCTCGCGGAACTCGTTGAGCGCGTACGTTTTTGACCATGGGGATGCTGACTTACTCGCAACGGCTCGACGCGGGCGTTGCGCAGACGGCGCTGCTCGTTTCCGGTCTGGCCGACGCCGATCTGAGCGTGCCGGTGCCCGCGACACCGGACTGGACGCTGAACCAGCTGCTGCGTCACCTCGGCTACGCGCACCGCTGGATCGAGCAGCTGGTCAGGGAACGGATCCCGACCGCGGACCGCTCGCTGAACAAGGCGCACTCCGTCTCGGAGTACGCCGGCGAAACGGCCACCCAGCTCGGCCCCTGGCTGACCGAGGGCGCGGACCTGCTGGCCGCGGCGATGCGTGAGGTGTCACCGGACGCTCCGATCGCGGTGATGTTCCCCGACGAGCCGGGACCGCAGTTCTGGGCGCGGCGGATGGCGCACGAGACGTGGGTGCACCGCTTCGACGTGTTCGAGGCGCTGGGGCTGCCGTTCGAGGTCGACCCGGTGGTGGCCGCGGACGGGTTGTGGGAGTGGATGAACGTCGGCCTGCGGGTGATCTTCCTGCGGCGGCCGGAGTTCGCCGAACTGCTCGGCGCCGGCACGCTGGCCTTCGAGGCGACCGACGCCGACGCGAAGTGGCTCGTGGACCTGACCGGGGACAAGCCGGTGGCTCGTGAGGGCGAGGGTTCCGGTGCGGTGACCGTCCGGGGACCGGCCGCGGATCTGGTGCTGACGCTGTACCGGCGCCGGGGGCCGGACGGGTTGGACGTGTCCGGTGATGAGGCGCTGCTGAAGGAGTTCCTCGGTCGCGCGCGCTTCTAACCGAACGGGCCGGGGGTCTGGGGGCTCGCCCCCAGGGCGGGGCGGGGGGGGGGGCCCCCCCCACGTTTCTTTCTCGCATCCGTGCTGGTGCTGGTGCTGGCGGCGTGTTCGGGTGGCGACGACACCGGTGCCGAAAGCCCGAAGACGGCTGTGGACACCTACCTCGCCGCGATGAACAACAAGGACGAAGCCGCGCTCCGCAAGGTGATCCCCGAGCCCGAGCGGGATGACGTGACCGGCTACCTGGCGGCCCGCGGGGGCAAAGGGCTGGCGGTCGAGTCCGCGGACATCACCCAGGAGTTCGGTCCGGACTTCGCCAATGCCCACGTGAAGGGGAAGAACGCCGACCAATCCGGCTATGACGAGCGGATCGTGGTGTCGAAGATCGACGGTCGTTGGTACGTCAACCTCCTCAGGCCTGTGCCGGACAGGAGCAACTCCACTGCTACGCCGTAGTCGGAGAAGATGCTTGCGGCGCAACGGTTGTACGAACGGCTGGGTTGCAGGTGCGGAACTGGCGCCGCGTACGGGATGCCGCTCTGACGCTCAGCGCAGCGACGACATGATGCGCGTCCGCAGCTTGAGGTCACCGGCCGCCTGTTCGTACAGCAGCGTGCGCAGCACGTCCGCGGGCAGCGCTCTCAGCACGTCGCGCAGCTCCACGTCCTCGGCGTCCGGCGGCGGTACGGTCTCGCCCCGGTCCAGCAGCACCAGCCCGACGGCGACGCAGTGCTTGCAGAAGAAGCCCTCCGTCCCGTGCGGGCAGCTGCACTCGCCCACCAGATGCGTGCCCGACCACGACAGCTCCACCACGTACATCGCGTCGTCGCTGCCCCGCACCCGAGCCGCCACGTGCCTGCTGTGCACCCGCAGGGACAGCACGGCGTCGCGGTAGGTGAGGCCGCGCCAGTACGACTTGGTGCCCGCGCGGTGCAGCAGCAGCTCGGTGGTGAGGGTCGTCGACACGGACGTCATCCAACCGGGTGACCCCAAAAAGAACCAACAAAGGGATCAGCATGATCGAGATCAGCCCGCTCGGCCCCGCGGACCGCGTGCGGTGGCAGGAGCTCTTCGAGGGGTACAACACCTTCTACGAACGCACACTGCCGCAGGAGACCTACGACGAGAAGTGGCAGGCGTTCCAGGAGGACAAGACCATCCACGCCCTGTGCGCCCGCGACGGCGACACGGTCGTCGGCATCACGCACTTCTTCCGGCACCCCAGCACGTCCGGCCCGGACGTCTGCTACCTCCAGGACCTCTTCACCGCCCCCGAGGCACGCGGCCGGGGCGTCGGCCGCGCGCTCATCGAGGCGGTGGCGGAGTGGGCGAAACGGCAGGACTGCTGCCGCGTGTACTGGCACACCAGCGAGTGGAACGAGACCGCCCGCAGGCTCTACGACCAGGTCGCGGAGAAGACGCCCTTCGTCACCTACCGAATCGTGTTCTAACGAGCCGTGGACTCGAGGTCCAGCAACGTCACCGCGGCCCGGAAGTACTTGTTGGTGCCCAGGTCGCGCACGGTCTTGATGTTGAACGCGGCCTTGAGCTTCTCCGCGTCGCCCGCGCTCACGCCCTGCAGCGCGTCGACGGGGGCGTCCAGGATCTCGCTGAGCGGGAGGTTCTCGTATGCCTTGTCGAGGAGCAGGTCCAGGTTCACGGTGACGGCCATGATCTTCATACCTCCGGGAAGTGGGGCGATCACGGCAGATTCTGGGGTCAGTTCACGACTTCCGCAGGACGAGAAAGGTGGCCGTTGGAGCAACGCGGTGGCGGTGATTGTGTGGGACCGTATGACATGTGCTGCAAGCCTGTCTGAACGGTTCCCGCGCAGCCGAGGAGCACCCGGCCCTGCCGCTGTCCCCCGAGCGCCTCGCCGAGGACGCCGCCGACGTCGCCGCGCTCGGCGTCACCTCGGTGCACATCCACCCGAGGGACGTCATCGGCGCGCCGACGCTGGCCGGGCCCGAGATCGCCACCACCATCGCGACCGTGCGGGCGGCGGTACCGGGCATCGAGATCAGCATCTCGACGAACGTCCCCGGCAACCGCGCCACGCTGATCGCGAGCTGGGCACCGCTCGCCGCCGGGCGTCCCGACATCGCGAGCGTCCACGTCGCCGAACCCGGCTGGCGTGAGCTGGCGCAGGCCCTGCACCGGGTCAACGTCGGTGTCGAGCTCGTCGTCGAGGTGCCGGAGGAGCTGGGGGAACTGCCGGCGGGCACCACGCGGATCACCGTCACCGCAACGCAGGACAACGCCGAAACCCTGCTGCGGCAGGTGGAACCGCTCGGCCTGCCCGTCCTGCTGCACGGCCGCGACGGCGACGCGTGGCCGGTTTTCACCTACGCGGCGACGCTCGAACACCAGGTGCGCATGGGGCTGGAGGACACGCTGCGGATGCCGGACGGCCGGCGCGCCAGGAACAACGCCGAGCTGATCGCGATGGCCCGCCGCAACCAGAGGTCCAGGGCCCCGAGCTGAGCACCTCGCTGGTCGATGAAGGGCGCCTTCATCCACCACCTGGATCTGGATTGGCCCCGACAGCAAAACAGGGCCGCACAGCGCGAGGGGGGCAGGCGGGGCGGGGGAC